>NZ_JBSHBL010000105.1:0-32023 GCF_053611985.1 Streptomyces sp. NPDC054770
CCTGCACCATGAAGATCAACGCGACCACCCACATTGAGCCGGACACATGGCCCCACGTCCGGCCGAAGCAACCGGTCGCACCGGCCGAGCAGGCACAGGGCTACCTGACCCTCATCCGGGAGCTCGAGGAGCGGCTCGCCGAGGTCACCGGGTACGACAGCGTGTCGCTGCAGCCCAACGCCGGGTCGCAGGGCGAGCTGGCCGGCCTGCTGGCCGTACGCGCGTACCACCGCGCCAACGGGGACGCGCAGCGGACCGTGTGCCTGATTCCGTCGTCGGCCCATGGGACCAATGCCGCGAGTGCCGTGATGGCGGGCATGAAGGTCGTCGTCGTGAAGACCGCCGAGGACGGCGAGATCGACGTCCAGGACCTGCGGGCGAAGATCGAGCAGTACCGCGACGAGCTCGCGGTACTGATGATCACCTACCCGTCCACGCACGGCGTGTTCGAGGAGCACGTCGCCGACATCTGCGCGCAGGTGCACGAGGCCGGCGGCCAGGTGTACGTCGACGGAGCCAACCTGAACGCCCTGGTCGGGGTCGCCAAGCCGGGGCACTTCGGCGGCGACGTCTCCCACCTCAACCTGCACAAGACCTTCTGCATCCCGCACGGCGGCGGCGGTCCGGGTGTCGGTCCGGTGGCCGTCCGGGCCCACCTGGCGCCGTACCTGCCGAACCACCCGCTGCAGCCCGCCGCCGGGCCGGAGACGGGCGTCGGGCCGATCTCGGCCGCGCCGTGGGGCTCCGCGGGGATCCTGCCGATCTCGTGGGCGTACGTCCGGCTGATGGGCGGCGAGGGGCTCAAGCGGGCCACCCAGGTGGCCGTGCTCAGCGCCAACTACGTCGCCAAGCGGCTGGAGCCGCACTACCCCGTGCTCTACACCGGGCCCGGCGGGCTCGTCGCGCACGAGTGCATCATCGACCTGCGGCCGCTGACCAAGGCGACCGGGGTGAGCGTCGACGACGTCGCCAAGCGGCTCATCGACTACGGATTCCACGCGCCGACGATGTCCTTCCCGGTGGCCGGCACGCTGATGATCGAGCCGACCGAGTCCGAGGACCTCGGCGAGCTGGACCGGTTCTGCGAGGCGATGATCGCCATCCGCGCGGAGATCGACAAGGTCGGGGCGGGGGAGTGGCCCGCCGACGACAACCCGCTGCGGGGCGCTCCGCACACCGCCGGCGCGCTGGGCGGCGAGTGGAAGCACGCGTACAGCCGGGAGGAGGCCGTCTTCCCCGGTGGGGTGTCCGCCGCCGACAAGTACTGGCCGCCGGTGCGCCGTATCGACCAGGCCTTCGGTGACCGGAACCTGGTGTGTTCGTGCCCGCCGCTGGACGCGTACGAGGACTGACGCGTCGGGATGGTTCGGCAGAGGCCCCGCTTCGGCGGGGCCTCCCGTTTCTACGCCGGGTACGCGTGCGTCTGGGTCGCCTTCACCGTCGCCCAGACCGTGGCACCCGGGTGCAGGTCCAGTTCGGCGGCGGCGACCGTGGTGAGGTCGGCGGCGAGGGCGAGTCCGCCGGTCAGGTCGGCGCGGATCTGGTCGCCGTGGATCTCCAGGCCGGCGACCTCGCAGCGCCAGAGGTTGCGGGCGCTGGCACCCGTGGGGCGGTCCCGGAAGAGGGTGACGGCGCTGGGCGGGAACGCGACGAAGACGTCGCCGGCGAGGTCCTCGGTGGTGGTGATGGCGGGACCCGCGGCCAGCTGGACCGTGTGGCCCGCCGCCCGGCCCCGGTAGAGGTTGAGGCCGACCAGGTGGGCGATGTAGTCGGTGCGCGGGTGGCGGGCGATGTCGGCGGGGGTGCCTTCCTGGACGACCCGGCCGTCCTCGATGACGATCAGGCGGCCGGCCAGCACCATGGCGTCCAGCGGGTCGTGCGTGACCAGGACGGCGACCGCCTCGAACTCGGCCAGGTGGCGGCGGAGTTGGGACCGTACGTCCAGGCGGGTGCGGGCGTCGAGGGCGGCGAGGGGTTCGTCCAGGAGGAGGAGACGGGGGCGGGTGGCCAGGGCGCGGGCCAGCGCGACGCGTTGAGCCTGGCCGCCGGAGAGACGGCGGGGTTTGACGCCGGCGTGCTCGGCGAGGCCCATGCGGTCCAGCCAGGCAGCCGCCTGGGTACGGGCGTCCGCCTTTGTCGCGCCGTGGCAGCGGGGGCCGAAGGCGACGTTGTCGAGGGCCGTGAGGTGGGGGAAGAGGAGGTAGTCCTGGAAGACGACGCCGACCGGGCGGGATTCGGGGGGTGTGCGGTCCAACTCCGTGCCGTCGAGGTGGAGGTGGCCGGTGGTGAGGGGGGTGAGGCCGGCCAGGGCACGGAGGGCGGTGGTCTTTCCGGCGCCGTTGGGGCCGAGGAGGGCGACGACCTCGCCGGGGGCGGCGGTGAGGGTGATGTCCAGGTGGAAGGTGGGGCGGGTGACGACGAGGTGGGCGTGGAGGCCGTGCGCGGTCGGGTGCGGGTGTGTGGGGGGTACCCGGCCTTCGGCCGGGTTGGGGTTCCCACCCGCATCACCCGTGCGGCTGTCAGTGTCGGGTGCGGGTGGCCCCTGAGGGGGCGGAGCGCCGTCGGCGGCTGCCGGCAGTCCGTGGTGGGGTGGCTGCGAGAGGTCGGCGGACGCGGATGGTCCGTGGGGTGGCTGCGAGGGGTCGGCGGACGCGGATGGTCCGTGGGGTGGCTGCGAGGGGTCGGCGGACGCGGATGGTCCGTGGGGTGGCTGCGAGGGGTCGGCGGACGCGGGTGCTCCGTGGGGTGCCCGGGTGTCGTCGGCGGACGTGGGCAGTCCGTGGGGAGGCCCGGCGTCGTCTGCTGGTGTGGGGTGTGGGTTTGTCATCGGGAGTGTGTCCGGCGGGTCGTCCTCATGATGCTGTCATCCAACGGTCCCGCAACCCCGCCAGCACCGCGATCGACACCGTCAGCAGTACCAGGCTGAGCGCGATCGCCGCGTCGGGGTCGTTCTGGAGGGCGAGGTAGACGGCGAGCGGCATGGTCTGGGTGCGGCCGGGGAAGTTGCCGGCGAAGGTGATCGTCGCCCCGAACTCGCCGAGTGCGCGGGCCCAGGCCAGGACCGCGCCGGCCGCGATGCCGGGGGCGATGAGCGGGAGCGTGACCCGGCGGAACGCCGTGAAGCGGGAGGCGCCCAGGGTGGTGGCCGCCTCCTCGTAGCGGGGGTCGGCCGCGCGGAGCGTGCCCTCGACGCTGATCACCAGGAACGGCATGGCCACGAAGGACTCGGCGACCACCACGCCCGCCGTGGTGAAGGGGAGGGTGATGCCGAACCAGGAGTCCAGCCACTGGCCGGCCACCCCGTTGCGGCCCAGGGCGAGGAGCAGGGCCACACCGCCGACCACCGGGGGGAGGACGAGGGGCAGGGTGACCAGTGCGCGGACGAAACCGCGGCCGGGGAACTCCGTGCGGGCCAGCAGCCAGGCCAGGGGGACGCCCAGCACCAGGCTCACGGCCGTCGCCGACGTCGCGCAGATCAGCGATAGCTGGAGGGCCTGCCAGATCTCCGTGCTGGTCAGCAGGGACGGGAGGCTGCTCCAGGGGGCCCGCACCAGCAGGGCGACCAGCGGCAGGAGCAGGAAGGCCAGGGCTACCGCTCCGGGGAGGAGGAGCGGTAGCGGTACGGCGGTCCGAACGCGTCGGCGCCGCGGACCGCCCGTGCGGGGGCCGGCCGCGGCGCCGGACGCGTCGGTCTTCGTCACGGCTTGAGGAACCCGGCCTGGTTCAGGACCTGCTGGCCCTCGGCGGACTGCACGAGCGCGATGAACGCCTTGGCCACCGTGGGGTTCTGGGCGTTCTTGAGGAGGGTGATCGGGTAGTCGTTGATCGCGTTCGCGGACTCGGGGAACTCCACGCCCTCGACCTTGCTGCCGGCGGCCTTCACGTCGGTCTTGTAGACGACCGCCGCGTCGGCCTCCTTCAGCACCACCTTGTTGAGGGCGGACTTCACGTCCTCCTCGTAGGAGACCGGGGTGAGCTTGAGCTTGCTGGCGTCCAGGGCCTTCTGCGCGGCGGCACCGCACGGCACCGTCTTGTCGCAGAGGACCACCTTCAGCGACGACTTGGTGAGGTCCTTGAGGGAGGAGATCTTGTCGGGGTTGCCCGGCAGGGTGGCGATCTCCAGCTGGTTGCGGACGAAGGTGGCCGGCGTGCCGACGGCGTCACTCTTGTCCGTGACGATCGCCATGGTCTTGGGGCTCGCGGCGGCGAAGACGTCGGCCGGCGCACCGCTCGTGATCTGCGCGGCCAGGGTGTCGCTGCCGCCGAAGCTGAAGTTCACCTTGGTGCCCGGGTGGGCCTTCTCGAAGTCGGCCTTCAGGGTCGTGAAGCTCTCCTGGAGCGAAGCGGCCGCGAACACGGTGATCGAGCCCGACAGCTTGGGCGTTGCCGCCGCCGACGTGTCCGACTTCGTCGTCGCCGAAGAGTTGTCGTCGGAGGAGGAACAGGCGCTCAGGGCCAGCAGGGCCGCGACCGAGGCACCGGCCACCTGGAGCGTCCGCCGGGTCCGGCGAACGGAACGGGTCATCACGAGTGAACTCCTCTGGATTCTATGAACAATCTGTCGCGCCCTGCCGCGACCTGTCTATCAGCCGCCTGGCGATGATACTGCCGCATTTGCCAGCCGTAAGTCTTCTGTCACATCGCATGAGCTGCATACTTACGGATTGGGCCTGGCATGTGCGTTTGTACGGTGACGTGCCGCGGGTACCGTCATCCGGGAGGTGGCCGCGCATGACGCTCGCCGAACTCGTCCTCACCGGAGACCTGGCACGACCGGCCCGGCTGACCGTGCCCGACCTGCTGCGCTGGCCCCAGCACCGGGAGCGGGTCAGCTTCGAGTGCGCCACCAGCGGCATCCAGCACCACAGCTTCACCGGACCGCGGCTGTACGACGTCCTCACCGACGCCGGACCCGGATTCGACCCCGGCCGGCGCAAGGACCGGCTGCGCTTCCTCATCGCGGTCACCGGCGCCGACGGGCACCACGCGCTGCTCTCCTGGGCGGAGATCGACCCCGATTTCGGCCATGCCCCTGTTGTGCTCGGTGTCAGCATCGACGACACCCCGCTGGACCGGGCGGGTCCGCAACTGGTGCTGCCGCAGGACCGTTGCGGGGCCCGGCACATCAGCGGCATCAGGGAGATACGGGTGGACGGGGCGTACGGCGGCCGGCATCCAGTGCCCGCCACACCCGGTCGCGCGTCAGCGGCAGCTCCGTGAACCGAACGCCCGTCGCGTCCCGCAGCGCGTTGGCCAGCGCCGGGGCGACCGGGTTGAACGGGCTCTCGCTCATCGACTTGGCGCCCAGCGGCCCGATCGCGTCGGTGGTCTCCATGAAGTGCACCTCGGTGCGCGGGATGTCCGCGTACTGCGGCAGCCGGTAGCGGCGGAAGGCGGCCGTCTCGACCTCGCCGCGCGCGTCCAGCCGTACGTTCTCGAAGAGGGTCGCGCCGAGCGCCTGGGCCACCCCGCCCTCCACCTGACCGCGGCACTGCATCGGGTTCATCACCTTGCCCGCGTCGGCGGCGTGCACGCTGCGCAGGATGCGGATCTCCCCGGTGCCGGGGTCCACGGCCACCCTGAACCACTGGGAGTTGAAGGCGACCGAGCGCGGGGTGCCGCCGAAGTGGCCGTCGGCGGCGCACTCGATGCCGACCGCGCGGGCGGCCGCGTACAGCTCCTTGAGCGGCAGCCGCCCGCCGGGGTGCAGAACGGCCTCCTCCGCCAGCCGGCAGTCGGCGCGCGCCACGCGCAGGTGGGCCGCGGCGAAGTCGAGGAGCAGGTCGGCGAGAGCGCGGGAGGCGCGCAGGGTGGCCTTGCCCGCGACCACGGTGCCGGTGGAGGCGAAGGCACCGGTGTCGTGCCGTACGACGTCCGTGTCGGACTGGCGGACGGTGATCCGGTCGACGGTGGTGGCGAGTTCACCGGCCGCGATCTGCCGGTGCACGGTCGTGGTGCCGTTGCCGAACTCGGCCGTGCCGACCGCCAGATCGAAGCCGCCGTCGGGGAGCAGGGCCGCCCTGGCGTCGGCGATGTGGCCGCCCGGCGGGCCCGTCGCGATCATCGCCAGCGCCACGCCCTCGCCGACCAGCCAGCCCTCGGGGGCCGGTTCCCAGGGTTCCGACCGGGCCCGGCGGACGATGGAGACGCACTGGTCGAAGCCGTAGCTGGCGATGTGCAGGTCCTCCTCGTGGCCGCCGGGGGTGAGCATCGAGTCGCCGGGGCCGATGATGTTGCGGGCCTTGACGTCGAGGGGGTCCAGGCCGAGCCGGCGGGCCAGTTCGTCCAGGGCGGACTCGACCGCGAACAGCACCTGGCCCAGGCCGTAGCCGCGGAAGGCGCCCGCCGGGACGGTGTGGGTGTAGACGGAGTAGGCGTCGACCTTCTTGTGCGGGGCCCGGTACATCGCCATCGACTCGCCCACGCTGTGGAACATCACGGCGGGGCCGTGGTTGCCGTACGCGCCGGTGTTGGAGACGACCCGCAGTTCGAGGGCGGTCAGCGTGCCGTCCCGGCGGGCGCCCGCCTTCACGCGGACGGTGAAGGGGTGCCGGGTGGTGGCGCCGTAGAACTGCTCCGCGCGGGTGTACTCCAGCTTCACCGGGCGGCGCAGCCGCAGTACGGCGAGGGCCACGATGTCCTCGACCAGCATCTCCTGCTTGCCGCCGAAGCCGCCGCCGACCCGGCCCGCGACCACCCGGACCTGCTCCGGCGGCAGGTCGAAGAGCGCGCACAGGGCACGGCGGGTGAGGAACGGGGTCTGGGAGCTGGTGCGGACGGTGAGCCGGCCGTCCTCGTCGAGCCAGGCGACCGCGCCGTGCGTCTCCAGGCTGGCGTGCTGGACCCGCTGGGTGCGGAAGGTCGCTTCGTATACGGCGTCGGCCTCGGCGAAACCGGCCTCGACGTCGCCGATCTCGCCGTGCGCCTCGCCGACGACGTTGGCGTGCGGGCGGGAGATGCGGGCGGCCGACGGGGCCTTGTCGTGGACGACGGGGGCGCCGGGGCGCATCGCCTCCTCGGGGTCCAGGACCGCTGGTGCAATGTCATATAGCACTGCGATCCGCCGACAGCCCTCCTCCGCCGCCGCCTCGCTGTCCGCGACCACCGCAGCGACCCGCTGGCCGATGTAGCGGACCGTGTCGTCGAGCAGGCGGGTGTCGGCGGGGTCTTCCTCGGGGTGTTCGTGGCGGGCGGTGGAGTAGTGGCGTTCGGGGGCGTCGTGGTGGGTGAACACGGCGTGGACGCCGGGGACGCGCAGGGCGGCCGAGGTGTCGATCGAGGTGATGCGGGCGTGGGCGTGCGGGGAGCGCAGCAGCTTCATGTGGAGCAGGCCGGGCACGTCGATGTCGAAGGTGTAGCGGGCGGTGCCGGTGACGACCTGCGGTCCGGCGGGCGCGGGCAGGTTGCGGCCGACGGACTCGCCGGCGGACGGCTCCTCGACGTGCCTGACCCCGCGGACGGCGTCCTCGATGGCCCGGTAGCCGGTGCAGCGGCACAGGTTTCCCTTGAACGCCCGGGGGAGATCGGTGAGTTGGTCGTCGGTGAGGGCCGCCGTGGTCATCAGGAAGCCGGCTGTGCAGAAGCCGCACTGGAAGCCCTGGGCGTCCAGGAACTTCCGCTGCACGGGGTGGAGTTCGCCGTCGGGGGCGGCCAGGCCCTCGACGGTGGTGACGGTACGGCCGTCGGCGCGGAAGGCCGGGTAGAGGCAGCTGTGCACGGGTTCGCCGTCGACGTGGACCGTGCAGGCTCCGCAGTCGCCCGCGTCGCAGCCCTTCTTCACCCCGAACCAGCCGTGCTCGCGCAGATAGGTGCGCAGGCACTGGCCGGGCAGCGGCTCCTCCTCGTGGCACCGCCCGTTGACCTCGATCCTCACCGGGTCACCTCCTGCCGGATCTCCTCCGCGTACCGGAACGTCATGTGCCGTCGCCATTCGGGCAGGCCGTGGATGTCGTCGAACCACTCGTCGTCGGCGACGGCCCCGCCGATCGCCGTCCGCAGGGCCTCGGCCGTCGGCGGCAGCGGGAACCACAGCCGTACCGGCCGTACGGTCGCCGCGGTGACCGTCAGGGCGAAGGAGCCGTCGACGGGGTCCAGGGTGCCGATCACCAGGACGCCGGAGCGGCCCAGGCCGTAGAGGGAGGCCTGGCGGAACGCGGTACGGCGGTCGAGTGCGCGGGCCGGGACGGTGACCGAGCGCAGCAGCTCGCCCTCGGCCAGGTCCTTGCGGCCTGCGCCGGTCACGAAGCCGGCGACCGGGACCCGTCGTCGTACGCCGTCCTGGGCGATCAGCAGGCACTCCCCGTCGAGGGCGGCGGTGAGGGAGATCATCGGGCCGGCCGGGAGGGCGTTGCAGAGGTTGCCGCCGACCGTGGCCATGTTCCAGATCTTGAAGGAGGCGAGGAAGGCCCGGCAGCACTGCTCGAAGAGCGGGGCGGCCGCCGTCGTCAGGGTCCGGGCGTGGCGGGAGAGCTGGGCGACCGTGCAGGTGGCGGAGACCTCCAGGGAGCCGTCCGGGGCGCGGTGCACGGGCGTCCAGCCGGTGCGGCTCAGGTCGACCAGGCGGCGCAGCCGCGGCTGGGGCTCGGAGAAGAGGTACGTCCCGCCGCCGAGCCAGGCGTCGCCGGGGCGCCAGGGGGCCGGGTTCCGGGCGTCCCGGATCTCCACCACCGTGTTCAGGTCCATGCCGGTCAGTGAAGCAACGCGCGCGGGACTCGCACGACTGGTGCGGGGCACGGAAAAAACGAGCCGGGCGGGGCCGGTCCTGGATGATTCACCAAGAGACGTTCCGTGCGGAAAGACTTGCATTTACGATGCTGTAACTCGCACTCACCTGGTGAATGCGAGGCTGGCACAAGGAGTCTGAGCACATGCACGTCGAACACCTCCTGACGGACGTCTCCCTCGGGCTGCGTCCCCTGTGGGCGCGGGACGCCCTGCTGGCCCGGGAGATCAGCGGGGTGACGGTCACGGACCTGGAGGACCCGGCCCGCTTCGTGCGGCCCGGGGAGGTGGTGCTCAGCGGGCTGGTGTGGTGGGCGCCGGGGAAGGCGGAGCGGTTCGTGTCGGCCCTCAAGGAGGCCGGGGCGGCGGCGCTGTTCGCGGGGGAGGAGACCCACGGGGGCGTGCCCGAGGAACTGGTGGAGGCCTGCGTACGGCACGGTGTCCCGGTCGCCGGGGTGCCGGCGCACATCATGTTCCGGGCGATCACGGACACCGTGTACCTGCGGCAGTGGGGCGAGCTGAGCCGCAGGCAGGCGCTGCCGGAGAACGCGCGGGTCCGGCTGAGCAGGCTGCTCGCCCAGGAGGCCGGGCCCGGGGACGTGCTCGCGGCGGCCTTCGCGCATCTGGACCGGACCGCCGCGTACGTCTTCACGCCGTCGGGGCGGACCGTCGCGGCCACGGCGGCGGCACCCGGGGTCCCGGCCCGGGAGGCCGCGGTTCTGGTCGCGGACGGGCGCGGGATGACGGTGTCCGTCGCCGCCGACAGCGTCTCGCCGTACGAGCGCTGGCTGCTGTACCTGCCCGACCCGGACAGCGCGCCGGCCGGGATGCTGCACGAGGTCGCCGCCGCGCTGGGCCGCTGCCAGGAGACGGCGGTGCGGCGCCGGTCGGCCGAGCGGCAGGCGGCCGACGAACTGGGCGCGCTGCTGGCCGGGGCGGGGGCCGCGGCGGTGGAGGGGACTTTGCAGGCCGGGGTCCGGGAGTGCGGGCTGCCCGCCGACGGGCCCTACCGGGTGGTGGTCGCCGACACCGGGGCACGGCGGCCGGGGCTCGCCGAGGGCGCGCTGGCGGAGGTCGCCGGGCATGTCGCGCCGCGGGCGCCGCGGGCCGCGGTGGGGCGGCTGCCGGACGGGACGGCCTTCGCCGTCCTGCCCGCGGCGGACATCGGCGCCGCCTGGGAGCTGGTCGCCGGCTGCGAGCCGGGTGTCCCGCTGCACGGCGGGACCGGATCGGTGGCGGCGGGACCGGGCGAGCTCAGCGGGGCGCTGGCGCAGGCGCGGTACGCGCTCACCTCAGCCCGCACTACGGCCCCGGACGCCTCCGTCCTCACCGATGCGGCCACCCTCACCAGCCTCTCCGCGCTGCTGACCGGGGTGCCGGCCGAGGTCCGCGCGGTCTACCGCCGTACCGTCCTCGGGCCGTTGCTCACCGGCGAACGGGCCGCCTCCGCCGTGCTGTTGAGCACGCTGCAGACCTTCCTGGCCTGCGACGGCTCCTGGGCGCGCACGGCGGAGGCGCTGCATCTGCACGTCAACACCGTGCACTACCGGATGCAACGGGTGGAGCACTTCACCGGCCGGGACCTGTCCCGGCTGAGCGACCGGCTGGACCTGTGGGCCGCGCTGCTGTGCGGATGACCCTTCAGACGCGGTCGATGTGCACGTTCGTGGACTTCACCCGGGCGGTGGCCTCCATGCCGACCTCCAGGCCGAGTTCCTCGACCGCCTCCCGGGTCAGCAGGGAGACCAGCCGGTGCGGGCCGGCCTGGATCTCGACCTGGGCGGCGACGTCGCCGAGCTTGATCGCGGTGACGATGCCGGGGAAGGCGTTGCGGACCGAGGTGTAGGAGGCGTCCTCCTCGCCGGTGCCGGCCTTGGCCAGTTCGACGGAGAACGCGGCGAGGTCCGCGCCGTCGATGAGCCGCCGGCCGCCCTCGTCACGATGGGTGGCCATCCGGCCCGCGTCGGCCCAGCGGCGGGCGGTGTCCGGGCTGACGCCGAGCAGCCGTGCCGCCTGGCCGATCGTGTAGGAAGGCATGCGGGTCACGATAGGCCCAGTCGGCGGGGTCCGCGGCCAGGGGGTGGGCGGTCAGACGAGGCCGGACGCGTGGAGGACCGCGCGCGCGTTCGTGTCGTCGATCTCGTGGCCGAGCCGCGCCAGCACCTCGGTGCCCCCGCGCAGGGTGCCACGCTCCACGGAGCGGCGGACGCCGGTGTCCAGTTCGTGCCAGAGCAGGGGGTTGGCGTGCAGGACGCCCGGGTCCAGCTCCAGGCGGCTGCCGTGGGTGTCGCGCAGGACCAGATGCGCGGAGACGTCACCGTACCGGCCGACGTAGACGAGGGAGTCGGTGCGTACGGTACGGCGCCGGAGCGGGCCGCGTACGGCCAGCCAGCCGGGGCCGGCCGTGACGCGGGCGGGCAGCAGCATGGTGAGGACGGCGACCGACAGGGTGCCCCAGAGCAGGGCGCGGGCGGGGGTGAGGGTACCCGCGTCCCAGTCCACCAGGAACGTCAGCCCGCCGAAGCCGAGGGCGCAGCCGACGGCCAGGTGTGCGCTGCCGCGCCAGGTGCGGTCACCGGCCGCCCGGCCCCTGGGTCTGCTGTCCGTCATGAGGCCGACGGTAGGGGCCTGTGGGCGCTCGGGACCGACCGCTGACGGGGTTCTTATGCAGACCGAGCGGTTCTTGACGGGATTCTTACGGCCTGTACGCGCGCCCGTGTTCAGCCCGTGTGGACGCGCGGCCGCCGGGAGCGGTCGGGCTCTGCCTCGCGCAGCACCTCGCGGGTGACCGGGGCGACCTCGCCCTGGCCGAAGAGGAAGAAGCGCAGGAAGTTGGCGAACGGGCTGCCCTCGGTCCACTCGAAGTAGATGTGCGGGATTCCGTTGGTCTCGTCCCGGACGTGCAGCAGCAGCGCGGCCAGGGCGTTGGGGATGGAGGCGGACTCCAGGGTGAGGACGCGGTAGCGGTTGTGCAGGACCTCGCCGCGGACGGTCAGGCCCGCCTCGAACTCGGAGGGGTCGGTGACCGTGACCTCGACGAAGACGAAGTCCTCCTGCTCGGGCATGTCGTTGTCGGCCCGGATCTGGTCGATCTTGTCGCGGTACTCGGCCTTGTCACGCCGGTCCGGCTCGTTGGCGATGAACCGCATCTTGCGGCTGGCCATGTCGCGGATGAACCGTTCCGCCATGTCGTCGAGGACCACGCTCGTCACGCGCAGCTCGAAGGCGCGGGCGAGGCGGGAGAGCAGCGAGACGAGGATGATGCCGACGATGAAGCAGGCACCGATCTTCACGCCGTCGGGGCGCTCGATGACGTTGACGACGGTGGTGTAGAGGAACACCGCCGAGATGACCGCGAAGGCGATGGTCCAGTTGCGCTGGCCGGCCTTGTGGGCGGCGATGGTCACCGCGACCGCCGCCGAGCTGATCAGCACCAGCACACCGGTGGCGTAGGCGCCGCCCTGCGCGTCGACGTCGGCGTCGAAGATCCAGGTCACCAGGAAGGCGATCAGGGTGAAGACGATGACCATCGGGCGCACCGCGCGGGCCCAGTGCGGGGCCATGCCGTAGCGGGGCAGGTAGCGCGGCATCAGGTTGAGCAGGCCGGCCATGGCGGAGGCGCCGGCGAACCACAGGATGGCGATGGTCGAGACGTCGTAGACCGTGCCGAAGGCGTTGCCGAGGTATTCGTGCGCCAGGTAGGCGAGGGCGCGGCCGTTGGCCTGGCCGCCGCTCTTGAACTCGTTCTCCGGGATCAGCAGCGTGGTGATGAAGCTGGTGGCGATCAGGAAGACGCTCATGATCAGGGCGGCCGTGGTGAGCAGCTTCTTGGTGTCCCGGATCCGGCCGGTGGGGCGCTCCTCGGTGTCGCCCGGGTCGCCCTTGACGTTCGGCATGACGGCCACACCGGTCTCGAAGCCGGACAGGCCCAGGGCGAGTTTCGGGAAGACGATCAGGGCGACGCCGATCATGACGAAGACGTTGCCGTGTTCCGTGGTCAGGGCGCTGGTCCAGTCGGTGATCACGTGCTCGGCGGTGATGACGTGCCAGAAGCCGACGATCACGACGACGACGTTGAGCGCGAGGTAGATGCCGACCAGGACGACCGCGACCCCGATCGCCTCCAGGAAGCCCTTGAGGAAGACCGCGCCGAGCAGCGCCACCAGGAACAGCGTGATGATCATCTGCTTGCCCTGGAGGAAGTCGGCGAGGTGCGGGTTCTCCACCAGGTGGGTGGAGGCGTCCGCGGCCGACAGGGTGATGGTGATCAGGAAGTCGGTGGCGGCGAAGCCGAGCAGGGTGAGCACGAAGAGCTTGCCCTGCCAGAAGGAGAGCAGCCGCTCCAGCATGGCGATGGAGCCCTCGCCGTGCGGGCTCTCCTCGGCGACGCGGCGGTAGACCGGCAGGGCGCCGGCCAGGGTGACGATGACGAGCACGATGGTCGCGATCGGCGACAGCAGGCCGGCGGCCAGGGCGGCGATGCCCGGCTGGTAGCCCAGGGTCGAGAAGTAATCCACACCCGTCAGGCACATCACCCGCCACCAGCGCTGGCCCTGGTGCGCCGGTTCGGGCTGTGCGTGGGGGCCGGGTTGGCTGCCGCCCTTGCCCATGTCGGACAGCCCCTCCAGCATCCAGGCGCGCAGGCGACTGGGAGGGGGGTGTTCGGTCGTGGCCATGGGGTCGGCTCCTGGTGTCCGGCGCGGTGAGGTGCGGCGCAGTTCGATTCCGGCCATCACGCGGACGGCCGCACCAGCGTAAGCAGAGAGTGACGCGTGGGCCCACGGATCGAGAGACCCCAGGCGTCAAGCTTGCGTTAAGAATGCCCTGACGGGCGGGGGTCGGCCATCAAGAAAGGGCGCCCCGGCGGCCGTGGACGGGCGTTCGGCTGTACGGGCGACGGCGGGCAGGTGCGGGGCGCCGGACACCGAGCGTTATCCGGTACGACGCCTGCCGGGTGCGGTGGGTGCGGTGGGTGCGGTGGGGGCCGACCGGGCTCGGGGGCCCGGAGGGCGACACCCTGGTACGGCGGCCGCGCGCATCGCTGACCGGACGCCGGTGTCTCGCACGCCTCGCTCCCATGGCCGACCGGACCCGGCCCTCCTGGACACCGCAGCGCATGGGAGGCGCCAGCTGAGTGACCGATCGGTGGGGGCGAGCCGAGCCGCAATTGACATGCTCTTGACGGACATTTGAACGGAGCCGGAGGGTCGGCCGGAACTGCCGCCGCGGCTCGTGCCGTTCTGGCTGATGTGACGTCAACCCTGCCCGTACCAGCGGCATCCGGAGAGAGAACCGGGCACATGGTGATCTGCGGCGACGACGGACTCGCGCACCGGCTCGCCGTCGAACTGGACGCCGTGTGCGGCGAGGTCGTCACCGTGGTCCTGCCGTCCGCCGACGACGAGCACGGTGCCCGGGTCGCCGCCCTGCACCGCGACCCGGCGTCTGCCGTCCACCTGCACATCTCGGCCCGCCCGGACGAGGCCACCCTGCGCGCGGCAGGCGTGGCGCGAGCCGCCGCGCTCGCCCTGACCTACCGCGACGACCAGGTCAACGTCACCGCGGCCCTGCTCGCCCGCGCGGTCAACCCCTCCGTACGGCTGGTCGTGCGGATGTTCGACCGAGAGCGCGGCAGTCATCTGGAACGGCTCCTGGACCGGGCGGCGGGCCTGTGCGACGTCCCCTCGCCGGACACCTCCACCACCGTGCTCTCCGACGCCGACACCGCCGTACCGGAGCTGGTCGCGGCGGCCGCCGTGGGCCACGGCCACACCCTGGAGGTCGAGGGGAAGGTCTTCCGCGGTGTCGTACGGCCCGCGGGCACCCCGACGCATGTCACCGACCTCGCCACCCTGGCCGTGCTCTCCGGAGCCCACGAGGACGACCCGGCCAGCCAGGACAGCGCCGAGACGGCCGGCGAGGACGGCACCCAGCTGCTGCCGGACGACCGGACCGCGTACCACCGGCAGTTCACCCACGGGCGACTGATGCTGGAGGAGGTCGTCCACCTCGACACGGCCGAACCGGCCCGCCGCGCCTGGCGGTTCCGCCCGGTGCGTTGGGTGCGGGCCCGGTTCGCCCATCTGCCGTGGCGGGTCCTCCTGTCCCGGCAACTGGCGGCCGTCTACGGCTCGTTGGCCGCCGTGGTGGTCGCCCTGTCCACCGCCACCGCGCTCTTCGCGGACGAGCATCCCTGGTGGAAGAACTTCTACCTGCCTCTGCTGGACATCTTCACGATGGGGGACCCGGCGACCGAGGAGTCGCCCGCCCGCCGCATCCTCCAGCTCCTCGCCGGCTTCGTCGGGCTCGCCGTGCTGCCGCTCGTGGTCGCCGCGACCATGAACGCCACCGAGGCGTTCCGCACCGCCTCCGTGAACCATCCGCCCGACGACGACGTCAGCGGCCACATCGTCCTGGTCGGCCTCGGGATGGTCGGCACCCGGGTGCTGGACCGGCTGCGCACCACCGGCCACCAGGTCGTGGCCATCGAGCGGGACCCGCGCGCCAGGGGTGTCGCGCTAGCCCGGGAACTCGGCGTCCCGCTGGTCCTGGAGGACGCCGCCGCCCCCGGCGTCCTCGAACTCGCCCGGGTCCGGCAGTGCGGCTCCCTGCTCGTCCTCACCCGCGACGACGGCCGGAACCTCGACATCGTGATGGCCGTCCGGGAGGCCAACCCCGAGGCGCGGGTGGTCACCCGGCTGTACGACGACGCCTTCGCCGCGACCGTCCAGCGCACGCTGCGGGCGTCGTACCCGGATGCGCTCACCCGGAGCAGAAGCGTTTCAGCGCTGGCCGCGCCGTCGTTCGCGGCGGCCATGATGGGGCGCCATGTGCTGGGGGTGATGCCGGTGGAGCGGGGGTCGCTGCTGTTCACCTGCGTGGACGTGGCCGGGCATCCGGAGCTGGAGGGGCGCTCGGTGCACCAGGCGTTCCGGCGGCGGGAGTGGCGGGTGCTGGCGGTGGGGCTGGTCGGCGGGGGCGCCCCGGGGCAGCCGGCGTTCGACTGGCGGCTGGCGCAGGGGCGGGTGCTGGTGGCGGGGGACCGGGTGGTGATGGCCACCACCCGGCGGGGGCTCGATGTGCTGATGACGGGGATGCGGCGGGCCGATGCGTAGGTGACCTGACGGTCATGCACCCCCGGTATCTGATCACCGGGCCCGGCACGGGCTACCGCTTCGGAGGATGACATGGCGCGCGGCACCGAGGTGATGCTGCACGGCCGTGGTGCGGGACCACGGCCGCTGCCGGTGTTACGACAACTGCCTTGAGTCCAGCGGCAGATGCCAGCTGTTGCGGCGGTGTGCGGAGGCCAGCGTCTCCTCCAGCGGGGAGGGCGGCACGGCCAGGACCGGGCAGTGCGCGTGGGACAGGCAGTAGCGGGCCACCCGGCCCGAGAAGGCCCGGTGCCAGCCGCGCCGGCCCGCGCCGACGACCAGCACGTCGTTCTCCCGGTCCGCCATCTCCACCAGGGACAGCCCCGGGGTGCCGCGTACCACGAGGCCGTGCAGCGGGGTGCCGGGTCCGGCGTCGCCGAACACTTCCTCCAGCACGTCGAGCAGCCGCTGCCGGGCCAGCCGCTGCCACTCGTCGACCAGCAGCATCGAGGCCGGGGACCGCCGCGCCGCCAGCTCGCCTCCCGGCGGCTCCCAGACCAGCACCGGCCACAGCTCCGCACCCCGGCGCCGGGCCTCCGCCGCGGCCCGGCTCAGAGCCGTGACGCTGCCCAGCGAACCGCTCACGCCCACCACGACCCGGACGGGCGCGCAGGCGTCGTAACCGGACATGTCTCCACCGTTCTTCCGTAGGTGTCCCGGGCAGATCCCGGGCCGGACGGGTACCCCGATCCGGTTCCATGACACTGCGCCGAACGGGTGACGGCCAGTGCCCGGGGCGCTTCTTGGCATGCCTCTGACGGCCACCGTGACCACCGTCACCAGCACCGAACGTCACTCCGTCAGCGTCCCGTCAACGTCGCCGCGATCGCCGTCAGCGTCCCGTCATGAGGCATCGGAGAGGTGCCGGAAGCGGGCATAGCGTCTGGGGCGAGCCTCGGCCGCCTCTCCGCGTCCGGGGCACCAGTTCCTTCCTGTGCCAGGAGGCATGCCATGCCAGAACTCTTGTGCGGTGACGATCCGGAGCCTTCCGATCGGACCCCGGCCGGACCCCTGTTCGTACCGGTCCGGCCGGGACCCGCGGGATGCGCGGCCCGGCTCTTCCGCACCCCGCTCGGCGAGCGCACCGCCGTCGGTTTCACCTCGGCCCGCAGGCTCGCCGCGACGCTCGGCCCCGACCAGGCCTGGATCCGGCTCGCCGAACCCGTGCTGCGGGCCCTGACCGCACCGCTCGGCGTCACCACCGTCACGGTCGATCCGCAGCTGTCGGCGCCGGCCCCCGCGCCGGTGGCGTCGCCGCTCGCGCCCGTCGCCGTGTCCCTGCGGATCGCCCGAACGGCCTGAGCCGCCGGAATCATCTGATGCGTCTGAGAGGGGAGCGGTCGATGACCACCCTGCACGAACCCGTCGTCACCACCACGCCTGCCGACCTGTCGGTGTGGCCCGCCTCCACCACCGAGCCCCGGCCCGGTGACCTGGCCGTCGGCGGGGTCCCGCTCGCCGAGGTCGCCGACCGCTTCGGCACGCCCGTCTACGTCCTCGACGAGAGCGAGGTCCGCGAGCGCTGCCGTACCTACCGGCACGCCTTCCCGGACGCCGAAGTCCTCTACGCCGCCAAGGCGTTCCTGTGCCGGGCCATGGTGCACTGGACCGAGGAGGAGGGGCTCGGCCTGGATGTCTGCTCGGCCGGTGAGCTGGAGCTGGCGGTCACCACCGGGTTCCCGCCGGAGCGGATCGTGCTGCACGGCAACGCCAAGTCACCGCGCGATCTGGAGACCGCGCTGCGGCTGGGCGTCGGCCGGATCGTCATCGACAGTCCGTCGGAGATCGCCCGGCTGGCCGCCGCCGTCGGGCCCGACGGGCACCAGAAGGTCATGGTCCGGGTGGTGCCCGGGATCAGCGCGGGCGGTCACGAGAAGATCCGCACCGGAACGGATGACCAGAAGTTCGGCCTGTCCATCGCCGACGGCTACGCCCAGCACGCCATCGCCCGGATACTGGACCAGCCGCAGCTCGAACTCACCGGCCTGCACTGCCACCTGGGCTCCCAGATCACCAGCGTCAAGCCGTATCTCGCCGCCGTGCGCCGGGTGGTGGGGCTCATGGCCCGCCTGCACGAACAGCACGGCCTGGTGCTGCCCGAGCTGGACCTGGGCGGCGGCCACGGCATCGCCTACCGGCCCGGTGAGGCGGCCCTCGACCTCACCGCCCTGGCCCGCAGGGTCCGTACCGAACTGACCGACGCCTGCGCCGCGGCCGGACTCCCCGTTCCCCGCCTGATCATCGAGCCGGGGCGGGCGATCGTGGGCCCGGCCGGGATCGCCGTGTACCGCGTCCTCGCCGTCAAGAAGACCGGTGACCACACCTTCGTCGCCGTCGACGGCGGCATGAGCGACAACCCGCGGCCCGCGCTGTACGGCGTCCGGTACGCGCCCCGGCTCATCGGCCGGGCCGGCGGCGCGGCGCCGGCCCCGGTGACCGTCGTCGGCCGGCACTGCGAGGCGGGCGACGTCCTGGCCGCCGACGTCGAACTCCCCTCTGACCTGCGCCCCGGCGACCTGCTCGCGGTTCCGGTGGCCGGCGCGTACCACCTCTCCATGGCCTCCGGGTACAACCTGGTCGGCCGCCCGCCGGTCACCGCCGTCCACGACGGCCACGCCCGCCTGCTGGTCCGGCGCGAGTCCCTGGACGACATCCGGAGGCGGGACGTGGGGCTGTAGGCCGATCGGGGCCGAGACGGGGTCGGGTCCCGCAAGGCGTGCGGCGGACCCGACCGCCCGCGGGCCCAGCCGGACCGGGCGCTCGCGGGCTGCGCCCGACCGGTCGTCCACCGACACTGGTGGCGACCCGTCCCACCCGGCCCCGATGAGGACCCGATGGCGTATGGCCTGGCACGTCGCGAACTGAGACCGAGGGTTCCGCTGCGCCCGGGCGAGGGCGAGAAGCACCATCTGACCAGCCTGGAAGGCCTGGCCGCGCTCTCCCTGGACGCGCTCAGCTCGGTGGCGTACGGTCCCGAGGCGATCGTGCTGGTCCTGGTGGCCGCCGGCACCGGCGCGCTCAGCGCCACCCTCCCCATCACCCTCGCGATCACCTTCCTGCTCGCGGCGCTCGTCGTCTCGTACGGCCAGGTCATCGCCGTACACCCGGACGGCGGTGGCGCCTACGCCGTCGCCAAGGCCGACCTCGGCGCCACCGCGAGCCTGCTGGCCGCCGCCAGCCTGGTCGTCGACTACGTGCTCACCGTCGCCGTGAGTCTCGCCGCCGGTGCCGACGCGCTGGCCTCCGCCTTCCCGGCCCTCGCCGGCGACAAGCTGCTCGTCTGCCTGGTCGGCCTGGCCCTGCTGGCGGCCGTGAACCTGCGGGGCGTCACCGAGAGCGCCCGGGTGCTGATGCTGCCGACCCTCCTGTTCATCGTGGCGATCCTCGGGGTGATCCTGCTCGGCCTGCTGCGCGCGCACCCGGTCGCCGTCGTCGGCACCGCCCGGCCCGTGCACGCGACCGAGGCGCTGACCGCGCTGCTGGTCCTCAAGGCGTTCTCGTCCGGCTGCTCGGCCCTGACCGGTGTCGAGGCCATCGCCAACGCCGTGCCGACCTTCCGCGAGCCCAAGGTCAGGCGGGCCCAGCGCACCGAACTGATGCTGGGCGCGCTGCTGGGCACCATGCTGATCGGGCTGGCCTTCCTGATCCACCGCGACCACGTGGCCCCGCGCGGCGGGGTGACCGTCCTCGCCCAGCTCACCGCGGGCGCCTACGGCACCGGCTGGCCCTACTACGCCACCAACCTCCTCGTCACCCTCGTCCTCGGGCTCGCCGCCAACACCAGCTTCGGCGGGCTGCCGGTGCTGATGAGCCTGCTGGCCCGCGACCACCGGCTGCCCCACCTCTTCGGCCTGCGCGCCGAACGCCCGGTCTACCGCTACGGCGTGGTCGCCCTCGCCCTGCTCGCCGCGCTCCTCCTGCTGGCCACCGACGCCGACACCCACCGCCTGCTCCCGCTGTTCGCCATCGGCGTCTTCATCGGCTTCACCCTCAGCCAGACCGGCCTGGTCCGGCACTGGGCGACCCAGCGCCCGGCCGGGTGGAAACGCCGCGCACTGATCAACGGCACCGGCGCCGTGCTCACCACCCTGGCCGGCGTCATCCTGCTGTTCAGCAAGTTCCTGTCGGGCGCCTGGGTGGTCGTGCTCGCCGTACCCCTGCTGATGCTGCTGTTCGCCCGCATCCAGCGCTACTACATCGAGGTGGGCGAGGAGCTGGGCCTCGGCCGCATCCCGGATCCGCCGTCCCGGCGCACCGCCAGCCTGGTGATCGTGCCGATCGGCGAGGTCAGCAGACTCGCCCGGCACGCCCTGGGCGCCGCGCTCGCCCTCGGCGACGAGGTGGTCGCGGTCGCGGTGCACGGCGACCCGGCCAGGTCCCGGGCGCTGGAGGAGGCCTGGCAGCGCTGGAACCCGGGCGTGCGCCTCGACATCATCGACAGCCCGCACCGCTCGCTGGTACAGCCGGTCGTCGACTACGTGCAGCGGGCGGCGGCGGACGGCCGCCAGGTCGCCGTCCTCATCCCCGAGGTGGAGCCGAAACACCGGCGCTACGAGATCCTCCAGAACCAGCGCGGCCTGCTCCTCGCCACCGTCCTGCGGGCCCGCACCGACGTCGTGGTGTGCCTGCTGCCGTACCGGCTGAAGCTGTGACGGCTGTCTTGTCGGCCCCCGGGCGGGCTCCTACAGTGCGCCCGTAATGTTCGCCGACCTCGCCGAAACTTTCGGCGGGCTGGGGAGGGGCACATATGCGGGGCACGCACATACGGACGTACGACAACCCGGTCATCCCCGGCTTCCATCCCGACCCGAGCGTGTGCCGGGTGGGGGAGGACTACTACCTCGTCTGTTCCAGCTTCGAGTACTTCCCCGGCGTCCCGCTCTTCCACAGCCGGGACCTGGTGCACTGGCGGCAGCTCGGCAACGTCCTGGACCGGCCCGCGCAGTTGACGCTGCCGGACGACACACCGGCCTCGGGCGGCGTGTACGCCCCGACGATCCGGCACCACGACGGGCTCTTCCACGTCGTCACGACCGACGTCAGCGGCCGGGGCAACCTCCTCATCACCGCCGAGCGGCCCGAGGGGCCCTGGTCCGACCCGGTGTGGATCGACGTCCCCGGCATCGACCCGGACCTCGCCTGGGACGAGAACGGCGACTGCTGGTGTGCCGTGGCGGGGGTCGCGGTCGCCCGGATCGACACCCGCAGCGGGAAGGTCCTGGAAGGACCGCTGCCGATGTGGTCCGGGACCGGGCTGCGCGACCCCGAGGCGCCGCACCTCCACCGGGTCGACGGGTGGTGGTACCTGCTGGTCGCCGAGGGCGGTACCGCGCTCGGGCACGGGGTGTCCGTGGCCCGCGCCCGGTCGCCGCGCGGGCCCTGGGAGTCCGCGCCGGCCAATCCGCTGGTCTCGCACCGGGGCACCCGGGAGCCGGTCCAGTGCACCGGACACGCCGACCTCGTCCAGGCGGCCGACGGCAGCTGGTGGGCGGTGCTGCTCGGCACCCGGCCGCGCGGCTGGTTCCCCGAGTTCCATGTGCTCGGCCGGGAGACCTTCCTGGCCCCCGTGACGTGGGTGGACGGCTGGCCGCGCATGGACCTGGTGCGGGAGCGGGAGAAGGCGCCGGCCGCCTGGCACCCGGTCGAACCGCCGCCCGCCCGGGACGACTTCACCGCCCCGGCCCTCGCGCCGTACTGGATCTCCCCGCGCAGCCGGCCGGACGGGTCCTGGTCGCTGGCGGAACGGCCCGGCCGGCTGACGCTCACGGCCACCGGGGACAGCCTCGACCGCCCCGGGCACACCTTCGTCGGCCGGCGCCAGCAGCACGCCGGCTGCCGGGCCGCCGCACTGCTGGAACCGGGCCCGGGACGCGCGGGCCTGACGGTCCGCATCGACGAGGCCCACCACTACGACCTGGAGGTGAGCGGGGGAGTGGCGAGCGCGGTCGCGCGGATCGGGCCGCTGCGGCAGCGGCTCGCCGAACGCGCGCTGCCGCCGGGGCCGTTGACCCTGGTGATCGAGATCCGTACGACCCCGGTTCCGCCGCCCACCGGGACCGTGCCCGGGGAGGACGGCGGCGCGACCGGCGTCCGCCCCGCCGGGCCCGATGCCGTGACCCTTTCGATCGAAACGTCCGACGGTGTCGTTCGGCTGGCCGAACTGGACGGCCGCTATCTCTCCACCGAGGTGGCGGGCGGGTTCACCGGCCGGGTGATCGGCATGTACGTCACCGAGGGCCGGGCCGCCTTCGACTGGTTCGAATACGTGCCCATCAGCTGATGCGCGACACCTTGACGCTCCTGATCCGCCTTTCTAGAGTCGCCGTTCGGAACGTTCGGTGAAAACACCGAATGTTTCGAAAACGGCGGCCCCAGAGCACCACCGAACCAGGACGGCGTCGGTCGTCCCGTACCCCAAGGAGCGCATCATGGGCGACCCGGCACTGTCCCGTCGCGGTTTCCTGGCGGCCACCGCGGCCGCCGGTCTGGGCATGACCGCCCTCAGCGGCTGCGGCGGCTCGGACTCGGGGTCGTCGGGGGGAACGACCACCATCGAGTGGTGGAACATCTCCACGACCAACCCGGCGAAAGGCGTCTGGGCGGCCCTCGCCAAGAAGTTCGAGGCACAGAACCCGAAGGTCAAGATAAAGATCGTCCAGCTGGAGAACGACGCCTACAAGACGAAGATGACGGCCCTGACCGCCTCCGGGAAGCTCCCCGACATCTTCCACACCTGGGGCGGCGGCGTCCTCCAGCAGCAGGTCGACGCCGGCCTCGTCAAGGACCTCACCGACTCCACCAAGCCCTGGGCCGACGGCCTGCTCCCGGTGGCCAAGCAGGCGTACATCCTGGACAACAAGACGTACGGCATCCCCTTCGACATCGGCATGGTCGGCTTCTGGTACAACAAGGCGCTCTTCAAGAGGGCCGGCATCAGCACACCCCCGGCCACCTGGAGCGGCTTCCTCGACGCCGTGAAGAAGCTGAAGGCAGCCGGTGTCACCCCCCTCGGCCTGGCCGGCAAGGAGAGCTGGACCGGCATGTACTACTGGGCCTACCTCGCGATGCGCACCGCCGGCATCGACGCGCTCAAGAAGGCGAACGACGACAAGGACTTCACCGGTGCCGGGTTCGTCGAGGCCGGACAGCACCTGAAGGACCTCGTCGCCCTCCAGCCGTTCCAGAAGGGGTTCCTGGGCGCCGCCTACTCCAGCCCGACCGGCCAGGCCGCCTCCGTCGGCAACGCCAAGGCCGCGATGGAGCTGATGG
Organism: Streptomyces sp. NPDC054770; assembly: GCF_053611985.1. Taxonomy (NCBI): domain Bacteria; kingdom Bacillati; phylum Actinomycetota; class Actinomycetes; order Kitasatosporales; family Streptomycetaceae; genus Streptomyces; species Streptomyces sp. NPDC054770. The sequence continues at coordinate 23,145 of NZ_JBSHBL010000105.1, forward strand.
GCCAGTGGGCCCCGAGCGTCGAGGCCGACGCGGGCAAGGGCATCGGCGCCGACCTCGGCTTCTTCCCGTTCCCGGCCGTCGAGGGCGGCAAGGGCACCGTCACCGAGGTCTTCGGAGGCGGCGGCGGACACGCGCTGCGCGCCGACGCCCCGCAGGCCGCCGTCGACTTCCTGGAGTTCTTCGCCTCCGAGACGACGGACGTGGAACTGGTGAAGAAGACCAGCGTGCTGCCCGTCGTACCCGCCGCCGAGAGCGCCCTGACCGACGCCAACCTCAAGCTCGTCCAGGCCCAGTTGAAGGCCGCCACCGGCTTCCAGCTCTACCTCGACCAGGCGTACGCGCCCGCCGTCGGCCAGCAGGTCAACGACAGCGTGGCCGGGCTGATCGCCGGGTCCAAGTCGCCCCAGGACGTCGCCCAGGCGATCACCAAGACCGCGAAGGAAGAGCAGTAGGCCGCCCGATGACCTCGACCTACCTGCCCGGCACGCGGTCGGGTCCGGACGCCGCGCCGCAGCCGCTGCCGCCCGCCGACCGGGCGCGCACCAGGCGCCGGCTGCTGCACTGGCTCACCGCGATGGGCTTCCAGCTGCCCGCCCTGGTGCTGTTCGGCGCCCTCGTCCTGCTGCCGATCCTGTTCGCGGTGTACGCCTCGTTCTTCCGCTGGGGCGGCTTCGGCATGCCCTCCGACTACACCGGCACCGACAACTTCACCCGGCTCTTCCAGGACGACGTCTTCCTCGGCGACCTGTGGCGCTGCCTGCTCCTGGTCGTGCTGTCACTGGCACTCCAACTGCCGTTCGCGCTCGCCATGGCGGTCCTGCTCAACCAGCGGATCCGCGGCCGGGCCGTCTACCGGATGCTGTTCTTCGCGCCGTACGTGCTCTCCGAGGCGATCACCGGCGTGTTGTTCGGCATGATCTTCGCGCCCGACGAGGGGCTCGCCGACCACCTGCTGAGCGACATCGGCCTCGGCGCGCTCGGCGGGAAGTGGTTCGCCGACCCCTCCACCGTCATGGCCACCCTCTTCCTGGTCATGACCTGGAAGTACTTCGGCTTCCACATGATGCTCTACCTGGCCGGACTCCAGTCCATCCCGGCCGAGTTGACGGAGGCCGCGACCGTCGACGGCGCCTCGCCCTGGCAGCGCTTCCGGCATGTCACCCTGCCGCTGCTCGCTCCCACCCTGCGCATCAGCGTCTTCCTGTCGGTGATCGGCTCCATCCAGCTCTTCGACCTGGTGTGGGTGGTCACCGCGGGCGGCCCCGACCACCACTCGGAGACGATGGCCGTGACCATGTTCCAGTACGGCTTCAAGCGCTACCAGGTCGGCTACGCCAGCGCGATCAGCGTCGCCATGTTCGGCATCAGCCTCGTCTTCGCCCTCGCCTACCAGCGGTTCGTGCTCCGCCGCGACCTGGCGGGCGCCACCACGAACATGCGGGGGGACGGCGCATGAGCGGCGACCGCAAGACCGTACGGACACTTCCGCTGCACCTGGTCCTCGTCGTGGTCGGCGCGCTGATGGTCGTACCCCTGCTGTACGCCCTGCTGTCCGGGTTCAAGACGACCAGCGAGCTGTCCAGCAACCCGGTCGGGCTGCCCGAGTCCTGGATCACCTCCAACTACACCGGCATCCTCGGCTCCGGCGCGTTCTGGCGGCTGCTCGGCAACAGCACGCTGATCGCGGTCGCCACCACCGTCCTCGTGGTCGCGGTCTCGGCACTCGCCGCCTTCTCCTTCGCACGGTTCGCGTTCCGCGGGCGGGAAGTCCTGTTCACCGTGTTCACGATGGGCCTGATGTTCCCCTTCGCGGTGGCCGCCCTGCCGCTCTTCCTGCTGCTGCGCTCGATGGACCTGCTGGACAACCCGCTGGGCGTGATCCTTCCGCAGGCCGCGTTCGGACTGCCGATGACCATCATCATCCTGCGCGGCTTCTTCCGGGAGATCCCCGGCGAGCTGGAGGAGGCGGCCACCCTCGACGGCTGCGGGCCGTTCGCCTTCTTCTGGCGGATCCTGCTGCCCATGGCCCGGCCCGCGCTCGGCACGGTCTCCGTGCTCGCGGTCGTCACCAGCTGGAACAACTTCTTCCTGCCCCTGCTCGTCTTCACCGATCCGAAGTGGTGGACGATCCCGGTCGGCGTGCAGCAGTTCCAAGGCCAGTACGCCACCGACACCGCCCGGGTCTTCGCCTATCTGGTCCTCGCCATGGTCCCCGCCCTGGCCTTCTACTCGGTCGCCGAGCGCCAGCTGGTCGGCGGCCTCACCGCAGGCGCCACCAAGGGCTGAACACCCCATCCACGGACAGGAGTCGCACCATGTCCCGTACCCGGCTCAGACTCGCCGGCGCCCTCGCGGCCGTACTCGTCGCGGCCGGGGTGGCCACCGGCCCGGCCGCTCAGGCCCACGACCGGACACCCACCCTCGCCGAACTCGCCCAGCGCCACGGCCGCTACTTCGGCAGCGCCACCGACAACCCCGAACTCACCGACACCGCCTACACCAGGCTGCTCGGCACCGAGTTCGACATGATCACGCCCGGCAACGGCATGAAGTGGTACGCCACCGAGCCCGAGCAGGGCGTCTTCGACTGGACCAACGGCGACCAGATCGTGGACCTCGCCCGCCAGAACCACCAGCAGGTCCGCGCCCACACCCTGGTCTGGCACAGCCAGCTGCCCGACTGGCTCACCTCCCGCGACTGGACGGCCACCGAACTGCGGGCGGTCCTGAAGAAGCACATCCAGACCGAGGTACGGCACTACCGGGGCAAGGTCTACTCCTGGGACGTCGTCAACGAGGCATTCAACGAGGACGGCAGCTACCGCGAGACCCTCTGGTACAAGACCCTCGGCCCCGGCTACATCGCGGACGCGCTGCGCTGGGCCCACCAGGCCGACCCGCACGCCAGGCTCTACCTCAACGACTACAACATCGAAGCCACCGGCCCGAAGAGCGACGCCTACTACGCGCTCGCCCAGCAGCTCAAGGCGGCGGGCGTCCCGCTGGACGGCATCGGCTTCCAGGCCCACCTCGCCCTCCAGTACGGCTATCCGTCGACCCTGGAGGACAACCTCCGCCGCTTCTCCCGCCTCGGCCTGGACACCGCGCTCACCGAGGTGGACGTACGGATGCAGCTGCCGGCCACCGACGAGAAGCTGGCCGAGCAGGCCACCTGGTACGCCGATCTGACCAAGGCCTGCCTGGCGGTACGGCACTGCGTGGGCATCACGGTCTGGGACTACACGGACAAGTACTCGTGGATCCCGGCGTTCTTCCCCGGCGAGGGCGCTGCCCTGCCCTGGGACGAGCAACTCGTTCCCAAACCGGCCTACTTCGCGCTGCGCACAGCGCTCGGCTACACGGGGTAGCCGTCCCCGGACGCACGTCGGGGCCGGTGCGCACCATGTGTGTGCGTCCGGCCCCTGTTGGTCACCGGGCGGAGCGGCGGGGCCGCCCGGGGTGCTGCGGTGGTCCCTCAGGCGGCGGTCACCACGCGGCCGGCGCCGAGCGGGCGGTGCGGCGCGATGATCTGGCCGTCGGGCAGGAGCTCACCGGTGTCCTCGAAGAGCAGAACGCCGTTGCACAGCAGGCTCCACCCCTGCTCCGGGTGGTGCGCCATGAGGCGGGCGGACTCCCGGTCGGCGGATTCGGCTGTCGGACACGGCGGCTGGTGCTGGCACATGGATAGGGTCTCTCGCTCGGTCTTGGTCATGTCGGTCCCCCGTGCTGATGAGTCGGTCGGAAACCAGTGTTGCCTTCCGGGCGTTGCTCCGCAGGTATTTGGCTGCACCGCTTCTCACAGGTTGGAGACGCGTCACCCGCGCGGACGGTTCATCTCGACCAGGTTGCCAATTCGGATGGTTTCACATGGCCGGATGGGGCTAGTCCGGACGGAGGCCATCGTACGCTCATGGCTATTCCGGCTCTTTGGAGCGGTGAATTGCTCGTACGAGCGAGATGAAAGGAAAAACGCACGTACCCCGCCACTCGGCCGGGAGTGGCGGGGTAGGGCGAGGTGCGGCGGCGACGGCTTCAGGCGGGCGTGATGAGCAGGGGGGCCGGGGTGATCCGGTGGGTCAGCACCGGGAGCAGCTCGGCCACCAGGTGCGGCCGGTGGGCCGCGATGCCGGGCGGGGCGGGGGCCAGCGGCACCAGCAGGTCGGTGGCGGCCGGGTGCCCCTCGGCGCCGTCCGCAGTGCAGTCGCCGTGCAGCCACAGGGTGAGCATGTAGAGGCCGGGCAGGGACAGCAGGCGCGGCTGGTACGTCTGTTGCAGGGCCTCGGCCTGGTGCAGGGCCCGCTCGGTGGAGGCGATGTAGGGGCCCTCGAAGAAGTGCGAGAAGGCCCAGCCGTCCGGGGTGAGCATCGTGTCGGCCGCGGCCACCGCCCGGTCGCCGCAGCGGATCAGGAAGCGCCAGCCGGCCAGCCGGGTGGCGGACATGCCCTCCGGGGTGATCCGGTCCATGACGTGTACGGGAAGCGGGAGTTCGGGGGTCGCGGGTCCCTGGGCGGAGCGCAGGGAGGGGGTCCGGGCCTCGCGGACCGCGGTGGGGGAACCAAGCGCGGTGAGGACGGAACGCAGTGCGGGCGCGGGGGCAGGAGGGACTTGCAGCGGCATGGTGGGTCGCCTCTCATTCGACAGGCGCGGTGGCGCGAGGGCGGGGGCGGACGGCGCTGTCAGCTCACAGGGGGTCAGAGAGGCGGGGGCCCGGTTCGGTGAAGAGAGGTGCGGGCGTTGCCTGCCGCACGCACTCGGACGGCAGGAACCAGACCATGGGCGCCAGCCTTCTGCCTTGTTCGCGGAGTTTATACGACGCCTGTTCAGGTGGTGTTTCACCGGGCCGTTTCACAGAACACGACAAGGCGCAATTCGGCCGTTGATTCGTGCGGAATCCTCCCGATTTCCTGCCCGTCGAAACCCCGCTGACCTCGCATTACGAGGCTGTCGCGGTCGGCCGGATGTAGTCGGCGTTTTTCACGAGGAGAACGGGGAACCCGAAGTTGCGTGCTGCGTCATGCCTCGTGAATGTGCCGCGGGACACATTCCAACAGAGTAGCGGGTGCGGGTGGCGCGCGCGACGTTATCGATCGCTTCCGCTGGGCATCATCCCACCTGGACTCGGGACACCGGCGGCCGGAAGCCCGGCCCGCCCATTCGAGGAGGGACGCTTCGATGGGGGAGAAGGTCGTGGCGGGCCGGTTCGACCTGTCCGATCGCCGGCGCTACCGCGATAAGCTCCGTGACTGTCTGACGGGGCTGGAGCGGCTGCTGGTGGAGAAGCGGTTCGACCGCCCCAAGAACCTCATGGGCGTCGAGATCGAATTGAATCTCGCCGGCGCCGACGGCATGCCGAGAATGTTGAACGGACAGGTTCTGGAACGTATCGCGAGCCGCGATTTCCAAACAGAACTCGCCATGTTCAATCTGGAAGTGAACATAGCTCCACACCGGCTCGACGGGCGGGTTTTCGACCGGCTCGCGGAGGAACTCCGCACCTCGCTGGCGTACGCCGACCGGAAGGCGGCCGAGGTGGACGCCGGGATCGTGATGACCGGCATCCTGCCCACCCTGGAGCGGGACGACCTGGTCTCCGCGAACCTCTCCGAGGTGGACCGGTACACCCTGCTCAACGACCAGATCGTGGCCGCCCGGGGCGAGGACTTCCTCCTCGACATCAAGGGCGTCGAGCACCTCGTGTGCACGTCGAAGTCGATCGTCCCGGAGGCCGCCTGCACCTCCGTGCAGCTGCACCTCCAGGTCACCCCGGCCCGCTTCGCCGACGTGTGGAACGCGGCGCAGGCGGCGGTCGCCGCGCAGATCGCCGTGGGCGCGAACGCCCCGTTCCTCTTCGGCCGCGAACTGTGGCGGGAGTCCCGTCCACCGCTGTTCCTCCAGGCCACCGACACCCGGCCGCCTGAACTCCAGGCGCAGGGCGTCCGGCCGCGCACCTGGTTCGGCGAACGCTGGATCAGCTCGGCGTACGAGCTGTTCGAGGAGAACCTGCGCTTCTTCCCGGCCCTCCTGCCGATCTGCGACGAGGAGGACCCGCTGGCCGTCCTCGACGCGGGCGGGGTGCCCAAGCTCGCCGAACTCGTCCTGCACAACGGCACGGTGTACCGCTGGAACCGGCCGGTCTACGGCATCGCCGACGGCGTCCCGCACCTGCGCGTCGAGAACCGCGTGCTGCCGGCCGGGCCCACCGTCACCGACGTCGTCGCCAACGCGGCGTTCTACTACGGCCTGGTCCGCGCCCTCGCGGAGGAGTCCCGCCCGGTGTGGACACGGCTGCCGTTCGCCACGGCCGAGGCGAACTTCGACGCGGCGTGCCGGCACGGGATCGACGCGCGGCTGGTCTGGCCGCGGCGGGCGCGGTACGGCGGCGGTACGGCGGAGGTGGACGCGGTCACCCTGGTCCGCGACGAGTTGCTGCCGCTGGCGGCGGCCGGGCTGGACGGGTGGGGCGTGGAGCCCGCCGACCGGGACTTCTATCTCGGCGTGATCGATGAGCGGTGCCGGCGGCGGGTCAACGGGGCGTCCTGGCAGGCGGCGACGTTCCACCGGGCGCTGGAGCAGGGGCTGCCGAGGGACGCGGCGCTGGCGGCGATGACGCGGCGCTATGCGGAGCTGATGAACGAGGGGGATCCGGTGCATACGTGGCCGGTGGGGTTATTGGAGCCGGTCCCTGCGGGGTGAGGGCCGAGGGGGCTGCGCTGTAGTGGGGCGGGGTGTGCGGTTGCCGTCGTGGGTGGTGCCGGTGGGATGCCGGGTGCGGCGCCGCCGGGGCTGATCGCGCAGTTCCCCGCGCCCCTTACGGGGCGCTGTTGCCGGCGGTGCTCATCCGTACGGGGGTCGGCCGCGCCTGCTCTGGGGGGATCGGGCAAGCTGTGACGTCCCATGTCGGTGGTGCGAGAGTGGCCGGGTGAGGATGGGCATGGGGCGGCATTGCTCAACTGGAGGCAGGAGTGCAGGTGGAGGCGGATCAGGTGGCCGGTGCTTACCCACTGGAGCGGCCCTCGCAGCGCATGTTCAGGGACGAGACGCTGCTCGTTCTGGGACTTTCGCTCGGTGCGAGCGGAGTGTCCGCCCTGATCAGCTTTGTCGGATCGGTCACCAAACCGGGTGGCCTCAAGGACCAGGCGGCGACCCTCAACGCGTCGGCCGCCCCGGGCCGCCCCTGGCTGGATCTCGCCTGGCAGCTCTTCGGCATCGCGAGCGCGCTCGTCCCCGTCCTCCTCGTCGCCCACCTCCTCCTCCGCGAGGGCGCGAGCCTGCGCACGCTCGGCTTCGACCGCACCCGGCCCTGGCCCGACCTCGGGCGCGGCGCAGCGATCGCCTCGGTGATCGGCAGTGCCGGAATCGCCTTCTACCTGGCCGCACGCGGCCTGGGCTTCAACCTCACGGTGGTCCCGGAGGCGCTGCCCGGCGTGTGGTGGAAGTACCCCGTGCTGATCCTCTCCGCGATGCAGAACGCGATCCTCGAAGAGGTCATCGTGGTCGGCTATCTGCTGCGCCGCCTGGACCAGTTGGGCTGGACGGCCGGCACGGCACTGGTGGCCAGTTCCGTCCTGCGCGGCTCGTACCACCTCTACCAGGGGATCGGCGGCTTCGTCGGCAACATGGTGATGGGCGTCGTCTTCGTCTACCTGTACCGGCGGTGGGGTCGGGTAGGTCCCCTGGTGGTGGCGCACAGCCTCCTCGACATCGGCGCGTTCGTCGGCTACGCGCTGCTGGCCGGCAAGGTGGGCTGGCTGCCTACGGCGTGAGCAGTTCGCCGTCGATGACGGTGACCGCGCGCCCGGTCAGCAGGGTGCGGTCACCGCGCAGTGAGGTGCGGACGAGTCCGGTACGACGGGAGGCCTGGAGCCCCGTGAGATCGGGCTCGCCGAGCCGCCCGGCCCAGTGCGGCGCAAGTGCCGTATGAGCACTTCCGGTCACCGGATCCTCATCGATCCCGACGTTCGGGAAGAAGCAGCGGGAGACGTAGTCGTACCCCTTGGCCGGGTCCTCGGCACGGGCGGTGGCGATGATCCCGCGTGCGGAGTAGGCGGCGAGGGCCTTGTGGTCGGGGGAGAGGCCGAGCACGGTCTGCTCGTCGGCCAGTTCGAGGAGCAGGTCGCCGACGTTCGGCCCGGTGTCGAAGACGGCGACGGGTTCGGCCCCGAGCGCGTTGGCGACTCCGTCGGGCACGTCGACCCGGGTGAGCGGGGCGGTGGGGAAGTCGAGGGTGATCGACCCGTCGGGGGCGGCCGAGGCAACCAACACCCCGCTCCGGGTGGCGAACCGCACGGGCCCATCGTTCACCCCCGTGGTGTGCAGCACATGAGCCGTGGCCAGGGTGGCATGCCCGCACATCGCGACCTCCGTGACCGGCGTGAACCACCGCAGCGCCCAGTCCGCGTCCCCGCCCTCGGGCAGGGGATGCGCGAACGCGGTCTCGGCATGGTTCACCTCCATGGCGACGCTCTGCATCCACCCGTCCTCGGGAAAACCGTCCAGAAGCACCACCCCTGCCGGATTCCCGGAGAACAGCCGCTCGGCAAAGGCATCGACGATTCGAATCCGCATGCCCCAGACGCTAGCCCTCGCACACGGTGACCGACCAAGGCCAATCCGGTAGCCCTGGCCCGATTTCCACCAGCCGGCCGCGCCACCGATGAGCGCAGCTGCGGCGGACATATGCGCACGAGCAGGGGCGCGAGCAACCACGACGGCGCGGCACTGGCTCACGACGGTGGCGCGCCCTTCAGGGGCGCGGGGAACTGCGCGAGCAACCACGACGGCGCCGCACTGGCTCACGACGGTGGCGCGCCCTTCAGGGGCGCGGGGAACTGCGCGAGCAACCACGACGGCGCCGCACTGGCTCACGACGGTGGCGCGCC
>NZ_JBSHBL010000106.1:0-31722 GCF_053611985.1 Streptomyces sp. NPDC054770
TCAACGCCCACAAGACCGGCACCGTCAAGGGCCTCGCCGCCGAGGTCGGCGCCTCCCTCACCTCCGGCGCCGTCATCTGCGAGATCAAGGACTGAACCCCTCCGTCCGACGTGCGTACAAGGGCTCCTGGCGTATCGCCAGGAGCCCTTGTGTGTTGTCCGCGGCAGCGGCGCTACGCCGCCGCGTCCCGGCTGTGCAGCGTCTCGTAGACGTCCCCGGCGTGGTAGTACGTCCGGCCGGAACGGCTGCGGCGGCGCCACTTCTGCGTGCTGGCGCGGCGGTAGACGCTGCCCGGCGGCATGTCCCACAGGCGGGAGATGTCCGCCGCGGTCATCCAGCGCACCTCCGGCTCCCGGCCGGTGGCCTCGTCGATCGGTACGGGCGCCGCCGGCGTCGCCCCGGTCGCGGCGAGGCGGCGGCTCAGCTGCAGCCACTCGTGCCCCACCCAGTGGTGCGCCGCGTCGGCGTCGCAGGCGATCGTGGCGGGCAGCTGCGGATGCCGGGGCCGTACGAGTGCGGTGAGCGCGCCGGAGCAGCCGGGCTCGACGCAGTCGCCCACCGCTATGCGATGGGTCGTCATGGGGTCGATCACGTCGTGCGCCCCGCGCACCAGCTGGGAGATCTCGGCGCAGAACTCGCCCGCCGCGTCGTGCGCCGCGAGCCAGCCGCTGTGCCGGGTCAGGAACTGCACCAGAAGGCCGACGGCCCGCCGCGGACCGGCCAGGCCCCGCTCCTCCAGGACCAGGCCGGCCCAGGCGCTGAGCACCGCGAGGATCGAGGTCCGCGCCTCTGCCGCCCGGAGGTTGAAGGGCATGCCGGGCAGCGGGCCGCCGGAGGTCTTCTCCACGGCCCGCTCGCCGCCGCTGCCGTCGAGGTGGCGTGCGCACTCCTCGTACAGCTCCGGCAGCCGGTTCAGGTCCCGCAGCAGGCGCTCATGACAGTCCAGGCACAGGCGGCCGGCCGGTGCTGCCGGGCGCCTGGCCCGGCCGGCGGCCTCGCGCCGGACACAGCCGGTTCCCACACAGAAAGTCGTCACCACGGACATCTGGAATCCCCCTGAGTCTCGGCGACCTCCGGTCGGAGGCGCCCACGGACCTGAGAACGGTATTTTCGCGGTTATCCCCGCCGCAAGACCCGGGGAATGTCATCTGTAGTACGTGACGGAATCCGATGAATTCCAGGAAGGTGTTTTCGTTTCCCTGACATGAATTCACGTCCCGCTACGGAACCGCTCATTCCTGACATGGCCTGACCGGAATCTGACATGAGAATCATTGACCGCCAGGCGGCGAGCGAAGAAGCTATAGGGCAGATTCCCTTGCCGTGCGCCCGTATTCTCCTCGCCCAGGGATGAGATGAGATCACCCAACGCCGGCGCGCTCCAGTCCCTGTCCGTGCGCAACTTCCGGCTGTTCGCGGCGGGACAACTCGTCTCCGTCGCCGGTACCTGGATGATGGCCGTCGCCCAGGACTGGCTCGTGCTCTCCTTGACCGGCGACTCCGCGGCAGCCCTGGGCGTCGTGACCGCCCTGCAGTTCGCGCCCGTGCTGCTGCTCACCCTCTACGCGGGCGGCCTGGCCGACCGGCACGACAAGCGGCGGCTGCTCATGGCCGCCAACCTCGCCTCGGGCGTCCTGTCCCTCGCGCTCGCCGTCCTCGTGCTGACCGGCACGGCCGGTCTGTGGCACGTCTGCCTGTTCGCCCTGGGGCTCGGCATCGTCAACGCGGTCGAGGTGCCGACCCGGATGTCCTTCGTCAGCGAACTCGTCGGCGGCGACCTGCTGCCCAACGCGTCCGCGCTCAGCGCCGCGTACTTCAACATCGCCCGCGTGGCCGGCCCCGCGTTCGCCGGCCTGCTGATCGGCTGGCTCGGCACCGCGGCCGTGATGCTGCTCAACGCGGTCAGCTACCTGGCGACCGTCGCCGCCCTGCGCGCGATGCGTCCCACGGAACTGCACCGCTCGGCACAACGCCCCGCGCGGGCCCCCGTCATGGAGGGCGTACGGCACCTGGTGGCCCACCGCGACCTGCTGCTCGCCATGGTCCTGGTGGCCGTCACCGGCATGCTGGGCTTCAACTTCCAGCTCACCCTGCCGCTGCTCGCCAAGACCGTGTTCCATGCGCAGGCCGCCGGGTTCGGACTGCTCACCACCGCCTTCGCGGTGGGATCGCTGTTCGCGGCGTTCGTCACCACGCGCCGCCGCGGGCGGCCTGCGGCCACACTCGTCTTCGGCGCGGCCCTCGCGGCCGGGGCCCTGGAGTGCGCGTCCGGGCTCGCCCCCACCTACCTGTGGGCGGCCGTGCTGCTGCTGTGCACCGGCTTCGGCTGCCTCTACTTCGCCCAGGCCGCCAACCACCACATACAGCTGGGCACCGACCCCGCCTACCGGGGCCGGGTCCTGGCCCTCTACACGCTCGTGTTCCAGGGGACCACCCCCTTGGGCGCCCTGCTCGTCGGGGCACTCAGCGAACGGTTCGGCGCCCGCTCCGGGCTCCTGGCGGGCGGCGCCGCCACACTCCTCGCCGCCGTCGCCGTGCTCGTCGCCCGAGCGCGCACCGAGCGCCCCGGTTCCCGCACGTCCGACAAGATCCGCACCCCACCCGGAGGAACCCACGATGACCATTCAGCAGACGACCCCCACCCCGGTCCGGGCCGGCTCGGCGGAGGAGCGCAGGGACATCGTCCAGGCGGCCCGCACGGTCTTCGCCCGTGAGGGCTGGACCCACACCACCGTCCTGGACATCGCCATGGAGTGCGGCCGCGACGAGGCCACGGTCACGCACTACTTCAAGGACAAGGAGCGCCTGCTGCTCACCGTCCTGCTGGAGGGCGCCGCCGCCGTGGCCGCCTCGCTGACCGTCATCGCCGAGGAGCACCTCGCCGAGGTCACCGATCTGGAGAAGGACCTCGTCGAGCTGGGCCGCGCCTGGCTGACGCCGCTGGCCGCGTTCCCGGAGCACTTCGCGATCGTGCGGCACCTGGGCGCCGAGATCGACTCCTGGCCCGCCGGGGTGGTCGAGATGTGGCGGACCGCAGGCCCCCGGCAGGCCAACCGCGAGCTCGCCCGCCGCCTGGCCCGCCTCGCCGAGCGCGGACTGCTCCGCTTCGACGACCCCGAGCACGCCGCCGAGCGCTTCGTCCAACTGGCCGCCGGCGGCGTCGTCCAGGGCACCTTCCACGGCGCCCTGCCGCTGGCCGACTTCGAACGCGACGCGATCGTCAGCTCCGGCGTCGCGGACTTCGTCCGGCTGTACCGGCCCGGGGCCGACCGCTGATCCAACCGACCCGCGACCCATGGAGGTGGGGAACACCATGGCCACACCAGGCACACCGCAGGACTCGATCCAGGCCCGCGTCGACGAACTGGCCGCGATCAAGGAGGCGGCACGGCAGGGCCCGGACCCGGCGGCCACCGAACGCCAGCACGGCAAGGGCAAGCTGACCGCCCAGGAGCGGATCGACCTGCTCCTCGACAAGGGCTCGTTCAACGAGGTGGAGCCGCTGCGCCGGCACCGGGCCAGCGGCTTCGGGCTCGAGACCAGGAAACCGTACAGCGACGGCGTGGTGACCGGCTGGGGCACCGTCCACGGGCGCACCGTCTTCGTCTACGCGCACGACTTCCGGATCTTCGGCGGCGCGCTCGGCGAGGCCCATGCCCAGAAGATCCACAAGATCATGGACCTGGCCGAGGCGGCGGGCGCCCCCCTGGTCTCGCTCAACGACGGGGCCGGTGCCCGTATCCAGGAGGGTGTCACCGCGCTCGCCGGCTACGGCGGCATCTTCCAGCGCAACACCCGCTCCTCCGGCGTGATCCCGCAGATCTCCGTGATGCTCGGCCCGTGCGCGGGCGGCGCCGCCTACTCGCCCGCGCTCACGGACTTCGTGTTCATGGTCCGGGAGACCTCGCAGATGTTCATCACCGGGCCCGACGTCGTCAAGGCGGTCACCGGCGAGGAGGTCTCGCAGAACGGCCTGGGCGGCGCCGACGTCCACTCCACTCTCTCGGGCGTCTCGCACTTCGCGTACGACACCGAGGAGGAGTGCATCGAGGACGTGCGCTACCTGCTCTCGCTGCTGCCGGCCAACAACCGCGAACTGTCGCCCGTGGAGCGCTCCGGCGACCCCGTCGACCGGGTCAACGACGCGCTGCTCGACCTGGTCCCGGCCGGCGCCGGGCAGTCGTACGACATCCGCAGGGTGATCGAGGAGGTCGTCGACGACGGCGACTTCTTCGAGGTGCACCCGGCCTGGGCGACGAACATCGTCTGCGCCTTCGCGCGGCTCGACGGGCACGTCGTCGGGATGGTCGCCAACCAGCCGGCCGCCATGGCCGGAGTGCTCGACATCGACGCGTCCGAGAAGGGCGCTCGCTTCGTGCAGTTCTGCGACGCGTTCAACATCCCGCTGATCACCCTGGTCGACGTGCCCGGCTTCCTGCCCGGCGTGGACCAGGAGCACAACGGCGTCATCCGGCGCGGCGCCAAGCTCCTGTACGCGTACTGCAACGCCACGGTGCCGCGTATCTCGCTGGTGCTGCGCAAGGCCTACGGCGGCGCGTACATCGTCATGGACTCCCGTTCCATCGGCGCCGACCTGGCACTGGCCTGGCCGACCAACGAGATCGCGGTGATGGGCGCCGAGGGTGCGGCGGGCGTCATCTTCCGGCGGGAGATCAACGCGGCCGAGGACCCGGAGGCCGTGCGCAGGGAGCGCATCGAGGAGTACCGGAACGAGCTGATGCACCCCTACTACGCGGCCGAGCGCGGCCTGATCGACGACGTCATCGACCCGCGCGAGACCCGCACGGTGCTGATCCGTTCGCTCGCCATGCTGCGTGCCAAGCACGCGGACCTGCCCTCGCGCAAACACGGCAACGCCCCGCAGTGACCTGTAGTTTCTGTACGTGGATCTGTAGTAATTCCCCTTGAAAACCGGAGAGTCACCGAAGAAGATATATGCAAGAGTCCGGCGCTTTGTCACCGCACCCGGTGGACCGAAAGCGCGCTCTTTCTTCCGATCACCTCGATCACTCCGCAACTCCGTCCGGTTCCGGCCCTCTTGCTGTCGAACCGTCGACGAGACGTGAAACTCCAGTCCGCCGTACGGCTTTCCACTTGGAGAACAATCGCATGCACAGCAACCTGATCGTGGCACGGCTGGATCCCGGAACGAGCGGCAACGTGGCCGATCTGTTCCGTGCGTTCGATGCCACCGAGATGCCGCACCGGATGGGTACGCGCCGCCGCCAGCTCTTCCACTACCGCGGCCTCTACTTCCACCTCCAGGACTTCGACACCGACAACGGTGGCCGGCAGATCGAGGAGGCGAAGACCGACCCGCGCTTCGTGCAGATCAGCGAAGACCTGAAGCCGTTCATCGAGGCGTACGACCCGGCGACCTGGCGCTCGCCCGCCGACGCCATGGCGACCCGCTTCTACCACTGGGAGGGCACGCGGTGAGCGGCCGACGCGTAGTCATCACGGGCCTGGAGGTCCTGGCGCCCGGAGGCGTCGGCCGCGACGCCTTCTGGTCACTGCTGAGCGAGGGCCGCACGGCGACCCGCGGCATCACGTTCTTCGACCCGTCGCCGTTCCGCTCCCGGGTCGCCGCCGAGATCGACTTCGACGCGGAGGCCCACGGGCTGAGCCCGCAGGAGATCCGGCGGATGGACCGGGCCGGCCAGTTCGCCGTGGTCGCCGCCCGCGGTGCCGTGGCCGACAGCGGCCTCGACCTCGCGGACCACGCCCCGCACCGGGTCGGCGTCACCGTCGGCACGGCCGTCGGCGCGACCATGGGCCTGGACCAGGAGTACCGGGTCGTCAGCGACGACGGCCGGCTGAACCTGGTCGACCACACGTACGCGGTCCCGCACCTGCACAACCACCTGGTGCCCAGCTCGTTCGCCGCCGAGGTGGCCTGGGCGGTCGGCGCCGAGGGCGCGAACGCCGTGGTGTCCACCGGCTGCACGTCCGGCATCGACTCCATCGGCTACGCCGTCGAGCTGATCCGCGAGGGCTCCCTCGACGTCGTGGTCGCGGGCGCCACCGACGCCCCGATCTCGCCGATCACGATGGCGTGCTTCGACGCGATCCGGGCCACCACGCCGCGCCACGACGAGCCGGAGCGTGCCTCGCGCCCGTTCGACGGCACCCGCAACGGCTTCGTCCTCGGCGAGGGCACCGCCTTCTTCGTCCTGGAGGAACTGGAGAGCGCGCGCCGGCGCGGGGCCCGCATCTACGCCGAGATCGCCGGCTACGCGACCCGCAGCAACGCGTACCACATGACCGGTCTGCGCCCCGACGGCGCGGAGATGGCCGAGGCCATCCGCGTCGCGCTCGCCGAGGCGCGGATGAACGGCGAGGAGATCGACTACATCAACGCGCACGGCTCCGGCACCAAGCAGAACGACCGCCACGAGACCGCCGCGTTCAAGAAGAGCCTCGGCGACCACGCCTACGCCACGCCGGTCAGCTCCATCAAGTCCATGGTCGGCCACTCCCTGGGTGCCATCGGTGCCATCGAGATCGCCGCCTCGACGCTGGCGATGACCCACAACGTGGTGCCGCCGACCGCGAACCTCCACACCCCCGACCCCGAATGCGATCTCGACTATGTGCCCGTCACCGCGCGGGAGCACCGGACGGACGCCGTGCTGACCGTCGGCAGCGGCTTCGGCGGCTTCCAGAGCGCGATGGTCCTCGCCCAGCCGGAAAGGACCGCCGCATGACCGCCTCGGTAGTGGTGACCGGCCTCGGCGTGGTCGCACCCAACGGGCTCGGAGCCGACGAGTACTGGCAGGCCGCCCGCGTCGGCAAGAGCGGCATCGGGCGCATCACCCGCTTCGACCCCACCCAGTACCCGGCCCAGCTCGCCGGTGAGATCCAGGGGTTCGAAGCCTCCGAGCACCTGCCCAGCAAGCTGCTGCCGCAGACCGACCGCATGACGCGCCTCGCGCTCGTCGCCGCGGACTGGGCCCTCGCGGACGCCGGGGTGAACCCCGCGGAGCTGCCCGCCTTCGACATGGGCGTGGTCACCTCCAGTGCCTCCGGCGGTTTCGAGTTCGGCCAGCGCGAGCTGGAGCGGCTGTGGAGCCAGGGCAGCGAGTACGTCAGCGCGTACCAGTCGTTCGCCTGGTTCTACGCCGTCAACAGCGGTCAGATCTCCATCCGCCACGGTATGAAGGGCCCCAGCGGGGTCGTGGTCAGCGAGCAGGCCGGCGGTCTGGACTCCGTCGCGCAGGCCCGCCGCCAGGTCCGCAAGGGCACCCCGCTGGTCGTCACCGGCTCCGTGGACGCCTCCCTGTGCCCGTGGGGCTGGGTGGCGCAGCTGACCAGCGGCCGGGTCACCACCCGGACCGACCCCGCCAGCGCCTACGTACCCTTCGACGACCGGGCCTCGGGACACGTCCCGGGCGAGGGCGGCGCGATCCTCATCATGGAGAACGAGGTCGCCGCCCGGGAGCGCGGTGCCAAGGTGTACGGAGAGATCGCCGGCTACGGCGCGACCTTCGACCCGAAGCCGGGCAGCGGCCGCCCGCCGGCGCTGCGCCAGGCCATCGAGACCGCCCTGGCCGACGCCGGGGTGAGCGCCCGCGACGTGGACGTGGTCTTCGCCGACGGCGCGGCCGTGCCCGAGCTCGACCGTATCGAGGCCGATGCGCTGGGCGCGGTCTTCGGCCGCGAGCAGGTGCCCGTCACCGTCCCCAAGACCACGACCGGCGCCCTGTACTCCGCCGCCGGGGCGCTCGACCTGGCGACGGTCTTCCTCGCCATGGAAGAGGGCCTGATCCCGCCCACCATGAACACCCGGCCGGCCGACGCCTACGGCCTGGATCTGGTGGTCGGCCACCCGCGGACGCACGAGGTGCGCACCGCGCTGGTGCTCGGCCGGGGCCTGGGCGGCTTCAACTCCGCGCTGGTCGTGCGCTCCGCCGACTGACACCCCTACCGCCACCACACCCGCCGGCGCAGCCGGCAGCACAGGAGAGGAACCACCATGGCCGAGCAGGCTTTCACCTTCGACGACCTGCGCCGCATCCTGATCGAGGCGGCGGGCGCGGACGACTCCTACAACCTCGACGGGGACATCCTCGACACCGACTTCGAGCAGCTGGGCTACGAGTCGCTGGCCCTCCTGGAGACCGGCGGGCGCATAGAGCGCGAGTACGGCATCTCCCTCGACGAGGACATCCTCAGCATCGCCAACACTCCGCGCCTGCTGATCGACGCCGTCAACAGCGGCCTCGCCGCGCTGGTCTGACCCGTCGTCGCGCCCCGCGGCCCCCACACCCCGTCTCCCGCCGGGCGGTGCCTCGCGCACCGCCCGGCGGGCCCGTTTCCCCTCCCACTGGAGACGCCACACATGTCAGATCAGCAGCAGCGAACCGCCCTGGTCACCGGAGCCACCAGCGGCATCGGCCTCGCCGCCGCCCGGCTCCTGGCCGAACAGGGCCACCGGGTGTTCATCGGCGCACGCAGCGCCGACGACGTCGCCGCGACCGTGAAGGAGCTCCAGGCCGAGGGCCTGGCGGTGGACGGCACGACCCTCGACGTGCGCGACGCGGACAGCGTGCGCGCCTTCGTGCGGGCCGCCGTCGACACCTTCGGCACCGTCGACGTCCTGGTCAACAACGCGGGCCGCAGCGGCGGCGGCGTCACCGCCGACATCACCGACGAACTGTGGCACGACGTCATCGACACCAACCTCAACAGCGTCTTCCGGCTGACCCGCGAGGTGCTCAACACCGGCGGCATGCGCCACAAGAACCGCGGCCGGATCATCAACATCGCGTCCACCGCGGGCAAGCAGGGCGTCGTCCTCGGTGCCCCGTACTCGGCGTCCAAGCACGGCGTCGTCGGCTTCACCAAGGCGCTCGGCAACGAGCTCGCCCCGACCGGCATCACCGTCAACGCGGTCTGCCCGGGATACGTGGAGACGCCGATGGCGCAGCGGGTGCGCCAGGGCTACGCGGCCGCGTACGACACCACCGAGGACGCCATCCTCGAGAAGTTCCAGGCCAAGATCCCGCTCGGCCGCTACTCCACGCCCGAGGAGGTCGCCGGTCTGGTCGGCTACCTCGCCTCCGACACGGCGGCGTCCATCACCGCGCAGGCGCTCAACGTCTGCGGCGGACTCGGCAACTTCTAGGACCCCAAGGAGAGTTGACCATGACCATCCGTGAGGTCGAGCACCAGATCACCGCGGCCGCACCGGCCGGGACGGTCTTCCGGCTGATCGCCGACGTGGAGAACTGGCCGCGGATCTTCCCGCCGACCATTCACGTCGAGCACGCCGAGCGCGGCGAGCGCGAGGAGCGCATCCAGATCTGGGCCACCGCCAACGGCGAGCCCAAGAACTGGACGTCGCGCCGCACCCTGGACCCGGAGAACCTGCGCATCACCTTCCGCCAGGAGGTGTCCACCCCGCCGGTCGCGTCCATGGGCGGCACCTGGATCATCGAGCCCCTCTCCGCGACCGAGTCGCGGATCCGGCTGCTGCACGACTACCGGGCCGTCGACGACGACCCCGAGAGCCTGCAGTGGATCGACGAGGCCGTCGACCGCAACTCGCGCTCCGAGCTGGCGGCGCTGCGCACCAACGTCGAGCGCGTCCACGCCGAGACCGAGGCCGACCTGACGTTCTCCTTCGAGGACTCCGTCGAGATCGCCGGCTCGGCCAAGGACGTCTACGACTTCATCAACGAGGCGAACCTGTGGTCCGAGCGGCTGCCGCACGTGGCCACCGTCCGCCTCGACGAGGACGCTCCCGGCCTGCAGACGCTGGAGATGGACACCCGCGCCAAGGACGGCTCCGTGCACACCACGAAGTCGTACCGGGTGACCTTTCCGCACCACAGGATCGCCTACAAGCAGGTGACCCTGCCGGCGCTGATGACGCTGCACACCGGCTACTGGACGTTCGCCGAGACCGACACCGGTGTCAGGGCGTCCTCGCAGCACACGGTGACGATCAACACCGAGAACATCGCCCGCATCCTCGGCACGGACGCCACCGTCGCCGACGCCCGCGCGTACGTGCACACCGCGCTCAGCACCAACAGCCTGGCCACGCTGCGCCACGCCAAGGCCTATGCCGAGGCTCGGCGCTGAACTCGGCGGCCCACTGCGTGAGTTCGGACGACCGCCGCTGATCCCGGTGCTGCGCGAGCCGCCGCGGCTGTCACTGTGGCTGCTGCGTCCGCCGTCGGCGGACAGCCCGGCGGCGGCCCGGCTCGCGGTGCGCGAGCTGGACGCCGCGGAGCTGCGGCGGGCGGAGCTGTTCATGCGGCCCACGGACCGGGTGCAGTACCTGTCGGCGCACATCGCGCTGCGCCGGGTCCTCGCGGAAGCCACCGGATACCCGCCCGAGCGGCTGCGCCTGGGCCGGGAGCCCGCGCCGGCGCGGCCGTACGGCACGACCCGGCCCGTGCTGCACGACCCTCCGCTGCCCGTCCACTTCTCGCTCTCGCACAGCCACGGCCTCGTGCTGATCGGCACGGCGGCCACGGTCGTCGGCGTGGACGTGCAGCGCACGCCGACGAGCGAGACGGTGCGGGTGTGCGGGCCCGCTCTCCACCAGGCGGAATGGCAGGAGCTGAGGGACTTTCCCGAAGCCCGCAGGGCCGATGTCTTCGCGCAGTTGTGGACCCGTAAGGAGGCGTATCTCAAGGGACTTGGCACGGGGCTCGCCCGCAGCCCCGCACGTGACTACCTGGGACTCGCACCCCGGACCGGCGCCCCGCCCGGTCCGGCCGGCTGGATCGTGCGCAACGTGCCGGCCGGCCCGCACCACGCTGCCGCGGCCGCGCTGTTCGCATCCGCGGAGCCGATCGTCACGCTGCGTTCGCTGCCCGTGGCGTCCCTGTACGACGGCGGGGCGGGCCCGCCGCTGTCCGCGGCTCCGCTACTGGCTTTGAGGAGGAAAGGTTCATGGACGCTTCGGTGGTCGTTGTTGGAGCGGGACCCGCCGGGCTGATGCTCGCCGGGGAACTGCGCCTGGCGGGGATCGACGTCACGGTGCTCGAACGGCACCCCGAGCGCACCGGCGAGTCCCGGGGCATCGGGCTGACCATCGGCACGATGGAGGTCTTCGACCAGCGCGCACTGCTGCGCCGCCTCGGTGACCACGAGACCAGCGGCATGGGCCACTTCGGTGGCATCCCGCTGGACATGGGCGTCCTCGGCGCCTTCCACGAGGCCGCCAAGACGGTGCCGCAGTCGGTGACCGAACAGGCCCTGGAGGCCTGGGCGGGCGAGCTCGGCGCCGACATCCGCCGCGGGCACGAGTTCGTCTCGTACGCGGACCGCGGCGAATCCGTCACGGTCACCGTGCGCGGCCCCGAGGGCGAGCGGACGCTGAGCGCCCGCTATCTCGTCGGCTGCGACGGCGGACGCAGCGCGGTCCGCAAGGCGGCCGGGTTCGACTTCCCGGGCACGGCCGCCACCACCGAGATGCTCCTGGCCGACCTGCGCGGGGTCGACCTGGAGCCGCGGATGACCGGCGAGCACATCGACGGCGGTTTCGTGATGGTCGCCAAGCTCGCCGGCGGCATCCACCGGATCATCGTCGGCGAGCACGGCGTGCCCCCGCGCAAGCGCACCGGACCGCCGCGGTTCACCGAGGTCGCCGATGTGTGGAAGCGGCTCACGGGCATCGACATCACGCACGCCGAGCCGGTCTGGGTCAGCGCTTTCGGCGATGCCTCCCGGCAGGTCACGCAGTACCGGCGCGGCCGCGTCCTGCTGGCCGGCGACTCCGCCCACGTGCATCTGCCGGCCGGCGGGCAGGGCATGAACACCAGCGTCCAGGACGCCCACAACCTCGGCTGGAAGCTGGCGGCGGTACTGCGCGGCGACGCCCCCGAGGAACTGCTCGACACGTACCACACCGAGCGCCACGAGGTGGGCCGCGGCCTGCTCGCCAACACCCGGGCGCAGAGCCTGCTGATCCTCGGCGGCCAGGAGTCCGCACCGCTGCGCGACGTCCTCGCCGAGCTTGTGCGACTGCCCGGTGTGACACGGCACCTGGCGGCCAAGGTCAGCGGCCTCGACATCCGCTACGACGTCGGCGGCGGGCCCAGCCCGCTGCTCGGCCGGCGCCTTCCGCACCTGCCGGTGACCACGGGGGAGCGGCGCACCAGCAGCACGGAACTCCTGCGCACGGGCCGAGGTGTCCTGCTCGACCTCGACGACAACGCCGTGCTGCGCCGCCGCGCGCAGCCCTGGCGCGACCGCGTCGACACCGTCACCGCGACTGCGGACCCGGTCCCCGCCGGCAGCCCGCTCGCGGGCACCGGTGCCGTACTGCTGCGCCCCGACGGCTACGTCGCCTGGGCCGCGCCCGGCAGCCACCGCGACCTGGGCTCCTCGCTGGCCCGCTGGTTCGGACCGGCGCTCGGACAGCGCCGATGACCCGCACCGACGTGCTCGTCGTCGGCGCAGGGCCGGTCGGCCTGTTCCTCGCGGCCGAGTTGCGGGCGGGCGGCGCGGACGTCGTCGTCCTGGAGCGGCTGACCCGGCCCACCGGCGAGTCACGGGCCTCGATCCTGCACGCGCGAACCATGGAGATCTTCGCCGACCGCGGTCTCCTGCCCCGGCTCGGCGAGCTGCCGCCGGTCGGCCCCGGCCACTTCGGCGGCCTGCGCCTCGACCTCGCCGAGGCCGACCCGGACCATCCGTACGCCGGCCAGTGGGAGTGCCTCCAGCACCACCTGGAGACCGAACTACAGGCATACGCACTCGAGTCGGGTGCCGAGATCCGGCGCGGTCACACGGTGACCGGCCTCGGGCACAGCGGCGACGGCGTCCACGTCGAGGTGCGCGGGCCCGCCGCCGGCGGCGCGCCGGGCGCCACGTACACCATCGAGGCCGGCTACCTGGCCGGCTGCGACGGCGAGCACAGCACGGTGCGCGAGCTCGGCGGCTTCGCGTCCGCCGGACACGACGCCGACAAGGTGATGCTGCGCGCCGACGTCGCCGGCATCGAGATCGGCAACCGGCGGCTGGAGCGCTTCCCCGGCGGCATCGCCACCGCCTACCGCAGGCCCGACGGCACCACCCGGCTGATGGTCCACCGCTTCGGCGAGCAGCCGGCCGGCGAGGTGACCTTCGAGCAGGTCGCCGCCGCCTGGGCCGCGGTGACCGGTGAGGACATCCGGCACGGCGAGGCCCGCTGGCTCAACCGCTTCGGCACCGTCTCCCGGCAGGTCACCGAGTACCGGCGCGGCCGGCTGCTGCTCGCCGGCGACGCCGCGCACCGCCAGATGCCGGTGGGCGGGCAGGCCGTCAATCTCGGGCTGCAGGACGCGGCGAACCTCGGCTGGAAGCTGGCCCGGGTCGCCACCGGTGCGGCGGCGCCCGCGCTGCTCGACACGTACCACGCCGAACGGCACCCGGCCGGGGCACGCACGCTGGCCAACATCGACGCGCAGGCCCGGCTGCTGTTCGGCACCGAGGACGTGCTCGCGCTGCGCGACGTCTTCGGCGAACTGCTCGACCAGGCACCCGTCCGCCGCCACCTCGCCCGCACGATCAGCGGCCTCGACGTGACCGAACAGCCGCGCCCGGAACGGCATGCCGCACCTTCGCGGCTCCCGCACACCCACCAACCCGGAAGGCCAACCGTGGACAGGCTCACCGACAAGACGGCCCTCGTGACCGGTTCGAGTCGCGGCATCGGCAGGGCGACCGCCATCCGGCTCGCCCGCGAAGGTGCGCTCGTCGCCGTGCACTACACCGCCAACGAGCGGGCGGCGAACGACACCGTCGAACTCATCGAGAAGGAGGGCGGCAGCGCCTTCGCCGTGCGCGCCGAACTCGGCGTCCCCGGCGACGTGCACGAACTCTTCCTCGGCCTGGAGCGCGGCCTGAAGGAGCGTACCGGCGACACCCGCCTCGACATCCTGGTCAACAACGCGGCCGTCACGTCGACGGGTTCGGCGCCCGAGGACCTCACCCCCGACGAGTTCGACCGCTACTTCGCCGTCAACGCGAAGGCGCCGTACTTCCTCGTGCAGCGGGCCATCGGGCAGATGCCGAGCGGCGGTCGCATCGTCAACCTCACCACCGGCGTCACCCGCACCTCCGTGCCCGACCAGGTCGCGTACGCCATGACCAAGGGCGCGATCGAGCAGCTCACCTTCCAGCTGGCCCGCATCCTCGCGCCGCGCGGCATCACCATCAACAGCGTGGCCCCGGGCATCACCGACAACGGCGGCGCCATCTTCGACAACCCGCAGGCCGTCGAGGCGATGGCGAAGTTCTCGGCCTTCAACCGGGTCGGCGAGGCCGGCGACGTCGCCGACGTCATCACCTTCCTGGCCACCGACGAGGCCCGCTGGATCACCGGCGCCTTCATCGACGCCACCGGCGGCACCCTGCTCGGCTGAGCCGCGGCCGTCCCCACCCACCCCAGCGAGAACCACCCATGTGAGAGGCCCTACATGTCCGCCCACACTGCGCGCGTCGCTGTCGTCACCGGAGGCAACAAGGGGATCGGCCGCGAGATCGTCCGGCAGCTCGCCGAGCGCGGCCACACCGTCCATCTGGGGGCCCGCGACGAACGGCGCGGCCGCCGGACCGCCGACGAGCTGTCCGCCGACGGCCTCGACGTGCGGTTCCTGCACCTCGACGTCACGGACGAGACCTCCGTCAAGGCCGCCGCCGAGCACCTGGCCGAGGAGGCGGGCGCCCTGCACGTCCTGGTCAACAACGCCGGTATCGGCGGCCCCATGCAGCCCCCCAGCCAGACCCCCGCCGAGCAGGTGCGCACGGTCTACGAGACCAACGTCCTCGGCGTCGTCACGGTGACCAACGCCCTGCTGCCACTGCTGCGCAAGGCCCCCTCGGCCCGCATCGTCAACGTCAGCAGCGCCATCGGCTCGCTGAAGTCGGCCGCCGAGAACCTCGACCAGACGGGGGAGCACCCGCCCGGCGAGTTCCCGTCGACGCTGCTGGCGTACGCGTCGTCCAAGACCGCCCTGAACGCGGTCACCCTGGCGTACGCCAACGAGCTGCGCGGCACCGGCATCCTGGTCAACGCGGCCTCCCCGGGCTTCGTGGCCACCGACATCAACGGCCACCACGGCCGGCTCACCACCGAGCAGGGCGCGCGTATCCCGGTCCTGCTCGCGACCCTCCCCGACGACGGCCCCACCGCCACCTTCCTCGGGGAGAACGGCACGGCGGAGGGGCAGGTGCTG
This sequence comes from Streptomyces sp. NPDC054770, assembly GCF_053611985.1. NCBI lineage: Bacteria > Bacillati > Actinomycetota > Actinomycetes > Kitasatosporales > Streptomycetaceae > Streptomyces > Streptomyces sp. NPDC054770. The sequence continues at coordinate 15,201 of NZ_JBSHBL010000106.1, forward strand.
CACTGGTGACCGCGCCCGCCGCCACCGCCGCGCCCGCCACGCAGGGGCAGGAGGCATGGAGCGCACGCCAGTGGTCCCGGCTCCTCGTGCTCTCCGGCAACATGCTGCTCGACGCGATCGAGGTGTCCGTCCTCCTCATCGCCCTGCCCACGCTCGCGGCCCGGTTCGGCCTCACCGCGTGGAGTGCCCAGTGGCTGATGAGCGGCTTCGCGCTCGGCTTCGCCGCGCTGCTGCTGTTCGGCCCCGTGCTGTGCGCCCGTGTCGGACGGCGCCGGGCCTATCTGGGCGCGATGCTGCTGTTCGCCCTGGCATCCCTGACGGGCGGCCTCGCCGGCGGTCCCGTGCTCCTGGTCGCCGTCCGCGTCGTCAAGGGGTGCTGCGCGGCCTTGACCGCGCCGACCGGCCTGGCCATCATCAACGACCTGTTCCCGCAGGGCCCGCAGCGACGACGGGCCCTGTCGGTGTACTCGCTGTTCGGTGCGGCCGGCTTCACCGCCGGGCTGCTGCTGGCCGGCGGCCTGGTGGCGGCCAGTTGGCGCTGGGTGTTCGTCTTCCCCGGGCCCGTGGCCCTGGTGCTGCTCGTCGCGGGGGCGTACGTGCTGCCGCGCGAGCAGGGCGGCGGCCCGGCGCGGCTGCCGAGCCCGGCGCTCCTGAAGCGGGGCCCGCTGCTGCGCTCCGCGCTGGGCGCCGCCTGCCTCAACGGCACCTACCAGGCGCTGCTGGTCCTGATGGTCTTCCGGATGGCGGACGGGTACGGCTGGTCGCCCTGGCGCTCGGCGCTCGCGCTGCTGCCCGCCTGCGTGCCGCTGGCGCTGAGCGTGCCGTTCGCCGGCCGGCTCATCGCCCGCCACGGCAGCCGCCGTCTCATCACGCTCGGCGCGCTCTTCCCGTTCCTCGGCCAGGTCCTGTACCTGGCCCGTCCCGACAGCGGCTACGTCCTCGGCATGCTGCCGGTCCTGCTGCTCGTCGAGACCGGGTTCTGCCTGGCGTTCGTCGCCCTGAACACCCAGGCGACGGCCGGCCTCGCCCCGGCGGACCGGGGCGCGGCCGTGTCGTTGTACCAGGCGTTCGTACAGCTCGGCGCCGCGCTGCTGCTGCCGCTCGTCGCCCTGCTGCTGACCCGCGCCGCGGGCCCGCGGCCCGCGGCGGCGCTCGTCACCGCGGTGGGCGCGCTCGGTCTGGCGGCCGCGCTCGCGCGCCGCCCGGCCCGTACCACCACCGCCTGACTCGCCGCTCCCTCGGCTCCCAGCTGTTCCATCACCTCAAGGAGGCTCACTGCCATGGCAGTCGACACGCCCGACAACTCCGTCAACCCCGGCCCGATCATGGGCCTGATCCTCGGCTCCTGGCAGTCGCGGATGCTGCTCGCGGCCGTCGAGTACGACCTGTTCACCGAAGTGTCCAAGGGCCCGGTCACCACCGCCGAACTCGCCGAGCGACTCGGCCTCGTCGAGCGCGGCGCGAACGACCTGCTCGCCGGTCTCGTCCACCTCGGCCTGCTGGAGTCGGCCGACGGCGCGTTCACCAACGCCCCGGTCAGCGACGCGTTCCTGGTCAAGGGCCGCCCCGCCTACCTCGGCGGTTACCTGCACTTCTGCGAGCAGGAGCTGAACCCGGCGTGGCAGGGTCTGGCCGAGTCGCTGCGCACCGGCAAGCCGCAGAACCAGGCCGCGGTCGCGGGCAACCCGTACGACACCCTGTACGCGGACGCCGACGCCACCGACGGCTTCCTCGACAGCATGGACCTGTTGAGCGCGCCGATCGCGCAGGCCCTGAGCCGCATCGACTGGAGCGGGTACACCTCCTTCGTCGACATCGGCGGCGCCCGCGGCAACTTCGCGCACGAGGTCGTCCAGCACAACCCCCACCTGAAGGGCGCGGTCTTCGACCTGCCGCCGCTGCGGTCCGCCTTCGACCGGCACATGGCCCGGCTCGGCGACACCGAACTCGCCTTCCACGGCGGCGACTTCTTCAAGGACGACCTGCCCAGGGCCGATGTCCTCGTCTTCGGCCACGTCCTGCACAACTGGGGGGTCGAGGACCGCATCGAGCTGCTCAAGCGGGCCTACGACGCGTTGGAGCCGGGCGGGGCCGTGTTCGTCTACGACCCGATGGCGGGCGGCGAGCAGCCGTCGATGCACGGCGCCCTGGCCGGTCTGACCATGCTCGTCTGGTCCCGCGGCGGCCACGAGTACTCCGCCGACGAACTGCACGGCTGGCTGCGCGAGGCCGGCTTCACGCCCGAGACCGCCGAGGTCGACGGGCTGCACGAGGACGTCCTGGTCATCGGCCGCAAGGACGCCTGAACCCCCGGCCCGAGAAGACAGAGGAAACCTGAGGAGTCGACGATGCCGACCACGTCGCACGTCCGGCCGGAGATCGGCCGCCCGGACATTGCCACCGTGCTGGTGGAGGAGGTCACCGGCGGTGACCCCGAGCGCCTGCGGGAGGCCGGTGCCGCGGTCCTCGCGCACTGGGAGTCCGCCGAGTGGCCCGCGGGCCTCGCGTCCGTGTCCCTGTTCCACGGCACCGACGGCACATCGCTGCTGACGTACGCCCAGTTCACGGCGGACGCCGGGGACGCGGACGGGCCGCGCGGGGCGTTCGAGGCGCTGCGCCCGGACTGGCGCGCACTCGGCTACGAGCCGGGCGAGCCCGCGGCGTTCCGGCTGTACCGCAGGGTGCAGCCCACCGTGCTGCCCGACCCGCTCCCGCCGGTCGGCTGCTACCCGGCCGCCTTCTTCGCCATGCGGGACGGCGAGCGGGCGCGGGCCTGGGTCGACGGCCTGCTCGGCACCGAGGAGAAGACCGTCGGCGAGGACCGGGCCTACCCCGGCGCGATCGCCGCCAACTTCCATGTCAGTGCGGACGACGACGGGATCTTCCTGCTGTCAGAGTGGGCTTCGGAGGCGGAGGCGCTCGTCCACATCAAGGCGGAGATCGAACCGCTTCTGGAGTACATGGGGCAGGCGGAGGCCGGAGCCGGCCGCCGCTACGAGTTCCACGCCACCCGTACGAACTGACCCGCACACCCCTACATCCCTGACCCCTACACCCGAACAAGAACTGAAGGGCACCCCCTTGGCAATCCCGACCACACGGACGGCACTATCCTCGCGCGCCGTCGTCTTCGGCTTCGGTGCACACAGCGTCATCGACGACATGCCGGTGCTGCTGGAGATGACCCAACTGGCCGACCGGGAAGGACTGGACCTCTTCTCCCTGTCGGACCACCCGTATATCGGGCAGCGTCTGGACGCGTACGCCACCCTCGGCTTCGTCGTCGGTCGCACCCAGAACCTCGCGGGGTTCGCCAACGTCAGCAATCTGCCGACGCGACCCCCGGCCATGCTGGCGCGGACGGTGACGACCCTGTCCGCGCTCTCCGACGGCCGGGTCGTGCTCGGCATGGGTGCCGGGGGGCTGTGGGAGCGGATCGCCGACATGGGCGTCGAACCGCTCACCCCCGCCCAGGCGGTCGAGGCCTTCGAGGAGGCCATCGTCCTCGTCAGGAAGCTGTCCGGTGGTGGCCCGCCGGTCACCTTCAAGGGCCGCCACTACCAGGTCGAGCAGATCGAACCGGCTCCGATCGCGGCGCCCCCGGTGTGGACCGGATCGGTCGGCCCCAAGTCCCTTGCCGCCACCGGCAGGGTCGCCGACGGCTGGATCCCGGGCCACGCGGCGGACTGGCTGAGCGCGCGCTACGGTGCCTCCCGCCCGCTCGTCGACGAGGCGGCGCGGTCCGTGGGCCGTGACCCGCGCGAGGTCCGCACCATCTTCAACTTCCCCGGCCAGATCACCGAACGGCCGCTGGCCAGGACACGCGACGGCGACGGCCGGTGGATCGGCGGCAGCGTCGAGCAGTGGATCGAGGAGCTGACCGCGGCGGTCGTGGAGCACGGCGCGTCGGGCTTCATGCTCTTCTCGCCCCGCGGCGGAACCCCGGACCTGCCGTCCCTCGGCCGCTGGGCCGGCGATATCGCCCCGGCGGTGCGCGAGGCCGTCGCCCGGCACGCCGGCTAGGCGCTCCGCTGGATGTGCCGCGATATGCCGTGTGTCGACTGCGGCGCTGTCGTGGCTGGTCGCGCCCACGCGGCGGTAGCCGCATATCGGATACAGCCCCGCGCCCCTTCAGGGCGCTGACACCACCCAACGATCTTTGTCCCCCCTTTCGAAGGGCTTTCCATGACCAGCAGGTTCGAGAACAAGACGGCGCTCGTCACCGGCGCCAGCCGGGGCATCGGGCGCGCCATCGCCCTGCGGCTCGCGCAGGACGGTGCCGTCGTCGCGGTGAACTACTCCGGCAACGAGGTCGCGGCGAAGGAAACCGTGTCGCTCATCGAGCAGGCCGGCGGCCGCGCCTTCACCGTGCAGGCCAGCCTCGGCCGGCCGGGCGCCGTCGAGCAGCTCCTCGACGGCACCAGGGCGGGCCTGGTCGAGCTCACCGGCTCGGACCGGCTCGACATCCTGATCAACAACGCCGCCGCCACCGGCTTCGAGGGCGCCGGACCCGCCGCGGTCACCGAGGAGATCCTCGACAACTGCTACAACATCAACGCCAAGGCGCCGTTCCTGCTCATCCAGAAGGCCCTTGAGCTGATCCCCGACGGCGGCCACATCGTCAACGTGTCGTCCGGGGTCACCCACTCCGCGTTCCCGATCCAGATCGCGTACGCGATGAGCAAGGGCGCCCTGGAGCAGATCACCCTGCACATGGCGCCGGTACTGGCGGCGCGGGACATCACCATCAACACGGTCGCCCCGGGCGTCACCAACAACGGTGACCCGGTGTTCGAGGACCCCGAGGCGGTCAAGCAGATGTCCGCCCTGTCGGCATTCGACCGGGTCGGCGAGGTGGACGAGGTCGCGGACATCGTCGCGTTCGTCGCCTCGGACGAGGCCCGTTGGATGACCGGTTCGTTCGTGGACGCCACCGGCGGCACCCTTCTCGGCTGAGGAGCCCCCATCATGCAGAACGAGATCCAGTCGGCGGTGGGCTTCGCCCACGCCAAGCCGGAGAAGGCGGCGGAGCTCGGCGCGCTGCTCGTCGACTTCGCCGAACGCTCCCGCACCGAGCCCGGCTGCCTGGGCAGTTGGATCAACCAGGACGCGCAGGACCCGAACCTCTTCGTGTTCTACGAGATCTGGGCGACCCGCAAGGACCTGGCCCGCCACCTCGGGCAGTCGTACATGAAGGAGTTCCTGGACGGCCGGGACGCCTACCTCCAGAAGGAACTGGAGGTACGGCCGCTGACGCTCGCCGGAACGCCGGGCCAGGACGGGGCCGCGACCCCGGCGGAGATGAACCAGAAGTACCTGGACGCCTACGCCGCCCGGGACATCGACGCGATCATGGCGGTCTACGCGCCGGGCGCCGCGGCCGTCTGGGAGCCCGGCAAGGCCGTCAGCGGCGACGAACACCGCGCCGCCGTGGTCGAGTTCCTCAAGCTGGACCCGCAGCTGTCGGCCGAGGTCGTCGAGAGCTACGTCGTCGGCGACACCGCCGCGCTCGTCGTCGACTGGAGCATCGAGGTGCCCTCGAAGCCCGAGATGACCGGCACCGGACGCGGCCTCGACGTCCTGAAGAAGAACGCCCGGGGCGAGTGGCGTTACGTGATGACCAACCCGTTCGGGAGCGTGTGACATGAAGATCGAAGGCAGCGTTGCCGTCGTCACCGGCGCCGCGAGCGGCATCGGCAAGGCGATCGCCGAGGCCCTGGCCGCCGCCGGCGCCCGGGGCGTCGTCGTCTCCGACATCGACCTCGAGGGCGCCGAGAAGGTGGCCGCCGGTATCGGTGCCGACGCCCTCGCGGTCCGGGCCGACGTCGCCGACGAGGCGTCCATCCAGGCCCTGGTCGACCGGGCCCGGGAGCGGTTCGGCTCTGTCGACATCTTCGTCTCCAACGCCGGGCTGACCGTGACGGGCAGCTACGACGCGTCGGACGAGGACTGGAAGCGCGCCCTCGACGTCAACATGATGTCGCACGTGTGGGCCGCCCGAGCCGTGGTCCCGGCCATGCTGGAGGCCGGCCAAGGACACCTGGTGCAGACGATCGCCGCCTGCGGTGTGCTCACCGCGTTCGGCGCGGCGCCGTACTCGGTCGCCAAGCAGGGGGCCGTGGCGTTCGCCGAGTACCTCGCCGTCGAGTACGGCCACCGCGGTCTCGGCGTCTCGTGCCTGATGCCCCAGGCGGTCAACACCCCGATGCTGGCCGCCAGCGTCAGCAGCAACGAGCAGCTGGCCAAGCTGAAGGAGGTCTCCGAGGTCCTCGAACCCGAGCAGGTGGCCAAGGCCGCCCTCGAAGCCATCGAGGAGAACCGGATCCACGTCTTCACGCACCAGGGTTCGGCCGACTCCTTCCGGCAGCGGGCCGCCGACGCCGATGTGTGGGTGGCCCAGATGCGCGCCATCCGCCACGGCGCCCGCCCCTGACGAGGTTCCGTGTCCGGTTCCGGCTCACAGGAAGGAAAAACATGTCCGAGGGAACACTGCGCCTTGCCGTGATCATCGGTTCGTCCCGTGTGGGCCGCACCGGTCCGGCCGTCGCGCGCTGGTTCGTCGCGGAGGTCGAGGCCTGCGCGATGTACGAGGTCGACGTCCTCGATCTGGCCGACGTGGAACTGCCGTTGTCGTTGACGCAGGAACCCGGGGGCGAGTCCGCCGAGTTGCTCGCCTCCGTCGCCGCACGCCTCGACGCGGCGGACGCGTTCGTCGTGATCACGCCGGAGTACAACCACAGCTTCACCGCCCCGATGAAGAACCTGATCGACTGGCACCGCGCCGAATGGCAGGCCAAACCGGTCGCGTTCGTCTCCTACGGCGGTCTGTCCGGCGGGCTGCGGGCCGTCGAGCAGCTGCGCCTGGTCTTCGCGGAGCTGCACGCGGCCACGATCCGCGACACGGTCAGCTTCCACGGCGTGTGGCAGCACATCGGCGACGACGGTGTGCTGCGCGCGCCCGACGCCGCCGTCCCCGCGAAGGCCATGCTCGAAAAGCTCCAGTGGTGGGCCTGCGCCCTCAAGGACGCCCGCACCGCACGTCCGTACGCCGCCTGAGACCAGGGAGAGCCATGAGTTCCATCAGGGTGGAGGACGGCTACTTCACGCTGTTCAACATCTTTCACACCGAAGGCCCCGACGGGCAGCAGGTGCTGTTCGACCAGTGGCGCAGCCTGCCGCCGGCGAACGTCCAGCCGGGCCTGGTCTCGGGCAACTTCCACCGGGGGCTCGACGGCCGCTCGGTGGTCAACTACGCACAGTGGGAGAGCAAGGAGGCGTACGACGCCTTCCTGAGCGAGCGCGCCACCCAGGGCCGCCTCGGCAGCGCCCTGAACGTCTCCCGCCTGGACAACATCCCCTGCGAGGTCGTCCACACCTGGCGCCCCGAGCCCCGTATCAGCCTCGACGAGCCCCGCTTCACCGTGGTCATCGTGGTCACGTCGGCGCCCGAGGACCAGCCGCAGGTGCTCAAGGAAATGACGCACGACCCCGAGGAGCTGGCGACCACGCCGGGTTACGTGTCGCACGCCGTGCACCGCGGCCTGTCCGGCGAGCACGTCATCAAGTACGCGCAGTGGGAGGACGAGAACAGCTTCCGCGCCTTCCTGGAGCGGCCGAAGGAACCGTCCGCCCTCGACGGCCTGGACGGCGTCCGGGTCGAGCTCCACTTCAGCGAGATCGAGTACATCAGGGAGCGCGTGTGAGCGGCGAGCCGGCAGGACAGGACGGCGGGGCGCTGGACGCCGCGGCCGGTGCGGCGGGCCGCGGCGCCGAGGGCGCGGACTCGGCCGGGCGGCTCGGCCGGGACACCGTCGAGGCGCTGGCCGCGGCCGGGTTCACCAGCGCCTTCGCCCCTGCGGCGCAAGGCGGCCCAGGCGCCGGCTTCGAGTCGGTGACGCGGGCCGTCGCCACGATCGGCGAGGGCTGCGCGTCCGCCGCCTGGCTCGCGTCCCTGTGGGCGTACAACGGGCGCTTCAGCGCCTTCCTGCCCGAGGAGGGGCGCGAGGAGGTCTGGGCGAAGGGCACCGACACCCGGCTGGTGAGCTCGATGGTCGCGGCCGGGGTCCAGGCCGAGCCGGTGGCCGGCGGCTGGTCGCTGTCCGGCAGGTGGCTCTACGTCAGCGGGGTCGAGTTCGCCGACTGGGCACTGCTCAGCTCGGCGCCGCCGCGCGAGGGCGACCGGTCGATCCGGGTGTTCGCGGTGCCCAGGGACTCCTTCACCCACGAGGAGTCCTGGTCGACGCTCGGCATGCGCGCCACCGGCAGCCACACCCTGCTGGTGGCGCGGACGTTCGTGCCGGAGTACCGCTCGTTCGTCTGGGACGACATGCGCCAGGGCAACCTGCCGGCGCCGACCGGGTCCCCGGTGCACGCGGCACCGCTGTTCGCGGTGAACGGGCTGACCTTCGCGGCGCCCGTCCTGGGCGCGGCCCGCGCCGCGCTGCGCCTGGTCGAGCAGCACCTCGGCACACCGTCGAGCGGAGCCCGGGCGGCGGCCCGGGACACGGCCCGCATCGCCTACACCCGCGCGGCGGGCGAGATCGACGCGGCGGCACTGCTGCTCGCGCGGGTCGCCGGGACCGCCGACGAGGGCCGGCTCGGCGAGGACGGCGCGGCCGTGCGCAACCACCGCGACGCCACGCTCGCGGTGGAACTGCTCGTCGGCGCGGTGGACCGGCTGTTCCACGTCACGGGGACCCGCGGGCAGGCCACGTCCCACCCGATGCAGCGCATCTGGCGGGACGTCCACGCGGCGGGCTCGCACGCCGCCCTGCAGTTCGAGCCGGCCGCGCTCGCCTACACGCAGCGGCTGATCGCGGCCTGAGGCCCGTCAGCCGCGGGCGGCGGCCCCGTGGCCGGGTTCGACGAAGACCACGGGGCCGTCGTTGTCCCGCACGACGCGGCCGAGCAGCGCGGCGAGAGCGTCCCGTCCCGCGGCGTCGAGGCCGGCCGGCAGCTGTTCGATGCGCCGGCAGGCGTCGGTGTAGAAGCGGTCGGCGAGCCGTGCGCCGCGCGGGGTGAGCGCCGCCCGTACCGCACGGCTGTCGCGCGGATCGTTCTCGCGCCGCACCAGGCCGTTGTTCTCGGTGCGGTCCACCAGCCCGGTCAGACTCGATTTGGCGAGCCCGAGCATCGAGCACAGTTCGCTCATTCCGTACGGCTGCGCCATCAGCACGCACAGCAACTGGCCCTGCTGCGGGGTCAGTCCGTGCTCCCGGCTCACCTGGGCATACACGGCGTTGACCAGGAACGATGACCGCACCAGTGCGGCCGCCAGCCCCATCGCGCCGTCGTCGTCCTCATGCTTGGCCACGCGTGCAGCGTAGCACCCGAATATCGAAAGTTCGTAGCAGGAACTTCTACTTCTTAACAAAGATCTGTAGTTCCTGAAGTTTCTCTGCATTGTGGTTCGCAGTGCGAATCAATTAGCGTTTTCGAGCAGAGCCCGACGCAATTTCATTGGTTTGTGGAGTGTGAATCATGAGTCGTAAAGTCGCCGTTGTCGGCGGAGGCTACGGGGGCGCCGCGGTGGCCAAGGCCCTCGAGTCCGAGGCCGAGGTCGTCCTGATCGACCCGCGTGACGCCTTCGCCAACGTGGCGGGGTCGCTGCGCGCACTGGCCCAGCCCGAGTGGGCGCCCAACATGTTCTTCCCGTTCAAGACGCTGCTCACCGACGGCCAGGTCGTTCAGGACCGCGCCGTCTCCGTGGACCCCACCGGCGTCACCCTGGCCTCGGGCCGGCACGTCGCGGCCGACTACGTGGTCCTGGCCACCGGCTCCAGCTACGCCTACCCGGCCAACCCCTCCGCCGCCACCGTGGAGGAGGCGCTCAAGGACTTCCGCGCCTCGCACAAGGAACTGCTGCAGGCGGACAACGTCCTCATCCTCGGCGCCGGCCCGGTCGGCCTCGAACTCGCCGGTGAGATCAAGCAGGTCTGGCCGGACAAGAAGGTGACCATCGTCGACCCGGCCAAGGAACTGCTCCCCGGCTTCAAGCCGGAGGTCGTCCAGGACCTGCACGGCCAGCTCGACGCCCTGGGCATCGAGGTCCGCCTCGGCACCGGCCTGACGGCCGAGCCGGGCACCCCCTCCGGCCAGGCCGGCTCGTTCACCGTCACCACGACCGCCGGTGACGAGATCACCGCCGACGTCTGGTACCGCGCCTTCGGCACGGTCATCAACAACGACTACCTCGCCGACGGCAAGCTCACCGCCCTCACCGAGCGGGGCCAGGTCCCCGTGACCGAGAAGCTCAACGTCAAGGGCCACGACCACGTCTACGCGGTCGGCGACATCACCGACGTCGCCGAGGCCAAGATGGCCGGCTACGCGATGCAGCACGCCGAGGTCGTCGCCAAGAACATCCTCGCCCAGATCAAGGGCGAGGAGCCGACGGCGACCTACCAGCCGCTGGGCTTCCCGATGATCCTCCTGCCGCTCGGCAGCGAGGGCGGCGTCGGCCAGCTCCCCTCGCCCGAGGGCCCGTTCGTCGCCCCGACCGAGATGGTCTCCCAGTTCAAGGGCCAGGACCTGTTCACCGGCCGCTTCGTCGGCCAGCTGGGCCCCACGGCCGCCTGACCCGGCGACAGCCTCGCACCACTGCACCACTGCACCACTGCACCACTGCACCACCCGAGCTCGCCGCGCGAGCTCGCCGGTTCCCCCATCCCCCGTCCGGGACCGGCGAGTTCGTGCGGCGTTCGCGTTTCCCGATCCGTTCCCACGACCACGGAGACGACGCCCATGCCACCGTCCAGGGACACCAAGGACGCCAAGGACAGCACGGACAGCAAGGACAGGACGGACATCATCACCGGTCCGGCCGGCACCGTGCTGCGCATCGAGAAGGGCAGCCCCGACGCGACCGAACTCGCCGCGCTCACCGCCGTGCTGCTCGCCCGCGCGGCCGCCGCCGGCAGCACGGAGCAGGACCACGCCGAGGGCCCGGAGTCCGGCCGCCGCACCGCACGCTGGCAGCGCCTCGAACGGCGCACCCGCGCCGGCACACCGCGCAGCTGGCGCGACGACGCATACCGACGATGAGCGCGTCCGACGCGCGCGTGCCCCAGGCCGGCACGGAGCGCGCCCTGCCGCCGCACCCCGGTGAACCCGGCGTCCCCGTCCACCATCTGGTCCACCACCTGGTACGCCGCCTGGTACGCCGCCGCCTCACCCGCCGCCTGGCGCCGGCCAGGAGATGAGGGCGGCACCCGGGTACCTCCCAACCGCCCGGAGTTGTTGATCCCATGGCCCAGCCGTTGACCACCGATGCCTTCCGGGCCCGCGAGATCACCCTCGACGCCGCCGGGATCCCGTTGTCGGCACTGATCGCCGAGCCGCCCTCCGGCCGGCCCCGGGCCGTCGTGGTCGCGGTGCACGGCGGCGGCATGCGGGCCGGCTACTTCGACAGCCGGGCCCGCCCCGGACTGTCGCTGCTCGCCCTCGGCGCCGACCTCGGCTACACCGTCCTGGCCGTCGACCGCCCCGGCTACGGAAGTTCGGCCCCCCACCTGCCGCGCGGCCAGGGGCTGGCCGCGCAGGCGGTGACGCTGCACGACGGTCTCGCCGACTTCGCCGCCACCCATGACACAGGCGCCGGCATCTTCCTCGTGGCCCACTCCAACGGCGGCAAGCTCGCCCTGGCCGCGGCCGCCGAGGAGCGCGGCCGCAGCCTCATCGGCCTGGACATCTCCGGCCTCGGCAGCCGCCTCGCCGTACGCACCGACCAGCTCCCGGGCCGGCACGGCCACGGTGACTGGCGCCGCCACTGGGGCTCCTTGCGGCTCTACCCGCCGGACGCCTTCCGGCAGGGCCGCCACCTCGTGTCGCCGGTACCCGAACTGGAGGCGCACGAGGGGCCGTTGTGGCCCGGCATGTACCCGCGGATCGCCCGCAGGGTACGGATCCCGGTCCGCTTCACCTTCGCCGAGCAGGAGCAGTGGTGGCTGTTCGACGACGACGCCCTGGCCGCCCTGCGCCGGCCGCTGGCCGCCACCACGACCGTCATCGCCCACCAGCCGGACGCCGGGCACAACCTGAGCCTCGGCTGGGCGGCCCGCACCTACCACCTCAAGGCCCTCGGCTTCCTGGAGGACTGCCTGCTCGCCAAGGACGCGGCGCCCGCCCGGCCGGTGAGCCGGCCGGTCCCCGCGGTGTGACCCCGACCGGGGACACGAGCCGCCGATCCGCCGAAGCCGCCGAAGCCGCCGAAGTCATCGGGAGACAGACAGAGATGAGCATCGACACGCTGGACATTCCTGACTCACTCGAGGAAGCCGCGCACGTCCCGGACCCGGCCCAACCGGCCCGCGCCCGCCGCCCCCTCGTCGGGGCAGCCGTCGTGCGGCCCGCCCTGCTCGCCGGGGAGGAGCGCCAGGTCCCGGACCCGTCGATCTTCCGCGGCACCGACTGACCCACCGCGCGCAGCGCCGCGCGCACCCACCCGCCGATCCACCCTCACCACCCACCCTGGAGAGACATGTCCCGCCGTCTGTTCACCTCGGAGTCCGTGACCGAGGGCCATCCCGACAAGATCGCCGACCAGATCAGCGACACCGTCCTCGACGCCCTGCTCGCCCAGGACCCGGCCGCGCGCGTCGCCGTGGAGACCCTGATCACCACCGGCCAGGTGCACATCGCCGGTGAGGTGACCACGACCGCGTACGCGGACATCGCCACGCTCGTCCGCAACAAGATCCTCGAGATCGGCTACGACTCCTCCGCGAAGGGCTTCGACGGCGCCTCCTGCGGTGTGTCGGTGTCCATCGGCGCCCAGTCCCCGGACATCGCGCAGGGCGTCGACACCGCCTACGAGTCCCGCGTCGAGGGCACCGGCGACGAGCTGGCCGCCCAGGGCGCCGGTGACCAGGGCATCATGTTCGGCTACGCCACCGACGAGACGCCCACCCTGATGCCGCTGCCGATCGAGCTGGCGCACCGCCTCTCGCGGCGCCTCACCGAGGTCCGCAAGAACGGCACCGTCCCCTACCTGCGCCCGGACGGCAAGACCCAGGTCACCATCGAGTACCTGGGCAGCCGGCCGGTCCGCCTGGACACCGTCGTCGTCTCCTCCCAGCACGCCCCGGACATCGACCTGGACGGGCTGCTGGTCCCGGACGTGCGCGAACATGTCGTCGACCACGTGCTCGCCGAGCTCGCCGAGGACGACATCAAGCTGGAGACCGAGGGCTACCGCCTCCTCGTGAACCCCACCGGCCGCTTCGAGATCGGCGGCCCGATGGGCGACGCCGGCCTGACCGGCCGCAAGATCATCATCGACACGTACGGCGGCTACGCCCGCCACGGCGGCGGCGCCTTCTCCGGCAAGGACCCGTCCAAGGTGGACCGCTCGGCCGCGTACGCGATGCGCTGGGTCGCCAAGAACGTGGTCGCCGCCGGCCTGGCGTCCCGCTGCGAGGTGCAGGTCGCGTACGCCATCGGCAAGGCCGAGCCCGTCGGCCTCTTCGTCGAGACCTTCGGCACCGGTGAGGTCGCCCAGGACGCCATCGAGCAGGCCATCACCCAGGTCTTCGACCTGCGCCCCGCCGCGATCATCCGCGACCTCGACCTGAAGCGTCCCGTCTACGCCCAGACGGCGGCCTACGGCCACTTCGGCCGCGAACTGCCCGACTTCACCTGGGAGCGCACCGACCGGGCCGAGGCGCTCAGGGCCGCCGCGGGCATCTGACGCCCTGCCCGAATCCAGCCCCAGGAATCACGCATCCCCAGGCCGGCAGGTGCCGGTCCGTCCGGTGCCTGCCACCCGACAGGAGTTCAGGAGTTCATGTGCGTATCGCGGTGACAGGATCCATTGCCACGGACCATCTGATGGTCTTCCCCGGTCGGTTCGCGGACCAGCTCATCCCCGACCGACTCGCCCATGTCTCCCTGTCCTTCCTGGTCGACGCGCTTGAGGTGCGCCGGGGCGGGGTCGCCGCCAACATCTGCTTCGGCCTCGGCGGCCTCGGCCTCGCCCCGCTGCTCGTCGGGGCCGTCGGTGCCGACTTCGCCGAGCACGAGGTCTGGCTCAAGGAGCACGGCGTCGACACCGGCGCCGTGCACGTCTCGGCCGAGCGCGGCACCGCCCGCTTCATGTGCATCACCGACGAGGACGCCAACCAGATCGCCGCCTTCTACGCGGGCGCCATGCAGGAGGCTCGCGACATCGACCTGGCGCGGTCCCTCCACGGGCGGCCGCGCCCCGACCTGGTCCTGGTCGGCCCCGACGACCCGAAGGCGATGCTCCGGCACACCCGCGAGTGCCGCCGCCTCGGCCTGCCCTTCGCCGCCGACCCCTCCCAGCAGCTCGCCCGCCTCGACGGCCCCCAGGTGCGCGACCTGGTGGACGGCGCCCGCTGGCTGTTCACCAACGAGTACGAGGCCGCTCTGCTCCTCGAACGCACCGGCTGGGAGCGGGACGACGTCCTCGCCCGGGTCGGCGCCTGGGTCACCACCCTGGGGAGCGCCGGAGTGCGCGTGGACCGCGCCGGCCACGCCCCGCTCACCGTGGACGCCGTCCCCGACGCGCCGGTCACCGACCCGACCGGGGTGGGCGACGCCTTCCGGGCCGGCTTCCTCGCCGCGCTCGGCCACGATCTGCCGCTGCCCGCCGCGGCCCGCCTGGGCTGCGTGCTGGCGTCCACGGTCCTGTCCACGGTCGGCTCGCAGACCTACCGCGTGGACCGGCACCACCTTCTGACCACGGCCGAGCGTGCGTACGGCGCGGCCGCGGCCGAAGAACTGGCCCCCGCTCTGCACGCCCTGGAAGTCCTGGACGGCACGCCATGACAGACCTCCGTGAAGCCTTCGCCACCCGAGTCGTCGTCGCCGACGGGGCGATGGGCACCATGCTGCAGGCGCAGGATCCCACCCTCGAGGACTTCCAGAACCTGGAGGGCTGCAACGAGATCCTCAACCTGACCCGCCCCGACATCGTGCGCTCCGTCCACGAGGCGTATTTCGCGGTGGGCGTCGACTGCGTCGAGACGAACACCTTCGGCGCCAACCACGCCGCGCTCGGTGAGTACGACATCGCCGACCGCGTCTTCGAACTGTCGGAGGCGGGCGCCCGCCTGGCCCGCGAGGTGGCCGACGAGTTCACCGCGTCGACCGGGCAGCAGCGCTGGGTGCTCGGGTCGATGGGCCCCGGCACCAAGCTGCCGACGCTGGGCCACGCCCCGTACACCATGCTGCGCGACGCCTACCAGCAGAACGCCGAGGGCCTGCTCGGCGGCGGCGCGGACGCCCTGCTGGTGGAGACGACGCAGGACCTGCTGCAGACCAAGGCGGCGGTCGTCGGCGCCCGCCGGGCGCTGGACGCGCTGGGCAAGGACGTCCCGCTGATCTGCTCGGTGACCGTCGAGACGACCGGCACGATGCTGCTCGGTTCGGAGATCGGTGCGGCGCTGACGGCGCTCGAGCCACTGGGCATCGACATGATCGGCCTGAACTGTGCCACGGGACCGGCCGAGATGGGCGAGCACCTGCGTCATCTGGCCCGGCACGCCCGCATCCCGCTCTCGTGCATGCCGAACGCCGGTCTGCCGGTCCTCGGCAAGGACGGCGCCCACTACCCGCTGACCGCAACGGAGTTGGCGGACGCGCAGGAGGCGTTCGTGCGCGAGTACGGGCTGTCGCTGGTGGGCGGCTGCTGCGGTACGACCCCGGAACATCTGCGGCAGGTGGTGGAGCGGGTGCGCGGCGTCGAGCCGGTGCCGCGCTCGCCGCAGCCCGAGCCGGGTGCCGCCTCCCTGTACCAGACGGTGCCGTTCCGTCAGGACACCGCGTACCTGGCGATCGGTGAGCGCACGAACGCGAACGGTTCGAAGAAGTTCCGCGAGGCCATGCTGGAGGGCCGCTGGGACGACTGTGTGGAGATGGCCCGCGAGCAGATCCGCGAGGGCGCCCACATGCTGGATCTCTGTGTGGACTATGTGGGCCGGGACGGTGTCGCCGACATGGAGGAGCTG
Organism: Streptomyces sp. NPDC054770; assembly: GCF_053611985.1. Lineage (NCBI taxonomy): Bacteria > Bacillati > Actinomycetota > Actinomycetes > Kitasatosporales > Streptomycetaceae > Streptomyces > Streptomyces sp. NPDC054770. The sequence continues at coordinate 31,169 of NZ_JBSHBL010000106.1, forward strand.
GCGGGCCGGTTCGCGACGGCCTCGACGCTGCCGATCGTTCTCGACTCCACCGAGGTGCCCGTCATCCGGGCCGGGTTGGAGAAGCTGGGTGGGCGTGCGGTCATCAACTCCGTCAACTACGAGGACGGCGACGGTCCGGAGTCCCGTTTCGCGAAGGTCACCCGGCTGGCCCGGGAGCATGGTGCGGCGCTGATCGCGCTGACCATCGACGAGGAGGGCCAGGCCCGTACCCCGGAGAAGAAGGTGGAGATCGCCGAGCGGCTGATCGAGGACCTGACCGGGAACTGGGGCATCCACGAGTCGGACATCCTCATCGACACCCTGACCTTCACGATCTGCACCGGTCAGGAGGAGTCGAGGGGGGACGGTGTCGCCACCATCGAGGCGATCCGCGAGCTCAAGCGCCGTCATCCGGACGTCCAGACCACGCTGGGCCTGTCGAACATCTCCTTCGGTCTCAACCCGGCCGCCCGGATCCTGCTGAACTCCGTCTTCCTGGAGGAGTGTGTCAAGGCGGGCCTGGACTCGGCGATCGTGCACGCGTCGAAGATCCT
>NZ_JBSHBL010000107.1:0-31419 GCF_053611985.1 Streptomyces sp. NPDC054770
GACGGCAGGGGCAGCCGTCGGCGCACCGCACCGGCGCATCCGCACCGTTCCCAGGAGCATCTGATGTCCGAAAACCCCAACACCCCCAGGGTCGCCGTCGTCGTGGGCGGGGCCGGCGCCATCGGCGGCGCGATCGTGCGCGAGCTGACAGGGCGCGGCTTTGTCGTGCGCGTCCTGGACCGCGCCGGCGACATCGCCTGCGACCTGTCCGACGCCGACGACGTCCGGGCGGCCGCCGGCCGCGTGCTGGCCGAGAACGGGCGGTGCGACGTGCTGGTGCACGCGGCCGCCGCCACCGACCTGATGGACGTGGAGACCGTCGACCTGGACGCCTGGCGCCGGGTCCAGGCGGTCAACGTCGAGTCCGCGGTACTGCTCGCCCAGGCGTTCGTGCCCGGCATGCGGGAGCGCGGCTTCGGCCGGATCGTGCACATCGTCTCCGACACCTTCTGGAAGCCGCCGAGCCCGGACCTCCTGGCGTACGTGACGAGCAAGGGTGCGCTGATCGGCCTCACCCGTTCGCTCGCCGCCGCGCTCGGGCGGTACGGGATCGCGGTGACCGGGGTGGCGCCCGGTCTGACCCGGACCGCGTCCACCGCGTACCAGCCGGACGCCGCCTTCGAGGCCTCCCAGGCCGGGCAGGCGCTGCCCCGCGCGCTGACGCCCGAGGACGTGTCGGCGACCGTCGGCTTCCTGGCGAGCCCCGAGGGCGAGGCGCTGACGGGCCAGATCCTGACCGTGGACGGCGGCGGCCTCTTCACCTGAGCCGCGAACCGCTTGACTTGTGTGGCTAGCCAAGTAATTATGTGGCTAGCCACATTTTCGCGTGGCCCACTTCGCATCACGATGGGAACGAACCATGAGCGAGACCCTTTCCGCTGCCGACCTGGTGCGGCGCAGCCTCGACATCTTCCTCTCCAAGGACATGAAGGCCTGGGCGGACCAGTGCGACGAGAACGTCGTCGTCGAGTTCCCCTTCGCCCCCGAGGGCAGCCCGACCCGGCTGGAGGGCCGGGCGGCCGTCTATGAGTACCTGAAGGGCTACCCCGACCTCATCGACGTGCACCGGATCACGTCGGCGACCATTCAGGCGACCGACGACCCGGACACGGCCGTCGCCGACTGGACCGTCACCGGCCGGGTGCTGGCCAACGGGAACCCGTACGACATGAGTTACGCGACGTTCGTGACGTTCAAGGACGGCAGGATCGTCAAGTACCGCGAGTACTGGAACCCGTTGGCCTTCATCAAGGCGCTGGGCGGCGAGAGCTTCTGAGCGTTCCGCTGAATGTGCCGTCTGCCGTCTGCCGTCTGCGGCGCCGTCGTGGCTGGTCGCGCCCACGCGGCGGAGCCGCAAATGGGCACAGCCCCGCCCCCTTCGGGGCGCTGCCGCTCAGGCCGCCGGCCGGATCAGTCCCGACTCGTAGGCGAAGGTCACCGCCTGTACCCGGGCCCGGGCGCCGATCTTCGCGAGGACATTGCTGACGTGGGTCTTCACGGTGGTCGGGGCGATCGACAGCCACTCGGCGATCTCGGCGTTGGTCCAGCCGGCGGCCACGGCGATCAGGACGTCGCGCTCGCGCCCGGTCAGGGCGCCGAGTCCCGAGGTGCGGGGGAGGGGGCGGACGGTGTGCTGCTGGCGGACGGCGTCGATGAGCGCGCGGGTCAGACCGGGCGTGATGACGGCGTCGCCGGCGGCCACCACCCGGATGGCCGCGGTCAGTTCGGCCGGGTCGGCGTCGTTGAGCAGGAAGCCGCCGGCGCCCGCCCGCAGGGCCGCCCAGGCGTCCGCCTCCTGCCCGGCCGCGGTCAGCACCAGGACCCGGGAGCCGGCCGCCGCCGCACCGGTGAGGTCGGGGGTGCGGGTCCGGGCGGCCGGGCGGGTGATGTGCCGGATGGTGTCGATGGCGCCGGCCCGGGACAGCTGGCTGTCCATCAGGACGACGTCGGGGCGGAGCGCGGCGCTCGCACGGATCGCCTCGTCCCCGTCCGCCGCCTCCCCGACGACCGTCAGGCCGGGCTCGGCGGCGAGGAGCATACGCACGGCGAGGCGCTGGAGGGATTGGTCGTTGACGACGAGTACGGAGACCATGCCTGTCTTCTCCATGCGAGGTCCGTTCCCTGAACGAAACAGTTTCGTTCACATGCTACGCCTGGAGCCGCCGTACCGGGAGAGGGGGTCCGGTTACTTGGTCCGGTTGCTCGGCCCGATTGCTCGGCCCGGCTACTTGGCCCGGCTACTTGGCCCGCACCAGTCCGGCGTCGTACGCCGTGATCACTGCCTGGATCCGGTCGCGCGCCCCGATCTTGGCGAGGACCCGGCCGACGTGCTTCTTCACGGTCGACTCGGTGAGGACCAGGCGCTCGGCGATCTCGGTGTTGTTCCAGCCCCGGCCGATCGCGACCAGGACCTCGCGCTCGCGGTCGCTCAGCGAACGCAGCCGGGGGTCCTCGACGGCCGACGCGGGCGCCAGGACCCGGTGGGCGTAGGCGTCCAGGAGGCGCCGGGTCAGCGAGGGGGCCACCACCGCGTCGCCGCTCGCGACCGCGTGGATGCCCGCGACCAGTTCCTCGGGCCGGGTGTCCTTGAGCAGGAAGCCGCTGGCCCCGGCGCGCAGCCCGTCGTACGCGTACTCGTCGAGGTCGAAGGTGGTCACGATGAGGACGCGGGTACGGCCGCCGGTGGCGACGATCCGCCGGGTCGCCTCCAGCCCGTCCATGCCGGGCATCCGGATGTCCATGAGGACGACGTCGGGCCGCAGTTCGGCGGCGAGCCGCACGGCCTGGGCGCCGTTCTCCGCCTCCCCGACCGGCTCCAGACCGGGGGTGCCCTCCAGCAGCATCCGCACGCCCATCCGCTGGAGCGGCTGGTCGTCGGCGATCAGTACGGTCGTCACGGCTTCTCTCCCGGAGCCGGAGGTACGGAGGGCACGTCGAGGACGACGTCGACCAGCCAGCCGGGGCCGTCCTCGCGCGGTCCGGCGACGACCGTGCCGCCGTACATCGCGGCCCGCTGCCGGATGCCGACCAGGCCGTGCCCGGTACTGCCGGTGGTGCCGGTGGAGCCGCCGGACGGCTCCGGCGGTGCGCCGGTGTCCGCGACCCCGACATGCACCCTGCCCGGCGCGACGGCCACCGTCACCTCGGCGGACGCCCCCGGACCCGCGTGCTTGAGGGTGTTGGTCAGCGACTCCTGCACGATCCGGTAGACGGTGAGCTGGACACCGTCGCCCAGCGCGTCCGGGTCGCCCATCGTCCGGTACGTCACCGGCAGCCCCGCCGCCCGGACCCGGGCCAGCAGCGGGTCCAGGTCCCCGATGCCCGGCTGCGGCGCGAGCGGCCGCTCGTCGTCGGCGCCCTCGCGCAGCACGCCGAGGACCCGGCGCAGCTCGCTCATCGCCTGCCGGCCGGTGTCGCCGAGGATCCGCAGGGCCTCCGCGGACCGCTCGCCCCGGTTGCCGGCGAGGACCGCCGCGCCGTCGGCGACGCTGACCATCACCGAGAGGTTGTGGCCGACGATGTCGTGCATCTCCCGGGCGACCCGGGAGCGCTCGGCGGCAGCGGTGAGCCGGACCCGCTGCTCCTGCTCGATCTCCAGCTGCCGGGCGCGGTCCTCCAGGGCCGCCAGATAGAGCCCCCGGATCCGGACCGTCAGGCCGACGGCGACCGCCGCGGTCAGCGAGCCCAGCAGGAAGAAGGTGCCGAGCAGCGGATGGTCGATCGGTGCCAGGACGTTGGCGCCCAGGGCCAGCGCGCCGACGCTCAGCCCAGCACGCGCAGGGAGCCGTTGCGGGCCAGGGTGTAGAGGGCGACGAGCGTGGCGATGCCCGCCCGCAGCCAGACCCCCGCCGACCACTCGACCAGGTTCACGGCGAGGATCGTGAAGTACACGACGGCCGGGGCCCGGCGACGCCACCACAGCGGAAGGACCAGCGCGGCGATGAAGGCGCACAGGACGCCGGTCGGCAGCCTGTCCGGGGTGGCCGTGTGCGCGAAGGGGGAGTTGTGGTCGACCATCAGCAGGTCGGGCAGGCTGATCAGCAGCATGAACAGCACCAGCGCGGTGTCGAACAACCACGGATGCCGCCGGTCCAGCAGCCGCCGGCGGCTGCGGTCGCGCAGCAACCGGCCCAGCAGGGGATGCGCCCAGGCCGCGTCGAACCCGGGGGACGGCGTGCTCGCCGTCCCCCGGGCGGTGTCCCCGGCGGCTGCCGCGCGGTGCGGCGTACTCATGCCGGCCATTGTCCTCGGCTCCAGGGGTGTCTCGTGTGCCGGGCCCGGCTCAGACGTCGTTCCTGACCAGCCGGTACGCCGCCGCGGCCAGGGTCAGGGCCACCCAGCCGGCGAAGACGGCGATGCCCGCGCCGGGCGAGAGGGCGTCGGAGGACTGGTGCAGGGCGTACACCGCCTGGCCCGCGTTGCTCGGGAAGTAGGGGCTGAGGGTGTCGTACCAGGAGTCCGGCAGCAGCGAGGCCAGCCCGGGCAGGATGAGCAGGATGCCGACCAGGGAGGCGATGGCCCCGGCGGAGTTGCGCAGCAGCAGGCCCAGGGCCACCCCGAAGACGGCGACCAGGGCGAGGTAGAGGCCGGCCCCGGCGAGGCTGCGCAGCACCCCGTCGTCGCCGAGCGACAGGGAGATCTTCTCGCCGTCCAGACCGGGCGAGCCGAGACCGAACGCGGCCAGCGCGCCGAGGGTGGCGAGGAGCAGCGCGATCGGGCCGATCACGGCGGCCTTCGACCACAGCACCGGCAGGCGGCGCGGGACGGCGGTGAGCGTGGACCGGATCATGCCGGTGCTGTACTCGCCCGCCGACAGCAGCACCCCGAGCACGCCCACGGCCAGCGACGCGAACGTCACGCCGGTCAGGGCCAGGCTGACCGCGTCGCTCGTGCCGCTGCTCCGGCCGGGCGGGCCGCCCGCCGTGGCGCCCGGGCTGTAGGTGTAGCTGGCGATCGTCCCGAACAGGACCAGCAGGAACACGGCGACCGCGAGGGTGATCCAACTGGAGCGCAGCGACCAGAACTTGGCCCACTCCGAGCGCAGCACCCGGCGGCCGGACACCTTGTACGTCGTCGGGCGGGCGGTGGCGATGCTGGTGACGGTCATCAGGCTGCCTTTCGCGCGGTGCCGGCCGGAGCGCTCTGGTACTCGACCACGTCCCGGGTGAGGTCCATGAACGCCGTCTCCAGGGAGACGGCCTGCGGGGTGAGTGCGTACAGCGGTACGCCGTGCTGGGCGGCGATCGTCCCGATCTCCCGGGCGTCCCGGCCCGCGACCAGCAGTTCCTCGGCGGACGAGGAGGTGATCGTGACGTCGGGTCCGGCCAGCAGCGAGCGCAGCCTGGCGGGCTCGGCGGTGACGACCTTCACGCCACCGCCGCCCGCCTCCCGGGTGAAGTCCTCGACCGTGGTGTCCGCGAGCAGCCTGCCCCGCCCGATGATCACCAGGTGGTCGGCGATCAGCGCGGTCTCGCTCATCAGGTGCGAGGAGAGCATCACGGCCCGGCCCTCGTCGGCGAGCCCGCGCAGCAGGTTGCGCACCCAGAGCACGCCCTCCGGGTCGAGGCCGTTGACCGGTTCGTCGAGCATCACGATCGCCGGGTCGCCGAGCAGCGCCGCGGCGATGCCGAGCCGCTGGCCCATGCCGAGCGAGAAGGCGCCGACCCGCTTGCCGGCCACGCTGGTCAGCCCGGCCAGCTCGATGACCTCGTCGACGCGGCCGCGCGGAATGCCGTGCGTGTACGCGAGCGCCATGAGGTGGTTGCCCGCGCTGCGCCCCGGGTGCACGGACTTGGCCTCCAGGAGGGTGCCGATCTCGTGCAGGGGCGCGGAGTGCCCGGCGTAGGAACGGCCGTTGACGGTGACCGAGCCGTGGGTGGGGGCGTCGAGGCCGACGATCATCCGCATGGTCGTGGACTTGCCCGCGCCGTTGGGGCCGAGGAAGCCGGTCACCTCGCCGGGCTTCACGGTGAAGCTCAGACGGTCGACGACGGTCTTGTCGCCGTATCGCTTTGTCAGTTCGCGCGCTTCGATCATGGAGCTGGGCCTTCCTGCCTCGCACTCGGCCGCGGTCGGTCGGTCTCGTCGCGGTGTCTGCTGTCGAAGGTAGGAGCGGCACGGCCCCGGGCCCTGGGACCCCGGGGGAATCTTCGGCGGGGGACTGGTACCGGGGTACCAACGGCCGGTCATCCCCACGGTCTACGGCACGCCGACCGCCCTCACCTCGGGCGCCATCTGCACCGGAGCGCTCACCCTGACCCCCGGGTGAGCGCGGCGAGCGCGATCCGCTCGGCGACCGGGTTCATCTCCTCGCCCTTCGCGTCGGTCGAGCCGACCGAGTAGACGAGGGTCCGGCTCAGGTCCCGGGTCCCGGCGATGACCGCGCTGTAGCCGTACCGGGAGCCCGACTTGAGCCAGTACACCTGGCCCTCGTACGCGAACCGCTGCAACCCGGCGCTGTAGGTGGCCCCTTCGATGTCGGCCGGGACCGTGAACATCTCCTCCAGCTGCGGTCCCGGCGGCACGATCCGCCCCCGGAAGAGGGAGGTCAGCAGCCGTTCCAGGTCGGCGGTCGTGGAGATCATGTCCCCGGCCGCGAACCGGTCCGCCTGGTTCCACTCCGTGACGTCCACGAACTCCGTCGTCCCGTCGGCCTTCGTCACCTTCTGGTAGCCGTGGTTGTGCGGGCCGCGGATGCGCGGGTCGGTGCCGGGGAAGTAGGTGTCCCGCATCCCGGCGGGCCGCAGCACCAGCCGTTCGGCCACCGAGGCGTACGACCGTCCGGTCACCTTCTCGATCAGCAGCCCGAGCACGGTGTAGTTGATGTTGAGGTAGTCCTGCCGAGTGCCCGGCGCGAACTCGGGTCCCTTCGCCACCGCCGACCGCACGACCTGCTCCGGGGTGATCGTGTCGAAGCGGTGCGCGTACTGCGCCTCGAAGGAGTCGCCCCAGCCGTCGCCGGCCTGGATGCCGCTGGTGTGGTTGAGCAACTCCCTTACGGTGATGGGCCGGAAGGCCCGGGTGAACAGGCCCGGGAGGTAGTGCTGGACGGGCCGGTCCAGGTCGATCCGCCCCTGCGCGGCCAGCTTCAGCACCACCGCCGCCGTCACCACCTTCGTCGTGGAACCGGCCCGGAAACGGGCGTCCGGGTCCGCCGCCCGGCCGCTCGCCAGGTCGTGCACGCCCGCGCTGCCGCGCCAGACGCCGTCGGTACCGCCCACCCGGACGAGCGCGGCGGTGGCGTCCGCGTCGGGCAGCCCGGCGATCGCGGCGCGCAGCGCTTCCGCGTTCGGGCCGGTGGTGGGGGTGGTGGCCGTGGTAGCTGTGGCGGGCGCCGGGGCGGTGGCGAAGGCGGGGGCGGCCAGTGGGCCGGCCGCGAGGGCCAGGGAGACGGCGGCGGCGAGGGCGGCGGCGAGTGCGGTGCTCCGGGTGCGGACACGCATGCGTGGGCTCCAGGGGAGGGGACGGGGGCAGGGACCCGGTCATCCTCCGGGGGCGCGGTGGCCGGCCGGATCGTCGGCGGGGAGGGCTGTCGCCCTGAGCCGCCCCTCAGCAACTGGACCTGAAAATAAGGGAGTTGCAAGGGTTCAGCCCTTAGGGGCCGCGGGCGGCGAGGAGCCCGGGACGAAAAAAGTGTTATCCCGGAACCCTCCACTCCGTCTCCACACTGTGATCCCCGACATTGCCAAGGCCACCGCTCCGGCTGAGAAGGTGCGGTTATGAGGACGGACGTGCAGGGGGCGCGGCAGTGGCGGGCCACCGTCGCGGCCGCGCAGGCGGGCGACCGGCGTGCGCTGGACGAACTGGTCGAGGGCTGGCTGCCGTTGGTCTACAACGTGGTCGGGCGTGCTCTCAACGGTCACGCCGACGTCGACGACGTGGTCCAGGAGACCATGCTGCGCGCCGTCGACAACCTCGGCACCCTGCGCGACCCGGACAGCTTCCGGTCCTGGCTGGTGGCCATCGCGATGCGGCAGGTCCGGGACCGGGCACGCCGCAGGCAGGACCGGAAACTGGACGAGGCGGTCCCGGACGGCACCGCCGACTTCGCCGAACTCACCGTGCTGCGGCTCCAGTTGGCGGGCCAGCGCCGGGAGGTCGCGGAGGCCGTGGGCTGGCTGGACGCCGAGGACCGGCAGTTGGTGTCGCTGTGGTGGCTGGAGGTCTCCGGCGAACTCACCCGGCGCGAACTGGCGGCGGCCGTCGGCATCAGCCGGCAGCACGCCGCCGTCCGCGTCCAGCGGCTGAAGGAACGGCTGGAGACCTCGCGCGGCATCGTGCGCGCGCTGGACGGGGCCTGCCCCGAACTGCGCGAGCTGACCGCCCGCTGGGACGGGCGGCCCGACTCCGTCTGGCGCAAGCGGCTGGCCCGGCACATCCGGGGCTGCGGCTACTGCGGCGACACCCGCGACTCCGTCGTACCGGCGGAACGGCTGCTGGTCGGGATCGCGCTGGTACCGGTCCCGGTCGGCTTCACGTTGTCGCTGGCGCTCGGCGGAAAGACGGCGGCCGCTGCCGCGACCACGTCCGCGGGCTGGTCGGCGAAGGTGCTGGGCGCGCTGACCAAGCCGGCGGTGGCGGTGGCCGCCGGGGCGACGATCGTGGCGGGCGGCGCGTATGTCGTCGTGCAGACACCGCATCACCCGGCACCGCGGACCGCCGTGTCGCCGACGGCGGCGGTCACGCGTGCGGTACCGCAGGCGCCGGTGGCCACTCCCTCGTCGTCCCCTGCCACCTCGCCGTCCCCGTCGGCTTCGGCGAGCGCGGCGGTCTACGGATCGGTCGTCGACGCGGTCGACACGGCGCCGGACCCGGACGCGAAGCCGGGTGCGCTGCCGCATCGGCCGGAGGCCGGGATCAGCAGTACGGGCGGGGCACACGCCGTACTGAACCACCGCGGGGACAGTGTCACCCTCTCCGGACAGGGCTATGTGCTGGTCCGCTGGCAGATCTCACCGCAGTACCGGGCCGGGAGCCTGGTCATGCCGTCCTGGACCGGGCTGAAGGGGAAGATCTTCCATGTGGCGTCCGGGGGCGGGCGGCGCATGGACGACCGGGTGAGCACGACGGACACGACCGCGACGGGGATGGGGAACTCGGCGGTGGGGTATGCGGTGCTGCCGTCGGGGGCTCAGCAGATGTGGCAGAACGAGTACTTCTATGTCGACGGGAGTGTGACGCTCACGCAGAACGAGCGGGGGGCCGACTACGGGCTGGGCGTCTTTCCGTCGTCGTGGGACGCGGTGGAGAAGGATGTGCTGTACGGGCCTCCGGAGGGGGCGACTCGGTATGGGCTGGTGCGGGACGACGGGGAGGATTCGGCGCCGGTTCCGCAGTATGTGACGCGGTCTGTGCCTGCTGATGCGGCGACGGTGGCTCAACGGTCGCGGGTTTAGCGCAGGGTGTTGAGAAGGTCCACCCTGTTCGTCGTGATCGAGTCGACGCTCATCTCCAGCAGGCGGCGCAGGGAGCGGCGGGTGTCCGGGGTCCAGCAGGAGACCAGGTAGCCGGTGTGGTGGACGTGTTCGACCAGTTCGGGATCGAGCAGGCTGAAGCGGTAGTTCAGGTGGCGGGGGCGGATCGCGTCCAGGAGTGCGGGGCGGGCCGGCGCCAGGGTCTTGCGGGTCAGGGCGATCTCGGCGGACGGGTCGGCCGCCCGGACCGCCAGCATCGTCATCGCGTCCCCCGTGTAGTAGACGCGCTCCGCCGCACCGCACTCCCGGGCCACGGCCACGATCCTCGCCACCGCCCGCTCGCTCGGCTCCCCGGGCAGGTCGAGCATCACCCGGCTGCCCTCCGTCGCCGCCAGCGCCTCGGCGAGGGTCGGGACACCGCCCGAGGTGAGGCCGCGCACCTCGTCCGCCGACAGGGTGCGCAGCGGGCGGTCGTGCTCCCACAACCGCTTGAGCGTCTCGTCGTGCAGGAGCACGGGCACGCCGTCACGGGTGAGGCGCACGTCGGTCTCCACCGCGTCCGCGCCCAGGCGGAGCGCGGAACGCAGGGAGTCGAGCGTGTTCTCGCGGAAGCGGTAGAGGTCGCCGCGATGGGCCACGGCGGTCACGGTCTGCATGAGCCCATGGTCTCAGGGCGCCGCAGCGGTTTTGCAGGGGCTCGTCAGGGGGCGAGCCACGCCTTCGTGTACGCGTCGATCTCGGCCGAGATCCTCGCCTTGCCCGTCACGTCCAGGAAGGACGCCTCCACCGCGTTCTTCGCGAGGTCCGCGATGCCGCGCTCGTCAAGGCCGAGGAGGCGGGCGGCGACGACGTACTCGTTGTTCAGGTCGGTGCCGAACATCGGCGGGTCGTCCGAGTTGACCGTGACCAGGACACCGGCAGCCACGAAGTCCTTGATCGGATGTTCTTCGAGGGTGCGGACCGCGCGGGTGGCGATGTTGGAGGTCGGGCACACCTCAAGGGTGATGCGGTGCTCGGCGAGGTGGGCGAGGAGCTTCGGGTCCTGCGCGGAGCTGGTGCCGTGGCCGATGCGCTCGGCGCCCAGGTAGGTCAGCGCGTCCCAGACGGTGCCGGGGCCGGTGGTCTCGCCCGCGTGCGGGACGGAGTGCAGGCCGGCCGCGAGCGCCCGGTCGAAGTACGGCTTGAACTGCGGCCGGGGCACCCCGATCTCGGGGCCGCCGAGACCGAACGAGACCAGGCCCTCCGGGCGGACCCGGTCGTCGGTCGCGAGCCGTGCCGTCTCGTCGGCGGCTTCGAGGCCCGCCTCGCCGGGGATGTCGAAGCACCAGCGCAGCACCGTGCCGAACTCGGACTCCGCGGCCTTCCGCGCGTCCTCGATCGCGTCCATGAAGGCCCGCGCGTCGATCCCGCGCCGGGTGGACGAGAACGGGGTGATCGTCAGCTCGGCATAGCGCACCTGCTGGCGGGCCAGCTCACGGGCCACCTCGTAGGTGAGCAGCCGCACGTCCTCGGGCGTGCGGATCAGGTCGACGACCGAGAGGTAGACCTCGATGAAGTGGGCGAAGTCCGTGAACGTGAAGTAGTCGGCCAGCGCCTCGGGGTCGGTCGGGACCTTGGAGTCGGGGTGGCGGGCGGCCAGTTCCGACACGATGCGGGGGGAGGCGGAGCCGACGTGGTGGACGTGCAGTTCGGCCTTGGGCAGTCCGGCGACGAAGGCGTGCACATCGCGCGGGGCGGCGGGATCGGCGTGACGGTCGGTCAAGGGGTTCCTCCCCGGAACGGCGCGGGCCGCCTACGGCGGGGTACGGCCGTGGGGCCCTGCGCGGTGATCGGCTGATCGGTGACTCGGGGTCATCGTAGGCCGGGCCGGGGAGCCACGGTCGGCCGGGCCGTAGCATGACGGCGGCATGCGCGCAGGAGAGGGGACGTCGCACGATGGCTGACGAGGTGCCGGAGGTTCCGAAGGTACGGCTGGACAAGGCCGCCGACGAGGGGGAGGGGGCCGGGGCGGAGGCGCCGGTGCCGGGGCCGCCTTCGGCTCATGAGCAGCGGACGGTCGCGGCGATGCCCCAGGGCTGGGCCGATCCCTACGCGGCGCCGTCCGACACGCCGCCGGTGCCGCCCGCGAATCCCTTCGCGGCGCCGAGCCCCCATGCGCCGCCCAACCCCTACGCTCCGCCTGCGGCGCACCAGCCGCCCAGTGCGGCCGTGCCGCCACCGCCGATAGCCCCGAACGGGCCTGGTCAGGTCCCCTACGGCTATCCCGGCCAGTATCCCGGCCAGCCGTTTCCGCCGTACCCGGCGGGGCCCGGGGGGTACGGCGGCTGGCCCGGTATGCAGCCGGCGCCCGACAACGGGCTGGGGACGGCCGCCATGGTGACCGGGATCATCAGCGCGATCGGGTTCTGCCTGGCGCCGGTGGCTCTGGTGATGGGGGTGCTGGGCATCGTGTTCGGGTCGATCGGGCGGGCCCGGGTGCGGCGGGGCGTGGCGACGAACGGGGGGCAGGCGCTGGCCGGGATCATCTGCGGGTCGGCGGGGCTGGTGCTGGCCGCGGCGTTCATCACGCTGATCGTGGTGGCGGGGAGTCAGGGGGGCCAATAGCTCGGGTGGACCGGTTGTCGGTCGGGTGCGGCTGGGTGGGGGCCTTTCGCGCCCACGCGGCGGAGCCGCATGTCGATACAGTCCCGCGCCCCTTTACGTGGGACCAGTTCCGTCGGTCAGAAGCGCCACCCCCTCATCGTTCTACGCCCCCGCCACCCGCAACCGCTCCCGCGCCTCCATCAACGCGAACCCCAAAAGGTTCAGCCCCCTCCACCGGCTCGGATCCTCCGCCGCCGTATCCGTCGCCGCGAGGCCGATACCCCATACCCGGTCCACCGGGCTCGCCTCCACCAGGACCCGGTCGCCGGTCGCCAGCAGGAAGTCGCGTAGGGCGGCGTCGGCGGTGAACTTGTGCACGCTGCCCTCGGTGACGATCGCGAGGCGCTCCCGCTGCCATATCGCCTCGTCGAAGCCCCGGACCAGTCGGCCCGCCTTCTTCGCCTCGGCGGGGTGTGCGGCCGCCAGTATCGCCCGCTCCGCCTCCGCGTCGCCGAAGAGGCGGGCCTTTCCTGCCATCATCCAGTGCTCGGCGGTCGCGTACCCGACACCGTCGACCACGAAGCGTGACGGCCACCACTGGCTCAGGCAGCTCGCCGAGACCTGCCCGTCCGGCCTCGGCCGGTGTCCCCAGAAGTGCAGGTACCTGATCCTGGCCCCCGCCCGGACCGCCCTGATCAGGGCCTCCACAGAATCGATCTTCGCCATGCACGCCAGTCTGGCAGCCACCACTGACACTGCGTCCTGCCTTTTGCCTGCTGACTCGACACCTGGTCGACAGATTCCGTCGCGTAACCAAAAGGCAACAACGGAATCACTTGTTGGTCGCCCTCTGCTCTGTCAGGATCGGCAGTCAAATCGAGCTGGAGCTACGCCACCCGCCTCTCGGGACGGGGTGACGGCGGAGGAGAAGCGACATGGACAACCCGGGCACCGCCACCCCGGAGACCTTCCCCGCGCAGGAGCGGCTCGCGGACGGCGCGCAGTACATCGCGGGACGGTTCGCCAAGGGCACGTCGGGGCGTACGCACGCCGTCGTCGACCCGGCCACCGGCACGGACGTGTACACGTACGAGCTGGCCGGCCCGGCGGACGTCGACCGGGCCGTGGCCGCCGCGCGGGAGGCCTTTCCGGGCTGGGCCGGGACGACCCCCGGCGAGCGGTCGGACGCACTGCACCGGTTCGCCGCCGTGCTCGCCGACCGGGCGGAGGAATTCGCCCGCGCCGAGTCCCTCCAGTGCGGCAAGCCGCTGAAGCTCACGCGCGAGTTCGACGTGCCGGGGACCATCGACAACACCGCGTTCTTCGCGGGGGCCGCCCGGCACCTCCAGGGGCAGGCCGCCGCCGAGTACTCCGGTGACCACACGTCGTACGTCCGCCGCGAGCCCATCGGGGTCGTCGGTTCCATCGCGCCCTGGAACTATCCGCTCCAGATGGCCGCCTGGAAGATCCTCCCGGCGATCGCCGCAGGCAACACCATCGTGCTCAAGCCCGCCGAGCTCACCCCGCTCACCTCGCTGCTCTTCGCCGAGGCCGCCACGCTCGCCGGTATCCCGGACGGTGTCATCAACATCGTCACCGGGACCGGGAAGGAGGCCGGTGAACACCTTGTCGGGCACCCCGACGTGGCCATGACGTCCTTCACCGGGTCCACCGGTGTCGGCAAGCGGGTCGCCGAGGTCGCCACCGCGACCGTCAAGCGGCTCCACCTGGAGCTCGGCGGCAAGGCGCCCTTCGTGGTCTTCGACGACGCGGATCTGGAGGCGGCCGTGCACGGGGCCGTCGCCGGGGCGCTCATCAACACCGGGCAGGACTGCACCGCCGCCACGCGCGCGTACGTGCAGCGGCCGCTCTACGAGGCGTTCGTGGAGGGGACGGCCGCCCTGATGGAGACCGTGCGGCTCGGGGACCCGTTCGCTCCCGGTACCGACCTCGGGCCGCTGATCTCGCACGCCCAGCGGGACCGGGTCGCCGCCTTCGTGGAGCGGGCGCGCGGCTACGCGCGCGTGGTGACCGGCGGTGAGCCGCCGCAGGACGAGCTGAAGAGCGGTGCCTACTACCGGCCCACCCTGATCGCCGACGCGCCGCAGGACAGCGAGATCGTCCAGGCCGAGATCTTCGGCCCCGTGCTGGTCGTTCTGCCGTTCGACAGTGATGATGAGGGCATCCGGCTGGCCAACGACACCCCGTACGGTCTGGCCGCCTCCGCGTGGACCAGCGGCGTCTACCGGGCGAACCGCGCGACCCGCGAGATCAAGGCGGGGTGTGTGTGGGTCAACGACCACATTCCGATCATCAGCGAGATGCCGCACGGCGGCTACAAGGCATCCGGCTTCGGCAAGGACATGTCGACGTACTCGTTCGAGGAGTACACCCAGGTCAAGCACGTTATGTTCGACAATACGGCGGTGCCGCGGAAGGACTGGCACCGCACGATCTTCGGGGACCGATAGTCAGATCTTCGGCCGTTCGTCAGGCGGCCCCCTTCCCGAAAGGGCAGCAAGCGTATGAGGCAGTACGAGCCCGACCGCCCGACCCCGGTCGAACTGGCCGCCATCCGGCGCAGCCTCCGCACCGGCCGGGCCGCCCTGGCCCGCCGGTCGTTCCTGGGCGGCGCGCTCGCGGTGGGCGGTGTCGGGGCGCTGAGCGCCTGCGGCATCCCCGCGGCCGGCAAGTCCCAGGGCGGGGTCTCCGCCGACGACCACTCGGCCACGGAGAAGGTCGTCAACTTCTCCAACTGGCCCGAGTACATCGACGTCGACGACAGCGGGAAGAAGCATCCGACCCTTGACGCGTTCCGCAAGCGGACCGGGATCACGGTGAAGTACACCGAGGACATCAACGACAACGACGAGTTCTTCGGCAAGATCCAGCCGCAGCTCGCCGCCGGCCAGGACACCGGCCGGGACCTGATCGTCCTCACCGACTGGCTGGCCGCCCGCATGATCAGGCTCGGTTACGTCCAGAAGCTGGACGCGTCCAACCTGCCGCACGCCTTCGCCAACCTGTCGGACCAGTTCCGCAGCCCCGACTGGGACCCGGGCCGGGCCTACTCGTACCCCTGGCAGGGCATCTCGACCGTGGTCGCCTTCAACAAGAAGGCGCTGAACGGTGTCGAGGTGAAGTCGGTCTCCGACCTGCTCGACAACCCCGCGCTCAAGGGCCGCGTCGGCCTGCTGACCGAGATGCGGGACACCGTCGGCATGACCATGCTCGACATGGGCATCGACCCGGCGACGTTCACCGACGACGACTACGACGCGGTGATCGCCCGGCTCCAGAAGGCCGTCGACAAGGGCCAGATCCGCCGCTTCACCGGCAACGACTACACCTCGGACCTCAGCAAGGGCGACCTGGCCGCCTGCGTCGCCTGGGGCGGCGACATCGTGCAGCTCCAGGCCGACAACCCGGACGTCGACTACGTCATCCCGGCCAGCGGCTACATGACGTCGACCGACAACATGCTGATCCCCAACAAAGCGCGCCACAAGACGAACGCCGAGCGGCTCATCGACTACTACTACGAGCCCCAGCAGGCCGCGGAACTCGCCGCCTACATCAACTACGTCAGTCCGGTCGCGGACGTACAGCCGTACCTTGCCAAGATCGACAAGTCGGCGGCCAGCAACCCGCTGATCGTTCCCGACAAGGCCATGCAGGCCAAGTCCCGTGCCTTCCGCTCCCTGAGCTCGAAGGAAGAGACGGCCTACCAGCAGAAGTTCGCGAAGCTCACAGGGGCGTGACGACACCATGACGACAGACAGCAGCGGCGACGTCCGCCTCACCGGCATCGGCAAGACCTACGACAACGGCTTCACCGCCGTACGGCCGATGGACCTGACCGTGCCGCAGGGCTCCTTCTTCGCCCTCCTCGGTGCCTCGGGCTGCGGCAAGACCACCACCCTGCGCATGATCGCGGGCCTGGAGGAGCCGACCAGCGGCACCGTGCACCTCGGCGACCAGGACGTCACCCATCTGCCGCCGTACAAGCGGCCGGTGAACACGGTCTTCCAGTCCTACGCCCTCTTCCCGCACCTCGACATCTTCGAGAACGTCGCCTTCGGCCTGCGCCGGCGCGGCATCAAGAGTGTGAAGAAGCAGGTCGAGGACATGCTGGAGCTGGTGCAGCTCGGCGAGCAGGCGCGCAAGAAGCCGCACCAGCTCTCCGGCGGCCAGCAGCAACGCGTCGCGGTCGCCCGCGCGCTCATCAACCACCCCAAGGTGCTCCTGCTCGACGAGCCGCTCGGCGCCCTCGACCTCAAGCTGCGCCGGCAGATGCAGCTGGAGCTCAAGCGGATCCAGACCGAGGTCGGCATCACCTTCGTCCACGTCACGCACGACCAGGAGGAGGCCATGACCATGGCCGACACGGTCGCCGTGATGAACGCGGGGCGCGTCGAGCAGCTCGGCTCCCCGGCCGACCTCTACGAGAACCCGAACACGACCTTCGTCGCCAACTTCCTCGGCACGTCCAACCTCATCGAGGCCGAGGTCGACACCAAGAACGGGGACGACATCATCCTCAAGGCCGGCGGCGGGAAGCTGGTGCTGCCCGAGGCGCGATGTTCGGCGCCGACCACGACCGGCGGCAAGGTGCTGGTCGGGGTCCGGCCCGAGAAGATCTCCCTCACGCACGCGGACGACGCGGGCGCCATCCCCGAGGGCCGCAACCGCATCACCGGCAAGGTCGCCGACGCCAGTTTCATCGGCGTCTCCACGCAGTACGTCATCGACAGCGCGGTCTGCCCGGAGTTCGCGGTGTACGTACAGAACGTCGAGCGCGACGGACGGCTCGTCCCCGGCGCCGACGTCGTCCTGCACTGGAGCCCGGCGCACACCTTCGGCCTCGACGCCGCCCAGGACATCGACGCCGGCACCGAGGAGGAGGCCGCCTGATGGCCACGCTCTCCGAGGCGCCCCCGCCGCTGGCGGCCGCCGAACCCGAGACGAAGAAGCCCGCGCGCAAGCGCGGCAAGTGGACCCCCTACTGGCTGCTGCTGCCCGGCATCCTCTGGCTGGTCGTCTTCTTCGCCCTGCCGATGATCTACCAGGGGTCCACGTCGATCCAGACGGGCTCCCTGGAAGAGGGCTACAAGGTCACCTGGCACTTCGTGACCTACTGGGACGCGCTGAGCGAGTACTGGCCGCAGTTCCTCAGGTCCGTCTTCTACGCCGCCGCGGCCACGGTCCTGTGCCTGCTGCTCGGCTACCCGCTGGCGTACCTCATCGCCTTCCGCGCCGGCCGCTGGCGGAACCTGATCATGATCCTGGTGATCGCGCCGTTCTTCACCAGCTTCCTGATCCGCACCCTGGCCTGGAAGACGATCCTCGCCGACAACGGCCCGGTCGTGCACGTCCTGAACTCGCTGCACATCCTGAGCGTCACCGACTTCCTCGGCTGGACGGCCGGCGACCGCGTGCTGGCCACCCCGCTCGCCGTCGTCTGCGGTCTGACGTACAACTTCCTGCCGTTCATGATCCTGCCGCTCTACACCTCGCTGGAGCGGATCGACGGACGGCTGCACGAGGCGGCCGGCGACCTGTACGCCAAGCCGTTCACGACGTTCCGGAAGGTCACCTTCCCGCTGTCGATGCCGGGCGTGGTCTCCGGCACGCTGCTGACCTTCATCCCGGCGGCCGGTGACTACGTCAACGCCGAACTCCTCGGCTCGACCGACACCCGCATGATCGGAAACGTGATCCAGACGCAGTTCCTGCGGATCCTGGACTACCCGACGGCCGCCGCGCTGTCCTTCATCCTCATGGCCGCGATCCTCGCCATGGTCACCATCTACATCCGTCGGTCCGGGACGGAGGATCTGGTCTAAATGCCCTTCGTCAACTGGTTCAAGAAGAATCTCGTCGTCATCGCGGGAATTCTGACCCTCGGATATCTCCTCCTTCCGAACGTCATCGTCACGGTGTTCTCCTTCAACAAACCGAAGGGGCGCTTCAACTACGAATGGCAGCAGTTCTCGCTCGACGCCTGGAAGCAGCCGTGCGGGGTCGCCGACATGTGCGGCTCGCTCTCCATCAGCCTGCAGATCGCCACCCTGGCGACGATCGGCGCCACCGTGCTCGGCACGATGATCGCCTTCGCGCTGGTCCGCTACCGGTTCCGGGCCCGTGGCGCGGTGAACTCGCTGATCTTCCTGCCGATGGCGATGCCCGAGGTCGTCATGGCGGCCTCGCTGCTCACCCTGTTCCTCAACATGGGCGCCCAGCTGGGCTTCTACACCATCCTGATCGCCCACATCATGTTCTGCCTCAGTTTCGTCGTCACCGCCGTCAAGGCGCGTGTGATGTCGATGGACCCGCGCCTGGAGGAGGCGGCCCGGGACCTCTACGCCGGACCGGTGCAGACGTTCGTCAGGGTCACCCTCCCCATCGCGGCCCCCGGCATCGCGGCGGGCGCGCTGCTCTCCTTCGCGCTCTCCTTCGACGATTTCATCATCACCAATTTCAACGCGGGCTCCACCGTCACCTTCCCCATGTTCGTCTGGGGCTCGGCACAGCGCGGCACGCCCGTCCAGATCAATGTCATCGGTACGGCCATGTTCCTGGTCGCCGTACTCTTCGTGCTGGCATCGATGCTCATCAACAGCCGCCGCAACAGGCAAAAGGCATAACCGCATAACCCCTAATTGACTCTGTAGGGAGTTGAAATCATGGCCCCGAGCGCCATGAGCCGTCAGGCAGATTGGACCAGGTCTCTCTCCGAAGCACAGCCGGTCCCGTACTGGCTGGAAGACCCCGGCAAGCCCCACCCCGAGCCCGCGCTGACCGGCGCCGACACCTGCGACCTGCTGGTCGTCGGCGGCGGCTACAGCGGACTGTGGACCGCGCTCAACGCCAAGGAGCGCGACCCCGGGCGCGATGTGGTCCTGCTGGAAGGCCACGAGGTGGGCTGGGCCGCCTCGGGCCGCAACGGCGGCTTCTGCGCCGCCTCGCTCACCCACGGGCTGCCCAACGGCCTCGCCCGCTGGCCCGGGGAGATCCACCGCCTGGAGGAGCTGGGCCGGCGCAACCTCGACGAGATCGAGGCCGCCGTCGCCCGGCACGGCATCGACTGCGAGTTCGAGCGCACCGGCGAGATCGACGTCGCGACCGAGACCTACCAGGCGTGGGAACTGCGGGACTGGCACAAGGAACTGGAGCAGCAGGGCCTCGCGGAGGACCTGGAGTTCCTCGACGCCGACGCGGTGCGGGCACAGGTGAACTCGCCGACCTTCGAGGCGGGCCTGTACGACCGCCGGGGCGTGGCCATGCTCCACCCGGCCAAGCTCGCCTGGGGCCTCAAGCAGGCCTGCCTCGCGCTCGGCGTCCGGGTGTACGAGCACACGCCCGCCGTCGCCCTGAAGGCCTACGGCGCCGGCATGGCCGTACGCACCCCGTACGGGGCGGTCCGCGCCCGGCAGGTCGTGCTCGCCACCAACATCTTCCCGAACCTGCTCAAGCGGGTCCGCGCCTACACCGTCCCGGTCTACGACTACGCCCTGATGACCGAGCCGCTCAGCGCCGAGCAGCTCGGCGCGATCGGCTGGAAGAACCGGCAGGGCCTCGGGGACTCCGCCAACCAGTTCCACTACTTCCGGCTGTCCGCCGACAACCGCATCCTGTGGGGCGGTTACGACGCCATCCACCACTACGGCGGCCGGGTGCGCCGCGAGTACGACGACCGCCCGGAGACCTACGCCAAGCTCGCCGAGCACTTCTTCACCTGCTTCCCGCAGCTGGAGGGCGCCCGCTTCACGCACGCCTGGGGCGGCGCGATCGACACCTGCTCCCGCTTCTCGGCGTTCTTCGGCACCGCGCACCAGGGGAAGGTGGCGTACGCGGCCGGGTACACCGGCCTCGGCGTCGGGGCCACCCGGTTCGGGGCCGATGTGATGCTGGACCTGCTGTCGGGGGAGGAGACCGAGCGCACCCGGCTGGAGATGGTCCGCAAGAAGCCGCTGCCGTTCCCGCCCGAGCCGTTCGCCTGGACGGGCATCGCCCTCACCAAGTGGTCGCTGGCCCGCGCGGACGCGCACGGCGGCCGCCGCAACCTGTGGCTCAGGGCGATGGACCGGCTGGGGCTGGGCTTCGACAGCTGAGCCGGTTCGGCGCCGACCCCTTTTGAGGTGTGATCCAGGTCACTTCAATCGGTCGGTGAAACCCGCGTAATGCTCTCCGGAGACCTCCCTCTCTCCCCGTGACGCGACGCCCGCGTCGACGAGCGAGATGGGGAGGTCTTCTGATGACTGGGGCGAAGACGGCGGTCGAATGGCTGGCATCCGTCGCACCTGATCCCGAGGCCTGCCGCTGGGAATGGGAGCGCAACCCGCTGGGGATCGCGCTGCTGCCCGCCGGCAGGGCCTGGGACGTGCTGATCCTGCCGGGCGAACTCGGCTATCCGACCCTCGACGTGCTCACCCGCGTCCTCGACCAGCCGGGGCCCGTCCTGGTCGACTTCGGGGACGGCCGGGTGGGCTTCTTCGTGCCGCCCGGTACGGCCGCCAGGTGGCTCGGTACCGGGATCCGCACGGCGGGGGCCGGGACCTGGATCGTCGTGCCGTATCCGGGGCGGTCGACGCAGGGGGTGCGGTGGCTGGTGGTGCCGGACGGGTCGGGGACGTTGACGGATCCGGGGCTGCTGGAGCTGGCGATGCATGAGGCGGCCGCCGGCTTGGCCGACGGTGACTAGGCGCCGTTCACGTGCGGGTTGTCGGTCGGCTGCGAGTTCGTCGTGGCTGGTCGCGCAGTTCCCCGCGCCCCTGACGGGGCGTTGCCCTGTGGGGGATCGCGAAGAGCCGTAGCTCTTGACAAGCTAATTGGTCTGGACCAAATTGAGCGCGCACCCCACCTCCAAATCCCCCACCACCGGAGGCACTTGTGGTTCGTGCGAGACCTGTTCTCACCATGCTCACGGCCCTGCTGCTGGCCGTACCCGGGATCACCGCGCTCTCGTCGGCCGCCCGTGCGGCCGACGCGGATCTTGCCGTCAACGGCGGGTTCGAGTCCGGTCTCTCCGGATGGGCCTGCACGGCGGGCAGCGGTACGACGGTCGGCTCACCCGTGCACAGCGGGAGTTCCGCGCTCCAGGCGACCCCGGCCGGCAGCGACAACGCCCAGTGCGCGCAGACCGTGACCGTCAAGCCGAGCTCGCAGTACACCCTGTCCGGCTACGTCCGCGGCTCCTACGTCTACCTCGGCGCGAGCGGCACCGGCAGCACCGACGTCTCCACCTGGACCCAGTCCGCCCCCGACTGGCAGAAACTCACCACCACCTTCACCACCGGCGCCTCCACCACCAAGGTCACCATCTACACCCACGGCTGGTACGGCACCGGCGCCTACTACGCCGACGACGTGTCGCTGGTCGGACCGGGCGCCTCCGCGGGCCAGCCGCCGACCGCGCCCACCGGCCTCACCGCCGGCACGGTCACCTCCTCCAGTGTCGCCCTCTCCTGGGCCGCGGTCGGCGGTGCCACGAGCTACGCGGTCTACCGGGACGGGACCAAGGTCCAGACGGCGACCGGGACTTCGGCCACCGTGACCGGGCTGTCCCCGTCGACGGCGTACAGCTTCCAGGTCACCGCCGTGAACGACGCCGGCGAGTCCGCGAAGTCGGCCGCGGTGACGGCCACCACGACCGCCGGTTCCTCCGGAGGCTCCACCGGCCTGCCCACCCACGCCCTCGTCGGCTACCTGCACTCCTCCTTCGCCAACGGCTCCGGCTACACCCGGCTCGCCGACGTCCCCGACAGCTGGGACGTCATCGACCTGGCCTTCGGCGAACCCACCTCGGCCACCTCCGGGGACATCCGCTTCAACCGCTGCCCGGTCACCGAGTGCGCCAACGTCGAGAGCGACGCCGACTTCAAGGCGGCGATCAAGGCCAAGCAGGCGGCCGGCAAGAAGGTGCTGATATCGATCGGCGGCGCCAACGGCCAGGTCCAGCTCACCACGACCGCCGCCCGGGACACCTTCGTCTCCTCCGTCTCGAACATCATCGACACCTACGGCCTCGACGGTCTCGACATCGACTTCGAGGGCCACTCGCTCTCTCTGGACGCGAGCGACACGGACTTCAAGAACCCGACGACCCCGGTGATCGTCAACCTCATCTCCGCACTGAAGACGCTGAAGGCCAAGTACGGCTCGAAGTTCGTGCTGTCCATGGCGCCGGAGACGTTCTTCGTGCAGATGGGCTACCAGTTCTACGGCACCGGCAAGTTCGGCGGCCAGGACCCGCGCTGCGGGGCGTACCTCCCGGTCATCTACGCCCTCCGCGACGACCTGACCCTGCTGCACGTCCAGGACTACAACTCGGGCTCGATCATGGGCCTCGACAACCAGTACCACTCCATGGGCGGCGCCGACTTCCACATCGCGATGACCGACATGCTGCTCACCGGCTTCCCGGTGGCGGGCGACGCGAACAACGTCTTCCCGCCGCTGCGCCCCGACCAGATCGCGATCGGCATGCCGGCCTCGACGAACGCGGGCAACGGCTACGTGGCCCCGTCCGAGGTCACCAAGACCCTGGACTGCCTGACGAAGAGGACGAACTGCGGGTCGTACGCCACCCACGGCACCTGGCCGGCCCTGCGCGGCCTGATGACCTGGTCGATCAACTGGGACCGGTACTCGAACTGGGAGTTCGAGAAGAACTTCGACGCGTATTTCGGGTGAGGGTGAGCACCAGTCCCAGCGACGTCAGCAGGACGGTGGCCAGGCACCAGCTGGCCACCACGTCCAGCGGCCAGTGCCAGCCGCGGCGGACCAGGCCGTAGGAGACGCCGAGGACCAGGGCCGCGCAGCCGGCGACGACGGTCCGGCGGGCGGCGGCGGACGTGAGCCAGGGGAGGAGGATCAGGGTCGCGGAGCCGTACGCGATCGCCGCCGTCGCCGTGTGGCCGGAGGGGAAGTAGCCGACCGCCGGGGGGACGACCGGGGTCCCCGGGCGGGCGGTCCAGTCCTTGAGCGGCACGATGACCGCCGGGACCAGGGCCATCAGGACGGCGGCGGCCGTGGGCGGCAGCCACCACCGGTCTGTACCGGTGGCACGGCCGCGCCGGGCGACATGGGCGATGACGAGCACCAGGACCGGGACCGCGACCTGCACGTTCCCGAGGTCGGAGAGGAGCTCGGAGAACCGGTCCGGGTGGACGAGTGCGCTGCTCAGGCGGCTGTCCAGGCGGAGCAGCGGGCCATGGGCCACGACCTGCCAGGTGATCAGCGCGAAGAGAAGGGCCGGCAGGCCCAGAAGTCCCAGGAGTCCCACGAGGGGAAAGCGGAGGAAGGAGGTCGGCCGCCCCGGAACAGGGGGGGTAGTTCCGAGGCGGCCGTCCGGATCGGAACGCCGCGCGCCCCGGGGGGTTTGGGGCGGGCGACCGTCCGATCGGTGAGGAGATCCGGAGCCGGAGGCCCCGGTTGTGTGCGCGAGGGCACGACCAGGTCGAAGCTGGGGAGGCCCCGGCCTGAGATCGCCCACAGTCCCCTGTGGGCGGGGTGTATCTCTCATCTGGATAGAACCTACGGCAGGGGCCGGGGCCGCGACAGGCGGAATCGCGTCCCGTCATCCACCCCGCACACCTTCTTCACACGGCCTGACGGGGGCCGCCCCAGCCCCCCACATCACGCCAGGTGGGAGGGGTGGGGCGGTTGTGACACATGGGTTCGACACCCTTTGCGCGGGCTTGGAGAAGCCTGTGGCTCAGATCCGCGCGAAGGCCTGCTCGATGATGTCGAGGCCCTCGTTGAGGAGGTCCTCGCCGATCACGAGCGGGGGCAGGAAGCGGAGCACGTTGCCGTAGGTGCCACAGGTCAGGACCAGCAGTCCCTCCTGGTGGCAGGCCTTGGCGAGGGCCGCGGTGGCCTCCGGGTTCGGCTCCTTGGTGGTGCGGTCCTTGACCAGCTCGATGGCGATCATCGCGCCCCGGCCGCGGACGTCGCCGATGACGTCGAACTTCTCGGCCATGGCGGCGAGACGCGGCTTCATGATCGCCTCGATGTTCTTCGCCCTGGCGTTGAGGTCGAGCTCCTTCATGGTCTCGATGGCCCCGAGCGCACCGGCGCAGGCGACGGGGTTGCCGCCGTAGGTGCCACCAAGCCCGCCGGCGTGCGCGGCGTCCATGATCTCCGCGCGGCCGGTCACCGCGGCCAGCGGCAGCCCGCCGGCTATGCCCTTGGCCGTGGTGATCAGGTCCGGGACGATGCCCTCGTCCTCGCACGCGAACCACTGGCCCGTACGGCAGAACCCGGACTGGATCTCGTCCGCGACGAAGACGATCCCGTTGTCCTTGGCGAACTGGCTGAGCGCCGGCAGGAAGCCCTTCGCCGGCTCGATGAAGCCGCCCTCGCCGAGCACCGGCTCGATGATGATCGCGGCGACGTTGTCGGCGCCGATCTGCTTGCTGATCTGGTCGATGGCCTGGGCGGCGGCCTCCGGGCCGGCGTTCTCCGGGCCGGTGAGCCAGCGGTAGGCGTAGGCGACCGGGACCCGGTAGACCTCGGGCGCGAACGGACCGAAGCCGTTCTTGTACGGCATGTTCTTCGAGGTCAGCGCCATGGTCAGGTTGGTCCGGCCGTGGTACCCGTGGTCGAACACGACGACGGCCTGGCGCTTGGTGTAGGCGCGGGCGATCTTCACGGCGTTCTCGACGGCCTCGGCGCCGGAGTTGAACAGCGCGGACTTCTTGGCGTGGTCACCCGGGGTGAGCTCCGCGAGGGCCTCGGCGACCTCCACGTAGCCCTCGTACGGGGTGACCATGAAACAGGTGTGGGTGAAGTCGGCCAGCTGGGCGCTCGCCCGGCGTACGACGGCCTCGGCGGAGGCGCCGACGGAGGTCACGGCGATGCCGGAGCCGAAGTCGATGAGGCGGTTGCCGTCGACGTCCTCGATGATGCCGCCGCCCGCGCGGGCGGTGAAGACGGGCAGCACCGAGCCCACACCCTGCGCCACCGCGGCCAGACGGCGGGACTGAAGTTCCTGCGACTTCGGGCCGGGGATGGCGGTGACGACGCGACGCTCCTGCGGAAGTGCGGTCATGGGGGCTCCCTGATGAGTGGTGCGAACCGATGCGTGCCGGGCGCGTCCCGTCCGGTTGCTCCGGTGGTGCGTTTTCGGACGCTTTCCTTCTTTCTTCGCAGGCTAGGGCCGGGTGTGAGAGGTGGGCATGCTCCATGTGGGCGTTGTCGGAGAGTGACCTTGTCCGTGTTGGACATAGTGCGGTCGGGGGACCGGTGCCCGGCCGGACGGCTCCTCGGCCGCGTAAGCGGTGAACTCCCCTTGTGAGGGCGTTAGATTGGCCGCTGACGGTGGACGGAACGGCTGGTCAGGGAGCGAGAGCGATGGACAGCGACGGGACGCGGGACACGCGGCGTACGCATGCGAATCCTGTGCCGCGACCGGCGGGGCCACAGGACGCGAACGCGGCACCGACCGAGGCGTCCGGGATGCCTACGCAGGCGCCCGGGATGCCGCCACGCCCGGCGGCACCACCGACGGTGCCTCCGCTGCCGGACGGCTCGGCCTTCCTGACCTGGCTGCGGACGCCCAGGCCGGAGGCGGCGCCGGGGGTGTGGCGGTTCGGCTACCGGCCCCGGGCGGCCAAGGAACCCGAGGAACTGCCCACCCGGCAACTGCTCAGCGGTGCCCTGATCGCCTTCCTGGTGGGGTGGCTGGTGTGGTCGCTGCTGACGCACGGGTATCTGGGGGCGTGGTGGGGGCTGCCGCTCCAGCTCCTCCTCCCCGACTCGTGGCAGGGCGCGAACGCCACGATCGCACCGACCGCGACTCATCTCATCTACCAGGGCTACACCTACCTGATCGCTCTCTCCATCATGCTCGTGGTCGGCAAGCTCGGCCGGTGGGGAGAGGTGTGGCGGCGGTTCGTCGTGCCGCTGTTCAAGCCCGCGGAGCCCCGTCAGGAGCCCCCGGCGCCCGAGGCGGACCCCGCCCAGTGGCCCCACCTCCGTGCCGCGGGAGCACCCGAGGCCGCCGACCGGCTGGCCGGGGAGGCGCGCAGCGGGCTGATGCGGGACGTGGACCATGCCCGGATCGCCCGCGCCTGGCAGGGCGTGAAGAGCGGCCGGCACAGCATGGCGACCTTCACCGCCGCCGTGGTCAAGGACGGCGCCGCCGCCTGTCTGCACCCCTCCGGCGAACGCGACCTGCCCGCCCGGCACGCCCGGCACGACCTGGTCACCGGCCAGGTCCGGGTCGGCACGACCGCCGACGACCCCCGCAACCCCTATCAGTACCGGGGCGCCGGTCTCGCCCTCGGCCCCGACCTGCTCGGCACCTCGCTGCTCGCCGTCGGCCCGGCCGGCTCCGGCAAGACCGGTTCCCTGGTCCGCCCGCTCGCCGAGTCGCTCTGCCTGCACGCGCTCGCCGGCCGCGCCTCGGTGGTCGTCGTCGGCGCGGCCGGAGCCGGCCTCGGCCCCGCCGACTCCTACGACGTCGTCGTCCGTATCGCGCACCCCGAGTCCGTCTACGACCTCGACCTGTACGGCGGCACCACCGACCCCGACGAGGCCGCCGCCATACTCGCCGAGGCCCTGGTCGGCGACCTCGCCGACCCGCACCCCGGCAGCGACAGCCGCCGCTCCACCACCGTCCTCGCCCAGCTGCTCGGCCCGTTCAGGGCGGTCCACGGCCGCTTCCCCTCCGTCCCCGAACTCCGCCAGCTCCTCGACGGCGCCCCCGGCCCGCTCGCCGCGCTCCGCAAGGCGCTGACGTCGACCGGCCACGAGTCGCTGCTGCGCGAGCTCGACGCACGGGAACGGCAGATGGGACAGCCGGGGGACGTGGGCGCGGTGCTGGCCGACCGCATCGCACTCCTCGACCGCCCGGCCTTCGCCGGCTTCTTCGACACCTCCGGCCAGACCCGCCCCTTCTCCCTCAGGGCCCTCGACCACCCGGTCCGGGTCCGCATCGACCTGCCCGAGCGCGGCCACGCCGACGCCTCCCGCATCCTGGCCCGCCTGGTGCTCGCCCAGTTCACGGCGAGCGTGACGGTGCGGGACGACCGCTCGCTCTTCTCCTGCCTGCTCCTGGACGACGCGACGGGCGTGGTGACCCCGGAGGCGGTCCGCGCCGTCCAGCGCCTGCGCTCCGCGAACGCGGGCATCGTGCTGACCCTGCGCACCCTGGACGACGTGCCCCGCCCGCTCCGCGGCCCGCTGCTCGGTGCCACCGGCTGCCGGATGGCCTTCGCCGGACTCACCCCCTGGGACGGGCAGGACTTCGCCGAGGTCTGGGGCAAGGAGTGGATCGAGGCCCGGGACGTCACGGACCGCCAGATCATCGCGGAGACCCCGGCGGGCAAGGCGCTGCACGTGGTACGCCGGGTGATCACCGGCAAGACGGCGACGGCCAGGGCGGTGACCGTCCGCCAGGTGGAGCGGGAGCGCTGGTCGGCCTCGGAACTGGCCCACGGGGTGCCACCGGGCCACGCGGTCCTGTCCCTCACGACGGTCAAGGGCGAACACGCGCCGCCGCTGCTGGTGGACCTGAGGGGCGGCGGCCGGCTCTGAACACGGGGGCACACGGGACCGTACAGTGAGGCAGAATCGGTACAGGCCGTTCATACGGGACGGCCAAAGAATAGTGCCCTCGCTCACGACCGAAGAGAAGACCTGACGGCCTCATGCCACCGACGCTCGCCTCGCTCGTCCACCACTCCGCGCTCAAACTGACCGTGCGCGCGGGCGAGGACCGCCTCGACGTGCCCGTGCGCTGGGCCCATGTCAGCGAACTCGCCGACCCGGTGCCGTACATGGAGGGCGGGGAACTGCTCCTGATCACCGCGCTGAAGCTGGACGCGGAGGATCCGGAGGCGATGCGGAAGTATGTGAAGCGCCTGGTGGGAGCCGGTGTGGTGGGCCTCGGCTTCGCCGTCGGGGTGAATTACGACGAGATCCCCAAGGCCTTGGTCGACGCGGCGGAACACGAAGGCCTGCCTCTCCTCGAAGTACCGCGCCGCACCCCCTTCCTCGCCATCAGCAAGGCGGTCTCGGCGGCGATCGCGGCCGACCAGTACCGGGCGGTGACGGCGGGCTTCGCCGCCCAGCGCGAACTGACCAGGCAGGCGCTGAACGCCGGCCCGGAGGGCTTGCTCGCCGCGCTCGCGGCACAGGTGGACGGCTGGGCGGCGCTGTACGACGCGTCCGGCGCGGTCGTCGCGACCGCGCCGGAGTGGGCGGGCCGCCGGGCGACCCGCCTCACGCCGGAGGTGGAGCGGCTCAGGGAACGCCCGGCACCTGCGTCCTCGGTGGTCGGCGGCCCCGACAACGAGGACCGGGTGGAACTGCACTCCCTCGGCACCGGCCGCCGCCCGAGAGCGGCCCTGGCGGTCGGCACGGCCTCGGCGCTGGGCACGGCGGAGCGCTACGCCGTCCACTCCGCGATCGCCCTCCTCACCCTCACGACGGAACGCTCCCGCTCACTCCATGCCGCCGAGCAGCGGGTCGGGGCGGCGGTGCTGCGCATGCTGCTCGCCGGGCAGCCGGACCATGCCCGCGGGGTCGCCGGGGACCTGTACGGCGGGCTGCTCGACGCCCCGTTCCGGATGATCGTCGCGGACGCGGGGGGCGAGCTGCTGGCCGGGCTCACGGAGGCGGTGGAGTCGGCCGCGGCCCGTTCCGGGGAGGCGGTGCTGGTGGTGCCCGAGGGCGAGCGGCTGGTGGTGCTGGCCGCGGACGGAGGTGCGGCGGTGGCGGCGTGCGTGGAGTACGCGGCGGCGCGCGAGGTGGCGCGGGCGACGTCGGAGCAGGCGGCGGCCGCGGAGGACGACGAACCGGTCATCGGCCTCTCCGCCCCGTCCGGCCCCATCGCGGCGGCGGCCGCCTACAAACAAGCCGAACAGGCACTGTCCGTGGCCCGGCGCCGGGGCCGGATCCTGGTCGAACACGAACAGCTGGCATCGGGTTCGGTCCTGCCCCTCCTGGCCGACGACGCGGTGAAGGCGTTCGCCGACGGCCTGCTGAGGGCGCTGTACGAGCACGATGCCACCGGCAGGGGAGACCTGGTGGCCTCCCTCCGGGCCTGGCTCTCCCGGCACGGCCAGTGGGACGCGGCGGCGGCGGACCTCGGCGTCCACCGCCACACCCTCCGCTACCGCATGCGAAGGGTGGAGGAAATCCTGGGCCGCTCCCTGGACGACCCGGACGTCCGGATGGAACTGTGGCTGGCCCTGAAGGCGACGTCGGCGGACTGAAGATTTTTTTGCCCACCCACCCACCCACCCGACTCGCCCAGCCGAGAGCCGACCGCCCCGGCGCAGCAAGGGGCCCTGCAGCGCCGTTGCCGCCTGCGGCTCGCAGTGGGCTGATCGCGCAGTTCCCCGCGCCCCTACGTTTCTCACCGCCCCCGGCACCCAAAACGCAACGCCGGACCTGCACCCCCACTCTCCAGCCCGTCCGGCCTTTGAGGAGGAGAGCCACAACTCAGCCCGTCCGGCGTTCGAGGACGAGGCCGAAGGGTGAAGCGGGGGTCCGGGGGCGGCAGCCCCGAAGCGGGCGGTCGAAGGGGGCCCACCCCCTGGAGGACGGGACGGGTAGGGGCGGCGGGGGCGAGAAAAGACGGCCCACCCCCGGACCGTGCCAAACCGGCGCACCCCCCACCCCCACCACTACACCCCGGATAAACGCACCCCCGCCCCCACCGACCTACCGTGGACCCGAACACCCAGCACACACCCACCCCCAACGCGGAAGGGCCGGGACTCGCACATGACCTCCACCCACGCCTTCTGGCTCGCCGGCCGTCAGGCCACCGGCGAGGACACCTTCGACGTCACCAACCCGTGGGACGCCCGTCTCGTCGGCAAGGTCAGCGTGCCCACCGACGCCCAGGTCGAGGAAGCCGTCGCCGCCGCGTACGCCGTACGGGACGAGTTCGCCGCCACCCCGGCCCACGTACGCGCCGCTGCCCTCGACCACGTCAGCCGCCGCCTCGCCGAGCGCACCGAGGACATAGCCCGGCTGATCTCCGCCGAGAACGGCAAGCCGATCAAGTGGGCCCGGGGCGAGGTCGGCCGCGCCGTCTCCGTGTTCCGGTTCGCCGCCGAAGAGGCCCGCCGCTTCAACAGCGGCGAGGCCCAGCGCCTCGACACCGACCTCGGCGGCCAGGGCCGCCTGGCGCTCACCCGCCGCTTCCCGAAGGGCGCCGTGCTCGGCATCGCGCCCTTCAACTTCCCGCTCAACCTGTGCGCCCACAAGATCGCCCCGGCGATCGCGGCCGGCGTGCCGATCATCCTGAAGCCGGCCCCCGCGACTCCGCTCTCCGGCCTGATCATCGGCGACCTGCTCGCCGAGACGACCGGTCTCCCGGCCGGCTCCTGGTCGATCCTCCCGGTCGCCAACGACAAGATGGCCGACCTCGTCCAGGACGAGCGCCTCCCGGTCATCTCCTTCACCGGTTCCGAGAAGGTCGGCTACTCGATCATGGACTCGGTGCCCCGCAAGCACTGCACCCTGGAGCTCGGCGGCAACGGCGCGGCCGTCGTCCTCGGCGACTACGCCTCCGACGCCGACCTGGACTGGGCCGCGACCCGCATCGCGACCTTCTCCAACTACCAGGGCGGTCAGTCCTGCATCTCCGTGCAGCGGGTGATCGCGGACGCCACCGTCTACGACCGTCTCCTCCCGCGCATCGTCGCGGCCGTCGAGGCCCAGGTCACCGGCGACCCCGCCGATGACAAGACCGACGTCGGCCCGCTGGTCAGCGAGGCGGCGGCGGAGCGCGTCGAGGCGTGGGTGAAGGAGGCCGTCGAGGCCGGTGCCACCCTGGTCACCGGCGGCGACCGCGACGGCGCCAGCTACGCGCCGACCGTCCTCACCGACGTCCCGGCCGACACCACCATCTCCTGCGAGGAGGTCTTCGGTCCCGTCCTCACCGTGCAGAAGGTGAACGGCGAGGCCGAGGCCTTCGCCGCCGTCAACGCCTCCAAGTACGGCCTCCAGGCGGGCGTGTTCACCCACGACGTCCAGGTCGCCTTCCGCGCCCACCGCGCGCTTGAGGTCGGTGGCGTGATCGTCGGCGACGTCCCCTCCTACCGCGCCGACCAGATGCCGTACGGCGGTGCCAAGCAGTCCGGCGTCGGCCGCGAGGGCGTCAAGTTCGCGATGGACGACTACACCTACGAGCGCGTCCTGGTGCTCACCGGCCTCGCCCTCTGACCTGCCGCGGACAGGCCCGAGAGCGACGAGACGGCCGCAGCCCGCTGTGCGGGGGCTGCGGCCGTTCGCATGGATCTATTGCTCATGGGAACCATTTTCAAGTATAGTCGTCCGTGACGCTCGATCGTCGTCCCCTCGAAGGGGGCCGGGCCCGGGTGCCACCGGGGGCGGGCCCCCTCTGCGTGGCGGCCGCGCCGGGCCCCCAACCCGGGGACCCGACATGAGGGCGCCGCAG
>NZ_JBSHBL010000108.1:0-29645 GCF_053611985.1 Streptomyces sp. NPDC054770
AGACGGGGGCTACCCGCATACGGACTCCACCCCCCCCCCCCACCTGGCCGGCGGGCGGGTCCACGGACGGCCCCCCCTCCCCCCCCCGGGCCGCGGGGCCCGCCACCCCATTCGGGGGCCCGGGGGCCTGCCGCGTGCACCGCGTCGACATCGGGTGTGTCCATTGACATGGGGTACGACCGGACGGAGACTCAACCGAACGCAGTGAAGGAAATTTCACCAGACGAACAGACGAGTATCGAAGGGAAGCGACCGATGCGCACCACCGTCGGCATCATCGGAGCCGGACCCGCCGGGCTCCTCCTCGCGCGGCTGCTGCACAACGCGGGCATCGACTCGGTCGTCCTGGAGAGCCGCGACCGCTCCTACGTCGAGCACCGCCAGCGCGCCGGGATCCTGGAGCAGGGCACGGTGGACGTGCTGCGCGCGGCCGGCGCCGGGGAGCGCATGGACCGCGAGGGCCTGCGCCACGACGGCATCGAGCTGCGCTTCGCCGGGCAGCGCCACCGCGTCGACTTCCCCGGCCTCACCGGCGGCCGGTCCGTGATGGTCTACGCCCAGACCGAGGTCTGCAAGGACCTCATCGCCCTCCAGCTGAAGGAGGGCGGCCCGCTGCTCTTCGAGGCGGAGGCGCTGGCGGTGGAGGGCGCCGAGAGCGAACTGCCCCGGGTGCGGTTCCGGCACGAGGGCCGCGAGGACGTCCTGGAGTGCGACTACGTGGCCGGCTGCGACGGCTTCTGGGGCGTCGCCCGCGCCGCGTTCCCCGAGTCCCTCTCCCAGGTCTTCGAACGCACCCACCCCTACGCCTGGCTGGGCATCCTCGCCGACGTCGCCCCCTCCCACGACGAACTGGTCTACGCCCGCCACGACCGGGGCTTCGCCCTCCTGTCCATGCGCTCCCCGTCGGTCTCCCGCCTCTACCTCCAGGTCCCGGCGGACACGGACGCCGAGGACTGGACCGACGAGGCGATCTGGGACGAGCTGGAGCGCCGCTTCGAGACCGACGACGACTGGCGCCTCGCGCGCGGCCCGATCACCCAGAAGTCGGTCACGCCCATGCGGTCGTACGTCCACGAGCCCATGCGGCACGGCCGGGTATTCCTCGCCGGGGACGCCGCCCACATCGTGCCGCCGACCGGCGCCAAGGGGCTGAACCTCGCCGTCGGCGACGTCGTCACCCTCGCCCGCGCCCTCGCGCACGAGAAGGAGACGGGTTCGCCCGGACTCCTGGAGAGCTACTCGGCGACCTGCCTGCGCCGGGTCTGGCAGGCCGAGCGGTTCTCGTACAACATGACGAGCATGCTCCACCCGGGCCCCGGCGACAGTCCCTTCGACGCCCGGCTCCAGCTGGCCTGGCTCGGCCGGATCGCCTCCTCCCGGGC
This sequence comes from Streptomyces sp. NPDC054770, assembly GCF_053611985.1. NCBI lineage: Bacteria > Bacillati > Actinomycetota > Actinomycetes > Kitasatosporales > Streptomycetaceae > Streptomyces > Streptomyces sp. NPDC054770. The sequence continues at coordinate 1,383 of NZ_JBSHBL010000108.1, forward strand.
CGCCGAGACCGACCTGGCGGAGGCGTACACCGGCTTCCCCCTGGACGTCTGAGGGATCTCTGGCCGATTCCGGTCATGTCCCGGCTTCGTCATGGAATGAAGCCCTCCGTGGCCGGGAATCAGGGCTCCGCGTAGCGTGTTGCGCAGCACGGTGAGGGAAAGATCCTCCGCAGGTAGTAGGGTCAATCTTTTGCCAATCCATTACTCTTGAGGCCAAGGCCACGCACCGTGGCCATGGAGGAGTGAAATGAGGAGCAGCAACCCGGTCTTCTCGCGACGGGGCTTCAGCCGCGACAACGGCTACGCGGGCTTCAACACCGCGCCGCAGGCCGGGTACGCACAGGGCAACCCGTACGCGCAGAACCCGTACGCGAACAACCCGTACGCCCAGCAGGACCTCCAGCAGGGCGCCCCGCCGCAGGCCCCGGCCACCACCGGCCGGATGACCATGGACGACGTCATCACGCGCTCCGCGATGACGCTCGGCACGGTCGCCGTCGGCGCGGTCCTCGCCTGGGCGCTGCTGCCGGTCTCGACCACCAGCTACGGCCTGGCCATCGGCTCCGCGATCATCGCCTTCGTCCTGGCCATGATCCAGAGCTTCAAGCGCACCCCCGTACCCGCGCTGATCCTGGGATACGCCGCCTTCGAGGGCGTCTTCCTCGGCGTCATCAGCGAGATGTACAACAGCCAGTGGAGCGGCGCCCCGTTCCAGGCGGTGCTCGGCACCATGGCGGTCTCGGCCGCGACCCTGCTGGTCTACCGGGCCGGCTGGATCCGCGTCACCGCCCGCTACGCCCGCATCGGCATGTCCATCGCCATCGCCTTCGTGCTGGTCATGGCGGTCAACCTGCTGCTGGTCGCGTTCGGCGTCGCCGACAACGGCGGACTGCGCAGCTTCGGCCCGCTCGGCGCGATCGTCGGCATCATCGCGATCCTGCTCGGCGCGTTCTTCCTGACCCTCGACTTCAAGCAGATCGAGGACGGCATCGCCTACGGCGCCCCGAAGAACGAGGCCTGGCTGGCCGCGTTCGGCCTCACCATGACGCTGGTGTGGATCTACATCGAGATGCTGCGCCTGGTGGCGATCTTCAGCAGCAACGACTAGCTCGACGGCACGCTGTCGCAAGCGGGCTGAGAAGGGCCCCGGGGTCGTCACCCCGGGGCCCTTCGCCGTCTGTGTGCGTGCGCGCCTAGAGAAGTTTGCGCGCGGCCCTCCTCAGGTCGTACTCGTGGATCAACGCCTTCGCGTGGCCGTACGCGAGGTTGTGCTCGTGGCGGAGCCAGCTGACCTTCTCCTCGAAACAGAAGAGGGACGGGCCTTCGTCGACGGTACGCAGCCAGTCGGACACTTCACGACCGGTGCAGTGGGGGATGCGGGCGAGCAGGTTGCGATGGGTCTCCATGGAGAAGACTTGGGACATCGGCGCCTCCGGTGCGCAAAGGGGGTTGTAGCCGGTCCTTCACGTCACCGTGCCTGAGTGTTGGCGTGTTGGCAACAGTCGTGACAGGACAGCCGGTGGCACGCGTTACGCTCACGGCGTGGTTGATACGACGCCTCTCACCCGTGCCGTGGAACACTTCGCCGACAAGCTGAGGGCGGCACCGCAGAGCCGGTTGCAGCGGGGCGCCGCCGCGGAGGCGCTGGGCCTGGCCAGGGAGTTGGCCCGCTGGGCGCAGGCGGTGGAGGAGCCGGGCGCGGCGAGCCGCGAGATGCCGGACGCGGGGATGTTCGCGGTGGCCGACCAGATCACGGTGGCCGGGAACGACTTGGCGGTGGTGCTGGAGAACGACGCCGAGGTGGGGGATGCGGTGCGGCTGGTGGAGGAGGCGCAGAAGAGGGCGGGGGTGTGAGGCGGCGGTGCGTTGTCGGGTGCGGCGCCGTCGTGGTTGCTCGCGCAGTTCCCCGCGTCCCTGACGGGGCGCACTGTGGCGCCCCGTTCTTTTGCTTTTAGGGGCGCGGGGAACTGCGCGACCAGCCCCAACGCACCCGCAGCCGACAACGCACCGGAGCGCCCCAGAACATCAAAGCGACGCTATGACCCGGTCCGCCAGGATGTAGACGTTCTCCTCGCCGCACGCGAACGTCAGCGTGTACGCGCCGGAGATCCCCGACCCGCCCAGCAGATACGGCGTCTCGCCCGCGCCCAGCGCCGCAGCCAGCCGCTCCGCCGTCTCCCGGTGCCCCGGCGTCATGCACAGGGTCGTGCCGTCGGCGAAGACGTAGACGTCCAGCGTGCCCAGCGGGCCGGGACGGACGTCGGAGAGTTCGACCTGGGACTCGGCCAGCTGCTCCAGCGTCGCGACCGTACGCTCATGGTCGTTGACCACCGGCGACTGCACCGGCACGAAGTCCGGGTGGGACGGGTGGCGGCGGCGGGCCGCGGCCAGTTCCGGGGACTCCCCGGTGAACTCGTCGGTCTCCGCGGCCGGCTCGGCGACCGGCTCCAGGCCCACGAAGTCCGACTGCCGGGGCAGGAACGGCTCACCGTCCGCCAGACCCAGCAGCGACGGCGCGTCGGAGGCGTCACGCGCCTCCTGCGCGGCCCAGAAGGCACGTGCCTCGGCCAGCTCCCGCTCCCGCTCCTCGGCCAGCGCCTCAGCGACAGCGGCGCGTATCTCCTCGGCGGCGGCATGGCTGCGGGCCGCCGGCATGAGGGCGCGCAAGGTCGCGGCCTGGTTCTGGGCAAGCTGGGTGTGCAGCTCGGCGACCTGACGGCGCAGCTTCAGAACGGTGCGCAGGACAGCGACGCCCACGGCGCCCGTGGCGGCCGTGGTGAGCAGCAAGGCGATCGGCATGGCGCTCACTGACGTACTCCCGGTTCAAAGTCGACCCCCGACTTCCTACATCAGCTTGAAGGGTGGACTATCAAGCTGTCAGTGCGTAACGTCACGAAACGGACAGGACTTTGGCCCTGGGGTTTACCGGGACAACGGCGCTGACCTGCGGCGATATCTCCGCAGAGGGAGATAGGTCACATCCTGGGGGAGATTGGATCACAAATCGGCCCGGTGTTCGGAGTTTTCTCGAACACCGGGCCGTGTTGTCACGGTGGGTCCCGTGACGGTCACTCAGAGGCTCAGCTGAGGCGCTCGATGACCATCGCCATGCCCTGGCCGCCGCCGACGCACATGGTCTCCAGGCCGAACTGCTTGTCGTGGAACTGGAGGGAGTTGATGAGCGTGCCGGTGATACGGGCGCCGGTCATGCCGAAGGGGTGGCCGACGGCGATGGCGCCGCCGTTCACGTTCAGCTTCTCCAGCGGGATGTTCAGGTCGCGGTAGGAGGGGATCACCTGGGCGGCGAACGCCTCGTTGATCTCGACCAGGTCGATGTCGTCGATGGTGAGACCGGCGCGGCTCAGGGCCTGCTTGCTCGCCTCCACCGGGCCGAGGCCCATGATCTCGGGGGAGAGGCCGGTGACGCCGGTGGACACGATGCGGGCGAGCGGGGTCAGGCCCAGCTCGCGGGCCTTGGTGTCGCTCATGATGACGACCGCGGCGGCGCCGTCGTTCAGCGGGCAGCAGTTGCCGGCGGTGACCAGGCCGTCGGGGCGGAAGACCGGCTTCAGGCCCGCGACGCCCTCCAGGGTGACGCCGGCGCGCGGGCCGTCGTCCTTGCTGACGACCGTGCCGTCGGGGAGGGTGACCGGGGTGATCTCGCGCTCCCAGAAGCCGTTCTTGATGGCTTCCTCGGCGAGGTTCTGGGAGCGGACGCCGAACTCGTCCATGTCCTGGCGGGTGACGCCCTTGATGCGGGCCAGGTTCTCGGCGGTCTGGCCCATCGCGATGTACGGGTCGGGGAGTACGCCGTCCTCGCGCGGGTCGTGCCAGGTGGAGCCGGTCGACGCGGCGGTGGCGGCGGTACGGGCCTGGGCCTCGGCGAAGACCGGGTTCGTGGTGTCCGGGAGGCCGTCGGAGCTGCCCTTGGCGTAGCGGGAGACCATCTCGACACCGGCCGAGATGAAGACGTCGCCCTCGCCGGCCTTGATGGCGTGCAGGGCCATGCGGCTGGTCTGCAGGGACGAGGAACAGTACCGGGTGATCGTGGTGCCGGGCAGGTAGTCCATGCCCATCTGCACGGCGACGATCCGGCCGAGGTTGTAGCCCTGCTCGCCGCCGGGGAGGCCGCAGCCGAGCATCAGGTCGTCGATGTCCCTGGGGTCCAGCTCGGGGACCTTGGCGAGGGCGGCCTGGATGATCGTCGCGGTGAGGTCGTCGGGGCGCAGGTCCTTCAGGGAGCCCTTGACGGCGCGGCCGATCGGGGAACGGGCGGTCGAGACGATGACGGCTTCGGGCATCACGGCTCCAAGGAGGAAGGGGCGGCGCGCAGCGCCTCGTTGAGGGGTGGCGGCCGGGCGACGGGTGGGCGTACGAAGGTTGGCAGGGCCGCTTCGGAAGTTACCTGTACGTATGTCATCGGTCACCGGTGTCGGGGTGTGACACTGACCGCACTTTCTAAGCGCTTGCTTTTCCGATGTCGGGGGGTGCGTGGGTCCGCGCGGGTCCGTGGGGGTTGCTCGCGCAGTTCCCCGCGCCCCTTACGGGGCGCTGTCCAGCCGCCCCTCTTCAGCGGCACCCTGCCGGCGCCGGTGAGCGACACGCCCTCGCCCCCTAGTCGGTCGTACCGGCCCTCGACCTCGCCTCCTCGGAAGCAGAGTCGGGTGGGAGGGTGGGCGGTTCCACGGGCTGGCGCCGGCGGCGTTTCAGCAGGGCCCACGGACCGCGCGGCCCCGTCGGCATCGCCGCCGTGACCTCGGTGCCGGCCTCGGCCGCCGCCTCCGCCGCCGCCCGGGCGACCGGCAGGAAGCCCTCGCGGCGGGTGACGTCGGGCCGCTCCTCCTCCGCCGGCCACAGGCCGAGGGCCGCGCAGACCGTGGGGAGGACGGCCATCGCCGCCGTCGCGTAGCCCTCCGCCGAGGGGTGGTAGTTGTCGGGGCCGAACAGCTCGCGTGGGTTCGCCGCGAACTCCGGGCCCAGCAGGTCGCCCAGCGACACCGTGCGGCCGCCCTGCTCCACCGTCCCGATCGTCTGGGCCGCCGCCAGCTGCCGGGACGCCCGCCGGGCCAGCCAGCGCAACGGCTGCCGTACCGGCTCGATCGTGCCCAGGTCGGGACAGGTGCCGACCACCACCTCGGCCCCCGCCGTGCGCAGGCGGCGGACGGCCGCCGAGAGGTGGCGCACCGAGCGGGTCGGCGGCATCCGGCGGGTGACGTCGTTGGCGCCGATCATGATCACGCAGACGTCGGGGACGGGCGAGGCCGCGCCCAGCACCAGGGCGACCTGGCGGTCCAGGTCGTCGGACTGGGCGCCGGGGAGGGCCACGTTGCGGAGCTCCACCGGGCGTTCCGCGACCGCGGCGAGGCCGGACGCCAGCAGCGCGCCCGGTGTCTGCGCGGCCCGGTGCACGCCCTGGCCGGCGGCCGTGGAGTCACCGAGCATCGTCAGGCGCAGCGGCGGCTCACCGGAGGCGTCGTACCCGTCGCCGTAACGGCCGTCCGCCGTCGGCACCCGGCCGCCGCTGTTGCCGTTGTGCACCGCTGTCCTGGCCATCCGCACCTCGGCCAGCACCAGGCCCACCGCGGCCGCGCCGACCAGCCCGACCCCACCGCCGCCGTACGCCGCCCCGGCCGCGATCCGCCGGGCCACCCGCGCCCTCGACATGTTCGTCATGCGTCGCCGCCACCTCCTCGTTGCCGCTCACCCACTCCTTGCCCCGTACAGCCCGTGCGTCAATCTCAACGGGGAGTGAACCTCCGGAGCGGGGCCTTAGGCTGGCGACACCAACCAGGACCACACCTTTTGCAAGCAACCGGAGACAACGGTGCGATTCCACGACTCGATGATCAGCCTCGTCGGCAACACCCCGCTGGTGAGACTCAACAGCGTCACCCAGGGCATCCAGGCCACCGTGCTCGCCAAGGTCGAGTACTTCAACCCGGGCGGTTCCGTGAAGGACCGGATCGCGCTGCGGATGATCGAGGCGGCGGAGAAGAGCGGGGAGCTCCAGCCCGGCGGGACCATTGTCGAGCCGACCAGCGGGAACACCGGGGTGGGCCTGGCGATCGTGGCCCAGCAGAAGGGGTACAAGTGCATCTTCGTGTGCCCCGACAAGGTGAGCACCGACAAGATCAACGTGCTGCGGGCGTACGGCGCCGAGGTCGTCGTCTGCCCGACCGCCGTCGACCCGGAGCACCCGGACTCGTACTACAACGTCTCCGACCGGCTGGTCCGCGAGACGCCCGGCGCCTGGAAGCCGGACCAGTACTCCAACCCCAACAACCCCCTTTCGCACTATCACTCGACCGGCCCCGAGCTGTGGGAGCAGACGGCGGGGAAGATCACCCATTTCGTGGCGGGGGTCGGGACCGGCGGCACCATCTCCGGTACCGGGCGCTACCTGAAGGACGCCAGTGACGGCCGGGTCCAGGTCGTCGGCGCCGACCCGGAGGGGTCCGTGTACTCCGGCGGGTCCGGGCGGCCCTACCTCGTCGAGGGCGTGGGTGAGGACTTCTGGCCGACCGCCTACGACCGGACCGTCGCGGACGAGATCGTCGCCGTGTCGGACAAGGACTCCTTCCAGATGACCCGGCGGCTGGCCAAGGAGGAGGGCCTGCTGGTCGGCGGCTCCTGCGGGATGGCCGTCGTGGCCGCGCTGCGGGTGGCCGAGCGGCTCGGCCCGGACGACGTCGTGGTCGTCCTGCTGCCGGACAGCGGCCGCGGATACCTGAGCAAGATCTTCAACGACGAGTGGATGGCCGACTACGGCTTCCTGGAGGACGAGGGCCCCAGCGCCCGCGTCGGCGACGTGCTCAGCGACAAGGCCGGCGGCTCCATCCCCTCCCTCGTCCACATGCACCCGGACGAAACCGTCGGGCAGGCCATCGAGGTGCTGCGCGAGTACGGCGTCTCCCAGATGCCCGTCGTCAAGCCGGGCGCCGGTCACCCGGACGTGATGGCCGCCGAGGTCGTCGGCTCGGTCGTCGAACGGGAGCTGCTCGACGCCCTGTTCAGCAAGCGGGCCTCCCTGGAGGACCCGCTGGAGAAGCACATGTGCGCCCCGCTGCCCCAGGTCGGCTCCGGCGAACCGGTCGGGGACCTGATGACGGTGCTGGGCGCGGCCGACGCCGCGATCGTCCTCGTCGAGGGCAAGCCCACCGGCGTGATCAGCCGGCAGGACCTGCTGGCCTTTCTCGCCAAGGGCAGCAAGCAGTAGCGAACGTCCGGTGAACGGCCCGTGACGCCGGGGAACTTGCTGTTTCCTGTCCGAGTGGTGGACTTCGCGGAAGTGGTACGAGCGTGTCACGTGCGCGCAGCACCCGCTTAACACGGCTCCGGCAGATTAGTGGGTGTCGGCAGGGCGGGAGCGGCTCCCCGCCTCGGCCGGCACCGAACGTCCAAGGACCTCCGGAGCGGCTCCCGGACCTCCATGGACGCCCGGACGTGAGACCCGGCCCTGACCCGGTCCATGTCCCTCGCGGGGACCGCCGTCGTCCCGCCCCTCGGTAAAACGGGGGTGCGGCGGTCCCCGCGCATTACTTTTCCCGGCCTCAGCCGGTCGTCGCCCAACTCCCCAGCAGCGCCAGCCGTTCCGCCGTCTCCGAGCCCGGCTCGGGGGTGTACGCCACGATCGTCTGGTCCGGGTCCGTCGGGACCGTGAGGGTCTCGTAGGGGAGGGTGAGCAGGCCCGCCACCGGATGCTGGATGCGTTTCGTGCCGTACGCGCACTCCTTGACCTCGTGGTCCGCCCACAGCCGGCGGAAGTCCGCGCTCTTCAGGGAGAGTTCGCCGACCAGCGCGGCCATCCTGGGGTCGTCGGGGTGGCGGCCCGCGTCGATGCGCAGGTTGGCGACGGTCTGGGCGGCGACGGCGGCCCAGTCGGGGTAGAAGCCCGCGGCTGCCGGGTCGAGGAAGACCTGGCGCGGGATGTTCCGCTCGGCCGGGGCCAGGGCACTGAACCCGTTCACCGCGTCGCCGAGCGCGTTCCAGGCGACGACGTCCATCCTGCGGCCCAGCACGAACGCGGGCGTCCGCTCCATGCCGTCCAGCAGCAGCTGTACGCCGGGGCGGACGCGGGGCCGGGCCGGGCGCCCGGTGCCCTTCCGCCGCGGGCGGGCCACCGTCAGCAGATAGGCGTGCTCGGTCTCGTCCAGGCGCAGCACACGGGCGATCGCGTCGAGCACCGCGTCCGAAACGCTCGGGCCCCGCCCCTGTTCCAGGCGGATGTAGTAGTCGACGCTGACCCCCGCCAGCTGCGCCACCTCCTCGCGGCGCAGGCCCGGTACGCGGCGCCGCCCGTGCGAGGGCAGCCCCACCTCCTCGGGCTGGATGCGGGCACGGCGCGAGCGCAGAAAGTCTCCGAGTTCCCCGTCCATGGGTTCGATCGTAGGGGAGTCGCGCCCTCCCAACCTGGTTCTGCCAGACCCAGGAAAAGCCGAGCCCTGGGTAGGCCGCCCGGCCCCGGCGAGTGTGGAGACACGCCACCGGGGCAGGCCCGGCGGCACTCACCAGGGAGTACCTCATGTCGTACGACAACCTGTCCGGCCGTACCGCCGTGGTCACCGGCGCCGCCAGCGGGATCGGGGCGGCCGTCGCCCTGCGGCTCGCCGGGTCCGGGGCCCGGGTGGCGTTGCTGGCCCGGCGCGCGGACCGGCTGGAGACGGTGGTGGCGAAGATCAGGGCGAACGGCGGCGAGGCCCTCGCCGTCGTCGCCGACGTCACCGACGACGCGTCCGTCCAGGCCGCGGCCGACGCCGTGCACGCGGCCTACGGAACCGTCGACCTCGTCGTCAACAACGCCGGCGTCATGCTCCCCAACCCGGTCGACGACGGCCGTATCGACGAGTGGCAGCGCATGCTCGACACCAACGTCACCGGTGTGCTGCGGGTGCTGCGCGCCTTCACCGGGGACCTGGTGGCGGCCGCGGCCGAGGGCCGTACCGCCGATCTCGTCAACGTGTCGTCCATCGGCGCGCACGTCGTCTTCCCCACCTTCGCGGTGTACGGCGCCACCAAGGCCGCCGTCACCTTCCTCTCGCAGTCCCTGCGCGCCGAGTTCGGGCCGCGTGACGTGCGGGTCACCAACGTCGAGCCGGGGCTGACGGACACCGAACTCGGCACCCACATCGAGGGCGAGGAACTGCGCGAGCAGGTGGCGGGCATGTTCGACGGGATGGGCGCACTGGCCGCCGAGGACCTGGCCGACCTGGTCGGCTATGTGGCGAGCCGCCCCCGGCACGTCAACCTGCGGCAGGTCGTCGTCCAGCCGACCCGGCAGGTGTGACCCGGCCCGGCCTCAGGCCCCCGGGTCAGTCCTCCCGGTCGCGGTCGCCCCGCTGGAACACGCCGGGGTTGAGGCGGACGGCCTGGGTCGCGTTGACGCCGACGATGCCGATCCAGGTGACGACCACGCCCGTCATGCCGCCGAACGCGCCGCTGATCGCCGAGAGCGGGATCGCCAGCACCAGCGACACGATCCCGAAGCCGAAGCGCTCGCCCCAGGAGTCGGAGCTCTTCTGCCTGCGTGTCCCACGGGCCGCCTGCATCTGCTGCTCGGCCAGGCCCCGGCGCAGCCGGCGCTCCACCGCGGTGTCGATCCGCTGGTCGATCTTCTCCAGGAAGGAGTCGACCAGTTCCGACTCGTACTCCGGCCCCAGGTCCCTGCGGGCGTGCAGGGTGGCGGCGAGGTCCTTCTTCAGGTCGGTGTCGTGAACGTCCGTCATGACGTCCACCGTAGGGGCCGCGAAGGCCCGTCGCACTGGGGAAATCCCCCGCATCCGGCAGGGGGTCCGCCCTCAGGGCAGCAGCGACACCAGCCCGCTGCCGGTGTCGAGGCGGGCCGCCACCACCGATGCTCCCGCGAACCCGGGGTCCGCCCGGATCGCGTCCCGCGCCCACACCGTCTGGGCCCGCATGGTGTGTTCGGCCCAGTCGCCGGGCAGCGCCCTGGTGCGCAGGGCGGCCGGTGCGATCTCCTTGGCGAGGAGTTCCAGGTGACCGGGGACGGGCGCGCCGGTGCGCAGCCGGGCGAGGGTGGCGGCGACGGCCCCGCAGCCCTCGTGACCGAGCACCACGACCAGCGGGACGCGCAGCTCCTGCACGCCGTACTGGAGGGAACCGAGCACCGCCTCGTCCAGCACCTGCCCGGCCGTCCTTATGCACAGCAGGTCGCCGAGGCCCTGGTCGAAGACCAGTTCCGGGGTGGCGGCGGAGTCGACGCAGCCGAGCACCACCGCGAACGGGTGCGGGGCGGCCGCCCGGCCGTGGCGGGAGCGGCCGGTGGCGTACCGCCGGTTGCCCTGGAGCAGTTCGTCGAGGGCCGCGCTCGCCGAGTCGGGGACGACGGCCGCCGACGAGAGGGCGACGGCCGGCGCACCGACGGCGGTGGCCGTCGGAAGAGCCCTGGGGTTCGAGGCCATGACGCTTCCTCAGGTGCTGGCGCTGATGGTTCTCATCACTCTACGCGGCGGAAACGTTACACTGGGTACTGGTTTAACGGCTCTTGGGCGGATCATCGCCCGCGCGATACCGAGCCGGTGGCCGTGGCCGGTGGCCGGTGATCGGCGGTCAGGCCAGCCCGTGCTGCTTCGCGTACGCGGCCGCCACGTCCTCCGGGTCCTTCTTGTCGTTGTCGACCTGGCTGTTGAGCTGGGTGAGCTGCTCGGTGGTGAGGGTGTTGCCGAGCCGGGCGAGGGCCTTGCGGACGGTGTCGTCGGCCTTGCGGTCGGCGATCAGCGGGACGATGCGCTGGCTGGGGACGAGGTTCTTGGGGTCGGTCAGCACCACCCAGCCGTTGGCCGCGATGTCGGTGTCGGTGGTGAACAGGTTCGCCACGTCCACGTCGCCCTTCTTCAGCGCGCCCTTGACCAGCGGCCCGTCCGAGTCCAGCGACTTGAACTCCTTGAACCGGACGCCGTACACCTCCTGCAGACCGACCGCGCCCACCCGGCGCTTCTTCACCTCGGGCGCGGCCCCGATGACCAGCTTGCCGTTCTCCTTGGCCAGGTCGGCGAGGGAGGTCAGGCCGTACTTCTGCGCGGTCGCCCGGGTCACGACGAAGCAGTCGGAGTCGGCCGCCTGCCCGTACGGCAGCACCTGGAGGCCGGCGGGCAGCGCCAGGGTGAGCGCGTTCTGCATGGTGCCCGGCTCGTCGGAGGTGTCCTTCGGGGCGAGGTAGTTGAGGAGGGCACCCTGGTACTCGGGCAGCAGGTCGATGTCGCCGGCCTTGAGCGCGGGGATCACGATCTCGCGGGTGCCGAGGTTCGGGCGGACCTTCACCTTCACGCCGGCCTTCTGGAGCACGGCCGCGTAGAGGTAGCCGAGCACCTGGTTCTCGGTGTAGTTGGCGGTGCCGATGGTGATGCCGCCCTTGCTGGAGCCGCCGCCGGCGGTCGAGCCGCTCCCCTCGTTCAGGGAGGTGATGCCGCTTGAGCAGGCGGCGAGGGCGGGGACGGAGGCCGCTGCGAAGAGGCCGCCGAGGAGAGTGCGTCGGTTCATCGAGGGGTCCCTAGGCAGTGCGGTGGCGGAAGAGGAAGCGCTGGAGGGTGCTCAGGAGCTGGTCGAGGACGATGGCGACGACCGCGACCAGTACCGCGCCGCCGAGCACCTGGACGAGGTCGCGCTGGGCGAGGCCGTCGAAGACGTAGCGGCCGAGGCCGCCGAAGGAGACGTACGCGGCGACGGTGGCCGTGGCCACGACCTGGATGAGCGCCAGGCGCAGGCCCGTCATGATCAGGGGGAGCGCGAGCGGCAGCTCGACCTGGAAGAGGACCTGGTGGCCGCGCATGCCCTGGCCGCGGGCGGCGTCCTTCACGTCCGGGTCGACGGCGGTCATGCCGGCGTAGGTGTTGGTGACGATCGCCGGGACGGCGAGGGCGACCAGCGCGACGTACACCGGCAGCATCGACAGACCGCCCGCCAGGAACACGAGCACGACCAGGCCCACGGTCGGCAGGGCGCGGCCGAAGGAGGCCAGGTTGATGGCGACGAACGCGCCCTTGCCGGTGTGGCCGATCAGCAGGCCGAGCGGGAGGCCGATCGCGGCCGCGATGAGGGTCGCGAGCAGCGAGTACTGGAGGTGCTCGGCGAGGCGGTGCGCGATGCCGTCGGAGCCGGTCCACTGGGAGCCGCTGGTCAGCCAGGTGCCGAGGTTCTTGAAGAGTTCGAACATGTCAGGCTCGCCTCCGCCGCCACGGGGTCAGGACGTACTGGAGGGCCACCAGCAGGGCGTCCGCGACCACGGCGAGCAGGATCGTGAGGACCACGCCCACGATCACCGGGGTCGGGAAGTCGCGCTGGAAGCCGTCGGTGAAGAGCTGGCCGAGGCCGCCGTCGCCGATGTAGGTGGCGACGCTCACCAGCGAGATGGACATGACCGTGGCGATCCGGACGCCCGCCATGATCACGGGGAGGGCCAGCGGGAGTTCGACGGTGAGGAGCGTGCGCAGCGGGCGGGTGCCCATCGCCTTCGCCGCCTCCTTGGTCTTCGCGGGGACCGAGTCCAGGCCCTCGACCGTGTTCCGCAGCAGCACGACCAGCGTGTAGACGGTCAGGCCGATGACGGTCGTGGTGCGGGTCAGGCCGCTGATCGGGAGCAGCAGCACGAAGATCGCGATCGACGGGATCGTGAAGAGCACGTTGGAGAGGCCGAGCAGGAAGCCGCGCAGGGCGCGGACCCGGTGCGCGACCACCGCGAGCGGCAGCGAGATCACCAGGCCGAAGAAGACCGCGGTCAGCGCCGCCTGGAGATGCGAGAGGGTGAGGCTGGTGAGGTCGTCGGTGTGGTCGCCGATCCACGACCAGTCGATGGTCATGCCGCCACCACCCGGGCCGCGCTGTGCGCCTGACCGGCGTGGACGTGGATGTCGTCGCGGGACGAGACGCCGGTGAGGACGCCGGCCGCGTCGACCCTGGCGACCAGTCCGGTCGGGGAGGCGATCGACTCGTTCAGCGCCGCGAGCAGCGAGTCGCCGTCCGTCAGCGGCCGTACGGGGAGTTCGGCGTCCTTCGCGGCCCAGTGCAGGGGCTTGCCCGCCGGGTCCAGGACGAGGGTCCAGTCGCCGCTTCGGGGCGCCGGGCCCTGCGGGACGTCGGCGAGGGTCTTCAGGGACAGCAGCTTCAGGCCCCGTTCCGCGCCGAGGAAGTCGGCCACGAAGTCGTCCGCGGGCCGGGCCAGCAGTTCGGCGGGCGGGGCGATCTGGACCAGGTGGCCGCCGGTGCGGAAGATCGCGATCCGGTCGCCGAGCCGGACGGCCTCGTCGACGTCGTGCGTGACGAAGACGATCGTCTTGTTCAACTCCTTCTGGAGCCGGATCAGTTCGTCCTGGAGCTGGGTGCGCACCACCGGGTCGACGGCGCCGAACGGCTCGTCCATCAGCAGCACCGGCGGGTCGGCGGCGAGGGCGCGGGCGACGCCGACGCGCTGCTGCTGGCCGCCGGAGAGCTGGTGCGGGTAGCGCTTGCCGGCGTCGGCGGCGAGGCCGACGGTCTCCAGGAGTTCGGCGGCGCGGGCGCGGGCCTTCTTCCGGTTCCAGCCGAGCAGCAGCGGGACGGTGGCGATGTTGTCCAGCACCGTGCGGTGCGGGAAGAGGCTGGCCTGCTGGATGACGTACCCGATGGACCGGCGCAGTTCGGCGGCGTCCTGCTGGGTGACGTCCCTGCCGTTCACCTTGATCGTGCCGGAGGTCGGCTCGACCATCCGGTTGATCATCCGCAGGGTGGTGGTCTTGCCGCAACCGGAGGAGCCGACCAGGACGGTGACCCCGCCCTCCGGCATCTCCAGGGAGAGATCGTTTACTGCTGTCGTGCCGTTGGGGAAGCGCTTGTGGACCGCGTCGAACTGGATCATGAGATGTCCCTTGCCCGGCTGTATAACGTCATGCAGAGTTCTCGTTAGGTGAATAGGTTGTCAACGGTCTCGCGTTAATCCGAGGTAACGGATGACCGCAACGCAAGATCGAGTGTCCGGATTGAGGGGAGTTTGGGCGTGATGTCGTCTCGTATCGTGGACACTCCCGGAACAACGCATTCCGGCCTGGTGGTCCTCGACGGCATCGGCACGGGTGTCGAGGACGTCGTGCGGCTCGCCGACGGCACCGCCCGCCCGGTCCCGGGGACCGAGGCGATGCGCCGCGCGGAGGAGTCCTGGAACGCCGCCCGGCAGATCGCCGCCACCGGCCGCGTCTACGGCCGCTCCACCGGCGTCGGCGCCAACCGGAACGAGGACGTGCCCACCGAGGCCGCCGCAGGACACGGACTGCGGCTGCTGCGCAGCCACGCCGGGGCGATCGGCGACGAACTGCCCGCCCGGCAGGTGCGCGCGATGCTCGCGGTCCGGGCCAACCAGCTGCTTGCGGGCGGCGCGGGCCTGCGGCCCAGTGTCGTGACGGCCCTGTGCGAGGCGCTGGAGTCGGGCGCGTACCCGGTGGTCAACGAGTTCGGCTCGGTCGGCACCGGGGACATCGCGGCGCTCGCCCAGGTCGGCCTCGCGCTGGTGGGGGAGCACCCCTGGCGGGGCTCCGGGGCACCCGAGCCCCAGCCGCTGGACAACAACGACGCCCTCGCCCTGATCAGCAGCAACGCCCTCACCCTGGGCCAGTCCGCGCTCGCCCTGCACGAACTGCGCGGGCTGATCGAGGCCACCCAGGTGGTGGCGGCCCTGTCGCTGCTCGCCGTCGACGGCTCCCACGAGGCGTTCGCGGAGCCCGTGCACGCGGCCCGCCCGCACCGCGGCAGCGTCGAGGTCGCGCGCCGGATGCGGGAGCTGATCGGCGCCGCCGACCGGCCGACCCCGCCGCTCGGCCGGATCCAGGACCCGTACGGCTTCCGCTGCCTGCCCCAGATCCACGGCCCGGCCCACGACGCCGCCGACGCCCTGGAGCAGGTCCTCGCCATCGAGATCAACGCGGCCGCCGAGAACCCCCTCATCTCCGCCGAGGACCTGGCCGCCTACCACCACGGCGGCTTCTACCAGGCCCAGCTCGCCCTCGCCCTGGACCACTTCAGGCTCGCCGTCACCCAGGTCGCCCGCCTGTCCACCTCCCGGCTCTCCTCCCTCAACGAGCCGGCCTTCACCCGGCTGCGCCCCTTCCTCGCCGACCAGGAGCCCGCCTCCTCCGGCGTGATGATCCTGGAGTACGCCGCCGGCGCCGCCCTCGGCGATCTGCGCGCCTTCTCCGCGCCCGCCTCCCTCGGGCACGCTGTACTCTCCCGAGGCGTCGAGGAGCAGGCCAGTTTCGCCTCGCTCGCCGCCCGTCAAACGCTGCGCGCCTGCCGTGCGTACCGTCTGGTGGTCGGCTGCGAACTCGTCGCCGCCGTACGGGCGCTGCGCCAGCGCGACCTGAGGCCCGAACCCGGGCTCGGGGCGGGCAGGGCGCTGGAGCTCGCCGAGGCGGCGCTGGAGGCGGACCCGGCCGACCGGCCGCTCACGGACGACGTCACGGCGGCGGCCGGGCTGCTCGACCGGTTCACGGACATCTGGAGGGGGAGCACGTCATGAACGTGACCGACAGCCCTGCAACACGGTTGCAGGCGCTCTTCGAGGGGCACCGGCTGACGCCGACCCAGCGGCGCATCGCGCACAGCATGGTGCGGCGCGCCGCCGACGTGCCCTTCCTGTCCAGCGTGGAGCTGGCCGAACTCGCCGGGGTCAGCCAGCCCTCCGTCACCCGCTTCGCGGTCGCCCTCGGCTTCGACGGCTACCCGGCGCTGCGCAAGCACCTGCGCGAGGTGGTCCCCGCCGAACAGGCGGCCGGCTCCGGGTCGTACAACGAGTACCAGCAGGCCGTCGAGGCCGAGATCGAGAACCTCCGGCACCTCGCCGAGGTGCTCGCCGACCCGCGCCCGGTGCAGCAGGCGGGCCGGCTGCTGGCCGCGTCCCGGCCGCTGCCGATCCTCGGCCTGCGAGCCGCCGCCTCGCAGGCGTACGGCTTCGCCTACTTCGCCGCCAAGGTGCACCCGGACGTCCGGCTGCTCAACGAGGGCGGCACGATGATCCACGACCGCATCGACGCGGCCGTCCTGGCCGGCGCCACCGCACTGCTGTGCTTCGCGCTGCCCCGGCATCCCCGCGAGGTCGTGGACACCCTCGGCTACGCGAAGGAGGCCGGGCTGGCCGTGGTCACCGTCGCCGACTCCGCCTTCGCGCCCGTCGCCAAGGTCTCCGACCTGCTGCTGCCGGCCGCCGTCGGCACCGGGCTCGCCTTCGACACGGCGTGCGCGCCGATGCTGCTGGGCCGGGTGCTCCTGGAGGCGATGTGCGACGACCTGCCGGACGCGCAGGCCCGCCTGGAGGAGTTCGACACCCGGGCGGCGGCACGGGGGCTGTTCGTGGAGTGAGCCCCAGATGCGAGCCGCAGATGTGAGCCGCCTGAGAGCAGAACCCACGTTTTCGGGCTGTTCCTTTAAGGCTCGTCTCACGTTCGCTGGTTAGCGTCCCGGCATACGGACTGGGCCGAGACCGGCGAGGAGGCTGCGGACATGGCGCGTGCGGGACGAGGGGCACGAGGAGGGCAAGGCCTGGCCCGGGTGGCCGTGGTCGTACGGGCCGGGGCCGCTCCGCTGTGGTGGTCCGGGGTGTTCGCCGCGGGCGTCGGGGTGCTGCCCCCGGGGATCACCGGGCGGCGGATCGGTGTCATGGCCGGAGCCGCGCTGTTCATCATCGGCGCCGCCGTCGTGGCGTTCACCCGCCGCAAGCGGTACACCGCGCTGGTGCACGGGGCCGCCCGGGCCGGCAAGCACGACGTGCTCCAGGACCGGGCGGTGACCGTGCGGAACTGGCGCCGGGGACACCGCTGGTGGCTGCTGCTGGCCTTCGCCGTGGCGCTCGGCTCCGGCTTCGCGGTGCCCGCGGCCGGCGGCCTGCTGCTCGCCGGGACCGGCACCGGGCTGCGCCTGAAGGCGGCCTGGCTGGGCCGCCGGGAGAAGGCCGCCGGACAACTGCTGTGGCTGCGTGTCGACTGGCTCGACCAGCGCGGCGGCCGCCCGGCCGGCAAGGCCGTCAAGGGCTACCGCGGTACCGGCATCGCGGCGGGCGACGCGGCCCCGGGCGGGGCCCGCCGCCGCACCGCGGCGCTGGTGTGAGGTCCGGTCAGACCTCCAGGTCCTCCTCGACCTTCTTCAACTGGTGCCGGGCCATCGCCAGGTTGGCGCGGGAGGCGTCGAGCACCAGGTAGAGGAAGAGGCCGTTGCCGCCCCGGCCCTTGAGCAGCCGGATCAGGTGGTACGCGTTGGACAGCGTGATCAGGATGTCCTCGATCTCGCCCTTGAGGCCGAGGTGCTCCATGGTGCGCATCTTGGCGCGGATCACGTCCGTGTTGCCGGCCGCGGCCACGTTCAGGTCGAAGGTCTTGCTGCCGCCCATCGTGCCCAGCGCCATCCCGCTGGTGTAGTCGACGAGCGCGACGCCGGTCGCGCCCTCGATGGAGGTGAGGCACTCTTTCAGGGCGGTTTCGGTGTTGGCCATGACTTTCTGGTTCCTTTCAACTGTCGGTTGCGGTGCGCGCGTCGGTGGTGGTGCTGGTGCGTGGCGTGCGCGTGGTTCTGGTCCGTGGGACTGCGCTGCGGGCCGGGCGCAGGGCCTTGGCGGCGGCCTCGGCGGCGTCGACCATCTCGCCGATCCGGGCGGCGGCCCGGCGGCCTTCCAGGTGGAGCCGGCCGACGTTCACCCGGTCCTCGGCGAGCAGGGTGAGCACGGCGCTGCGGCCGGCGGCATAGGTGGCGACATAGCCGTCCTCGCCGCGCACCAGCAGCTCCCTGAGTTCGCCCTTGCCGGTGGCGTCGGCGACCCGGACCGCGACACCGAGTTCGGCCGCGGTGAGCGCGGCGAGGCCCTCCGGATCGACGCCCGGGCAGTCGTGGGCGACGACCAGGCCGTCGACACCGGCCGCGAGGGCGCCGGTGAGCTGGGGCATCCGGGTGCGTAACCGGCGCAGTTCGTCGAGGACGGCCTCTCTGTCGGAGCTGCCGGGTTCTGCCGCCATCAGCTGTCTCCTCTCGGCGGGGCGGTGCCGTTCAAAGGGCCTCCAGCGCATCCCTGAGCCTCTTCAGCAGCGCGATGTCGGGGTCGGTGACCGGGGGAATCAGGGGCGGGACGGGTGCGGTGTTCCTCGGCACGAGGAGCCCGGCCGCCGCCAGCCGCCGTACGTCCACCAGCGTGTGGAAGGCCGGCCGGCCCAGCTCCCGGGCGATCTGCGGGGCCGTGCGGACGCCGTCCACCCGGTCCAGGACCGCCCGCTGCCGGGGGGTGACCGGCGGGGGTGCGAGGGGGTCGGCGCGGATCAGCGGGGCGCCGTCCGCCGACGGGTCGGGCCAGCTGCGGTGCAGCAGTTCGCGGCGGCGCAGGGTCTCGCGCTCCAGGTCCGCGACGGGCACGGCGCGCAGCGGGCCGGCGGCGGCCGTGCTGCCGTAGCGGAACCGGCCCGGGGTGCTGCTGGGCGCCAGCGCGAAGTACCCGGCGTCGTACAGGGCGCCGAGCCGGCACAGCTCCAGGGCGCCTCGCGGGAGCAGGTCGGCGGCGAGCAGCCGGTGGACGGCGGCGGGTATGTCGTCGGTCCAGGGCCAGGCCGCCGGGTCGAGCGTGCCGTGGGCCGTGAGGAGCACGTCGAGGCCGGGGGCGAACGGGCTCTCGGCGTGCACCACGCGGCCCTCGGCCAGGTGCAGGGTGCCGTGCTCGCGGACCAGGACACCGGTGGCCCGCTCCTCGGCGAGGCGTATCAGCATCGGTGAGAGCGCGCCGGATGCTCTCTCGTGCAGGGCCGTCCGGTCCCGGACCGGCAGCGGCGGCGGCGTTTCGACCACGGTCATCCCAGTACCAGCCGCTCGGCCATCTCGCCGAGCCGGATCCGGGCGAGGGCGAGATTGCCGTCCTCGCGGGTCAGCCACAGATGCAGGAACACCGTGGCGTCGAAGGACGTGACCACGAACCGCAGCAGGTGGTAGCTGTCCCGGTTGCTGACGATCAGGTCCTCCACCGGAGGGCTCAGATCGGCGTCGTCCTCCGTGCTGAACGCCCCGTGCTCGGCGGCCAGCCGGGCCAGTTCGGCGGCCTCCGCGGCGGTGGTCTCGTGGTCACCGCCGGGCGCCTCCCCGACCGTGCCCAGGGCCAGTCCGCTGGTCCAGTCGACCAGCGCGGCGCCCCGGGCACCGGGCAGTCGCATCGCTTCGAGTAAGCACTCGTCGATTCCGGGCACCGTGGCTCCCCTCCCGCCGCGTGGCTCTCCGGTTGAGTGACGCAGACACTACGCAACGTGTGCGGGAGGGGTGAGTCCTTTGGCATTTTCCAGTGGAACGTGCTTCCGGCAGGCTAACGTTGGTCAACTGGGCTGCTTTTCACACCAGTTGATCCCTGCTTTCCGAGGCGTCTCAACGGCTCTCGGTTGCGCGCAGGGTGGTGAGCGCGTCGGCGTGCGCCCCTCCGGATTCGGCCACGACCTCGGCGACCGTCTGCGGCTCCCGTACGACGGCGAACGCCAGGCCCCCGTCGCCGTCCGGTGCGAAGCCGTAAACTCCGGGCCGGGCAAGGGAGTTGTAGGAGTAGTGGCTGCCGAAGTAGTACGCCCCGGTGTCCAGCGCCGCCGCGAGGTCACCCTGCTCCAGCGGCGGCAGCGCGCGCCCCTCGGCGAGCAGGTCGCCCGAGAAACAGGCCGGCCCCGCCACGTCCTGCACCACCGGCGCGCCCTCCTTGGGCCGCCCCTTCGCGTCGTACGCGGCGATCCTGAGCGGCCACGCCCCCGGCACGTACACCGTCCGCGGCGCCACCTGCACCCCCGCGTGCGTCACGGCGATCCGCCGGCCGCCGGAGCTCTTCGCGTACTCCACCCGGGCCAGCACCGTGCCGTGCCGGGCCAGCAGCGACCGGCCGAACTCGGTCACCAGCCCGTACCGCCCGTCGAAGAGCCCCGGCACCGCCTCCGCCAGCAGCCGCGCGTACTGCGCGAACGTCGGCTCCGTCGCCTCCGAGGCGAAGTCGACCGAAAGCCCGCCCCCGATGTCGAGGGTGTCGACCTGCCGCCGTCCGACCCGCGCGTTGATCTCCTCGGCCAGCGCGTACGTCTCCGCCACGCCCCGCGCCAGCAGCGACAGCGGGATCCCCTGCGAGCCGACGTGCGCGTGCAGCCGCGTCAGCCACGGCCGCTCCACGAACGCCTGTACGACCCACTCCCGGGCCCCCGCGTCCCGCAGCCCCACCCCGAACTTCGAGGTCGCGGTCGCGGTGGAGGTGGCCCCGATCGTCCCGGCCCCGATCTGCGGGTTCACCCGGATCCCGAGCGGCGGGGCGGCGGGTCCTGCGGTGTGCCGGAGTGCGTCGATCCTGGTGAGCTCCTGCGGGTTGTCCGCGTTCACGGCGACGCCCAGCGCCAGCGCCTCGCGCAGCTCCGGCTCGGTCTTCGCGGGCGCGTCGAACACCGTCCGCTCCGCCGGCACCCCGGCCGCCCGGGCCAGCGCCAGCTCGCCCGCACTGGCCACCTCGGCGCCCAGGCCGGCCTCGACCAGCAGCCGCAGCACCGGAACCAGGGGGTTCGCCTTCACCGCGAAGGCGTGCAGGATCGCGGTACCGGGCGCCGCGACCGCCTCGAACGCCCGGCGCAGCTCCGCGGCCGACGCGCGGATGCCCGTCACGTCCAGCAGGCCTACGATCGGCGCGTCCGGCCCCAGCAGCCCCTGCTCCACCGCCGCCCGTACGGCGTCGTCCCGCCGCCCGATCCGTTCATCGTCGTCCCCCGACATGTCATTGTCCGCACCTTTGAGACCCATACGTCCAGCCAAACATCCGGAACGCGGCCGCGCTGGCGGTCCGGATGTATTGACTAGCTCTATTCAGCGAGCCAGGATGTGAATAACCGCAGGAACATCACACTGGCCGGCATTCGCTAGGAGGCAGACCATGTCAGGACCCCGCCCCGTACGAGCACCGCGCGGTACGGAACTGAGCGCCCTGGGATGGCAGCAGGAAGCCGCCCTGCGGATGCTGCAGAACAACCTGGACCCCGAGGTCGCCGAGCACCCCGACAAGCTCGTCGTCTACGGCGGCACCGGCAAGGCCGCCCGCGACTGGCGCTCCTTCGACGCCATGGTCCGCACCCTGCGCACCCTCAAGCAGGACGAGACCATGCTGGTCCAGTCCGGCCGCCCGGTCGGCGTGATGCAGACCCACGAGTGGGCCCCGCGTGTCCTCATCGCCAACTCCAACCTCGTCGGCGACTGGGCCAACTGGGAGGAGTTCCGCCGCCTGGAGGCCCTCGGCCTGACCATGTACGGCCAGATGACCGCCGGCTCCTGGATCTACATCGGCACCCAGGGCATCCTCCAGGGCACCTACGAGACCTTCGCCGCCGTCGCCGCGAAGAAGTTCAACGGCACCCTCGCCGGGACCATCACCCTCACCGCCGGCCTCGGCGGCATGGGCGGCGCCCAGCCGCTCGCCGTCACCATGAACGACGGCGTCGCGATCTGCATCGACTGCGACCCGCGCGCCATCGAGCGCCGCATCGAGCACCGCTACCTGGACGTGAAGGCCGACAGCCTGGACCACGCCCTCCAGCTGGCGACCGAGGCCCGCGACGCCCGCCGCCCGCTGTCCATCGGCGTCCTCGGCAACGCGGCCGACCTGGTGCCCCAGCTGCTCGCGATGAACGCCCCCATCGACATCGTCACCGACCAGACCTCGGCACACGACCCGCTGGCGTACCTGCCGGTCGGGGTGGCCTTCGAGGACATGGCCGACGCCGCCGCCAAGGACCCGGCCGGCTTCACCACGCGGGCCCGCGAGTCCATGGCCCGGCACGTCGAGGCCATGGTCGGCTTCATGGACGCCGGCGCCGAGGTCTTCGACTACGGCAACTCCATCCGCGGCGAGGCGCAACTGGCCGGATACGACCGGGCGTTCGCCTTCCCGGGCTTCGTCCCCGCCTACATCCGCCCGCTCTTCTCCGAGGGCAAGGGCCCCTTCCGCTGGGCCGCCCTGTCCGGCGAGGCCTCCGACATCGCCAAGACCGACAAGGCGATCCTCGACCTCTTCCCGGAGAACGAGTCCCTGCACCGCTGGATCAAGCTGGCCGGCGAGCGGGTCCACTTCCAGGGCCTGCCCGCCCGCATCTGCTGGCTCGGCTACGGCGAGCGGGACAAGGCCGGCGAGCGGTTCAACGACATGGTGGCGAGCGGCGAGCTGGCCGCACCGCTGGCCATCGGCCGCGACCACCTCGACTGCGGCTCCGTGGCCTCTCCGTACCGTGAGACGGAGGCCATGCTGGACGGCTCCGACGCGATCGCCGACTGGCCGCTGCTGAACGCGATGGTCAACGTGGCCTCGGGGGCGTCCTGGGTCTCCATCCACCACGGCGGCGGGGTCGGCATGGGCCGGTCCATCCACGCCGGGCAGGTGACCGTGGCCGACGGCACGAAGCTCGCCGGCGAGAAGATCCGCCGGGTGCTGACGAACGACCCCGGCATGGGCGTCATCCGCCACGTCGACGCGGGCTACGACATCGCGGAGTCGGTCGCCGACGAGCGGGGCGTCCGGGTGCCGATGCGCGAGGGTGGCGACGCGTGAATGCCCGTGAGGGGGGACCCGGCGGCAGCGCTCCGGTGGGGGCTGAGCTCTCGTCGCCGTCTGCCGCTTCGGCTGTGCCCACCCGTTCCGCCCTGCGGAACGACTGCCCACAGCCTGTACGGAGCGAGGGCCCACAGCCTGTACGGAGCGAGGGCCCACAGCCTGTACGGGGTGAGAGCCCACAGGCTGGACGGGGTGAGGGCCCACAGCCTGGTCGGGGCGAGGGCCCACAGGCTGTGCAGCCTGTGCGGGGCGAGGGCTCGCAGCCGGTACGGAGTGCGGGCTCCTTTCACGCCATGTGGCGGGAGCTGCTGCCCGTCGGGCGGCATGCCGAGTCCCGCGGGTACCGGCGGTTCGCCTGGAGCGGGGCCGATGCCGAGTGCCGGGACTGGTTCAGGGAGCAGGCCGAGGGGCGCGGGCTGGGCTACGAGGTCGACCGGAACGGGAACCAGTGGGCCTGGCTCGGGGATCCGGATGCCGGGAACGCCGTCGTCACCGGGTCGCACCTGGACTCGGTGCCGGACGGCGGCGCCTTCGACGGGCCCCTCGGTGTCGTGTCCTCCTTCGCCGCGCTCGACGAACTCCGGGGGAAGGGCGTCGAGTTCAGCCGGCCCCTCGCCATCGTCAACTTCGGTGACGAGGAGGGCGCCCGGTTCGGGCTCGCCTGTGTCGGGTCCCGGCTGACCTCGGGGCACCTGACCGTCGAGCAGGCCCACCGGCTCACCGACGGGGACGGGATCACGCTCCCGCAGGCCATGGAAGCCGCCGGTTACGACCCCGACGCCATCGGTCCCGACCCCGAGCGGCTCGCGCGCATCGGCGCCTTCGTCGAACTGCACGTCGAACAGGGCCGGGCGCTGGACCTGTCCGGGGACCGGATCGGCATCGCCAGTGCCATCTGGCCGCACGGACGCTGGCGGTTCGACTTCCGCGGCGAGGCCAACCACGCCGGCACCACCCGGTTGGTGGACCGGCGCGACCCCATGCTGTCGTACGCCGAGACCGTGCTCGCCGCCCGCCGCGAGGCCGAACTCGCCGGTGCCGTCGCCACCTTCGGCAAGATCGCCGTCGAGCCGAACGGCGTCAACGCCATCCCCTCCCTGGTGCGCGGCTGGCTCGACTCCCGCGCCGCCGACCAGGCCACCCTCGACACCGTCGTCGGCGGCATCGAGAAGGCGGCCCGGGAGTACGCGCAGGCGCACGGCATCGACCTCGACGTGGTCCGCGAGTCCTTCACCCCGGTCGTCGAGTTCGACCACGCCCTGCGGGACGAACTCGGGC
Organism: Streptomyces sp. NPDC054770; assembly: GCF_053611985.1. Taxonomy (NCBI): domain Bacteria; kingdom Bacillati; phylum Actinomycetota; class Actinomycetes; order Kitasatosporales; family Streptomycetaceae; genus Streptomyces; species Streptomyces sp. NPDC054770. Next base: position 25,210 of record NZ_JBSHBL010000108.1, read on the forward strand.
GCATTCTCGGCCGGGACACCGGTCTCACCGTGCCCGTCCTGGGTACCGGTGCCGGACACGACGCCGGGATCCTCTCGGGGAGCATCCCGACCGCCATGCTGTTCGTGCGCAACCCCACCGGTGTCTCGCACTCCCCGGCCGAGTTCGCGGCCGAGGACGACTGCGTGGCCGGGGTGAGCGCGCTCGCCGACGTACTGGAAGGGCTGGCCCGCGGGTGACGACACGGACGACGTACTGGTTGGAGTACGCCTGGCTGGACACGCACGTCGAGCCGGGCGTCGCCGTGGAGGTGGCCGACGGGCGGATCACGGCGGTGCGCACCGAGGTGCCCGCGCCGCCGCCCGGGGCCGAGGTGCTGCGCGGCCTCACCCTCCCCGGCCTGGCGAACACCCACTCGCACGCCTTCCACCGCGCCCTGCGCGGCACCGTCCAGGTCGGCTCCGGGACCTTCTGGACCTGGCGCGAGCTGATGTACTCCTTCGCCGACGGCCTGACCCCGGACACCTACCACGCGCTCGCCCGCGCGGTGTACGCCGAGATGGCGCTGGCCGGCGTCTCCTGTGTCGGTGAGTTCCACTACGTCCACCACGCCCCCGGCGGCACCCCGTACGCCGACCCCAACGCCATGGGCGAGGCGCTGATCGCGGCGGCCGCCGACGCCGGGATCCGGATCACCCTCCTCGACACCGCCTACCTGTCCAGCGGCTTCGGCGAGCCGCCCAACGCCCACCAGCTGCGCTTCTCCGACGGCAGCGCGGAGGCCTGGGCCGAACGCTGTTCAGTTCTCAAGGAACGGGATCACGCACGGATCGGGGCGGCGATCCACTCGGTACGGGCCGTGCCCGCCGGGCAGCTGGCGACCGTGGCCGGCTGGGCCGAGCGGCGGCGGGCCCCGCTGCATGTGCACCTGTCCGAGCAGACGGCGGAGAACGACGCCTGCCAGGCCGCCCACGGCCGCACCCCCACCCGGCTGCTCGCCGACCACGGCGTCCTCGGACCGCGCACCACGGGTGTCCACAACACCCACCTCACCGACGAGGACATCGCCCTGCTCGGCGGCTCCGGCACCGGCACCTGCATGTGCCCGACCACCGAGCGGGACCTGGCCGACGGCATCGGACCGGCCGTCGCCCTGCAGCGCGCGGGCTCGCCGCTCTCCCTCGGCTCCGACAGCCACGCCGTCATCGACCTGCTCGAAGAGGCACGCGCGATGGAGCTGAACGAGCGGCTGCGCACCCGCGCCCGGGGCCACTGGACGGCCGCCGCCCTGCTGCGCGCCGCCTCCGCCGACGGCCACGCCGCCCTCGGCTGGGACGACGCCGGCACCATCGAGACCGGCATGCTCGCCGACCTGACGACGATCGCGCTGGACTCCGTCAGAACCGCGGGGCCGGTACCGCGGCTCGGCGCCGAGACGGCCGTATTCGCCGCGACGGCGGCCGACGTACGGCACACGGTCGTCGCGGGCCGTCATGTCGTACGGGACGGCGCGCACACCCTCGTACCCGATGTGCCCCAGGCCCTCGCGCGGGCCGTCGAAGCCCTTCGCGCCTGACGACCACCCACGAGGACACCATGAGCAGCAGCACCGTCATCACCAACATCGCCGCGCTGGTCACCAACGACCCCTCCCTCGGTGACAACTCCCCTCTCGGTCTGGTCCAGGACGCCGCCGTCGTCATCGAGGGCGACCGCGTCGCGTGGACCGGTGAATCCAGCAAAGCACCCGCCACTGACAATCGGGTCGACGCGGGCGGCCGGGCGGTGCTGCCGGGCTTCGTGGACTCCCACTCCCACCTGGTCTTCGCGGGCGACCGCACCCAGGAGTTCAACGCCCGCATGTCCGGCCGGTCCTACACCGCGGGCGGCATCCGCACCACGGTGGCGGCGACCCGGGCGGCCACGGACGCGGAGCTGGAGTCGAACCTCACGCACCACCTCGCGGAGGCCCTCCGCCAGGGAACCACCACCTTCGAGACGAAGTCCGGCTACGGCCTGACGGTCGCCGACGAGGCGCGGGCACTGCGCATCGCCGCCGCCCACACCGACGAGGTCACCTACCTCGGCGCCCACATCGTCTCCCCGGACTACGCGGACGACCCGGCGGCCTACGTCTCCCTGGTCACCGGCGAGATGCTGGACGCCTGCGCCCCGCACGCCCGCTGGATCGACGTCTTCTGCGAGAAGGGCGCCTTCGACGGCGACCAGGCCCGCGCGATCCTCACGGCGGGCAGGGCGAAGGGCCTGCACCCCCGCATCCACGCCAACCAGCTCTCCTACGGTCCCGGCGTGCAGCTCGCCGTCGAGCTCGACGCGGCCAGCGCCGACCACTGCACCCACCTCACGGACGCCGACGTGGACGCCCTGGCGAGCGGCCGGACCGTCGCCACCCTCCTGCCCGGCGCCGAGTTCTCCACCCGCGCCGAATGGCCCGACGCCCGCCGTCTCCTCGACGCCGGCGTGACGGTCGCCCTCTCCACCGACTGCAACCCGGGCTCGTCCTTCACCTCCTCCGTCCCGTTCTGCATCGCCCTGGCCGTCCGGGACATGCGCATGACCCCCGACGAGGCGGTCTGGTCGGCCACGGCAGGCGGCGCGGCGGCGCTGAGAAGGGACGACATCGGCCGCCTGACCCCGGGTGCCCGTGCCGACCTGCTCCTTCTCGACGCCCCGAGCCACGTCCACCTGGCCTACCGCCCCGGCGTGCCGCTGGTCAGCGGGGTGTGGCGGCGGGGCGAACGGGTGGTCTGAGCGGCCGGCGTCCCCTCGAAGGCGCCGAGTGCGCCGCTAGGCCCGTCCGACCAGTTCCGCCGCGCGTTCCGCGATGCCGTAGACGGTGGCGTTGGTGTTGGCGGAGACGACCGAGGGCATGACCGATGCGTCGGCCACCCGGAGTCCGGCGATGCCCCGGACCCGCAGTTCGGTGTCGACGACGGCCATGTCGTCGGTGCCGATCCGGCACGTGCCGGAGTAGTGGAAGTAGCACATGAGGCTCCGGCGCAGGTAGTCCCGGGCGGCCTCGCCGTCGACGACGCCCGGCCCGGGGAGGGCCTCCTGGCCGCGCCAGGGTGCCAGCGCGTCCGCCTGCCCGATCTCCCGGGCCATCCGCAGACCGGCGAGCATCGCGGCGACGTCGCGCTCGTCGGCGAAGTAGTCCGGGTCGACCAGGGGCGGTGTGTCCGCGTCCGGGCCGGCGAGGCGGACGGTGCCGCGGCTCTGCGGGTTCATCAGGGAGAAGGCGATCGTGTAACCCTCGTCGGGGCCGGTCAGCGAGGGGGCGCACAGGGGGCCGCTGAGGAAGATGACCTGGATGTCGGGCAGGTCCAGCGAGGGGTCCGTGCGGAGCAGTCCCAGGGCTTCCCCGGGCGGGTTGCCGGGTATGACGGGGACGGTCCGCCCGGCGGTGTAGGTGAGGGTGGACATCGGGTGGTCCTGGAGGTTGGCTCCCACCCCCGGCAGATCCAGCACGGGCGTCACTCCGGCCTCGCGCAGATGCGCCTGCGGGCCGATGCCGGACAGCATCAGCAACTGCGGCGATCCGATCGCACCCGCGCAGAGGACGACCTCCCGGCCGCACCCCACCGAGACCGGCCGGTCTCCGTCGGTGTACTCGACCCCGGTGCAGCGGCCGTCGGTGATCTGCAGGCGCCGCACCAGGACACCGGAGACCACGTCCAGGTTGGGCCGGTCGAGGTACGGCCGGAGGTAGGCGTCGGCCGCGCTCTGGCGAACACCGCCGACGATGTTGTTGTCGGGCCGGCCGAAGCCGATCTCCAGACCGGCGCTGACGTCCGTGACCCTGCGGTGTCCTGCCTCCACGGCTGCTTCGATGCATGCCGTGATCAGCGGACTGGGTTCGGCGAGGGGTTCCAGCGTCAGCGGACCGCCCGTCCCGCGGACGGCGCCGTCGCGTCCCGGGGCGTTCTCGCTCCTCTTGAAGAACGGCAGCAGGTCGTCGTAACCCCAGCCCTTGGCGCCCTGCTCGGGCCAGCGGTCGTAGCTGGAGCGGTGGCCCCTGAGGAAGTTCATCCCGTTGATGCTGGAGGAGCCGCCCAGCCCCCGGCCCCGGGGCAGGGGGATCGCCGTGCCGGTGAAGCCCTGCTCGGTGCTGAGGCCGCCCCAGTCGGCGCTGCTGCCTATCAGCGCGGGCCACGCGGCCGGTACCGACATCAGGTCCAGCGGCCGTTCCGCCCCGGCTTCGAGAAGCAGGACGCTGACCGCGGGATCCTCGGACAGTCGTGATGCGAGAACGCTTCCCGCCGTGCCGGCGCCGACGATGACGAAGTCGTAGTCCCTCGAAGAGCTCATGATCGTGTCTTCCGCGGAGGCGATGGGGTGCCGCCGATTCTGTCAGTGAAAAGCTTGTTGACGCAAGCAAGTAGTCGGTTCTTCAACCGCCTCTGCGGCGGGGCCCGCAGCGCGGATCAGCGCTGCGG
>NZ_JBSHBL010000109.1:0-29561 GCF_053611985.1 Streptomyces sp. NPDC054770
CGCCTCTCCTGTCGTACGACTACGACTACGAGTGCGTGCGCAGCAGCGTCCGCATCGTCCGCATGGCCACCGAGAGGTTGGCCAGGTCGAAGGAGTCCGAGCTGCGGATCTCCTCCAGGGTGGTCCGGGCCCGGCCCAGGATCGCGGTGTTCTTCTGCTCCCAGGCCTGGTAGCGCTGCTCGGGCGTCGACGTGCCGTTGCCCGCGGCGAGCACGTCGGCGGTGAGCAGCGCGTGGGCCGCGTACAGGTCCTCGCGGATGGACGCGCGGGCCATCGACTGCCAGCGGTCGGCGCGCGGGAGCTCGATGATGCGGTCCATCAGCTGGGTGACGCCGAGCCGGTCGGCGAGGTCGTAGTAGACCTCGGCGACCTCCAGCGGCTCCTTGCCCGTGCGGTCGGCCACCGAGACGATGTCCAGCGCCGGGAAGGCCGAGGAGAACCCGGCCACCCGGGTGGCGACCTCGCCGGGCACACCCGAGCCGGACAGCTCGTCGTACACGTGCTGGTACCACTCCAGGTCCGCGCCGCGCAGCAGCTTCGGCAGCTGCTGCCAGACCTGCTCGACCCGCTCGGAGAAGAAGTCGACGGTCTCCAGCAACTGGAGCGGCTGCGGCCGGTTGTTGAGCAGCCAGCGGGTGCCGCGCTCCACCAGGCGGCGGGAGTGCAGCCGGATCCGGGTCTGGACGGCCGCGTCGACCTTGTTGTCCAGCTCCTCGACCGCGTCCCACACCGGGGCCGAGCGGAAGATCGCGCGGGCCGCGGTCTGCGCCCGGACGATCTCCTCCAGGGAGGCCCCGGTCTCCTCGCGCAGCCGGTGCAGGTAGGTCGTGCCACCGGTGTTGACGGTGTCGTTGACCAGGACCGTGGTGGTGATCTCGCGGCGCAGCGGATGGGTGGCGAGCGCGGCGGCGAACCGCTCGCGCAGGGCCGTCGGGAAGTAGGCGTGCAGCAGGCTGCTCAGATACGGGTCGTCCGGCAGCGTGGTGGCCAGCAGCTCGTCGGCGACCGTGATCTTCGTGTACGCCAGCAGGACGGCCGTCTCCGGGCCGGTCAGGCCCTGGCCGGTGCCGATGCGCTCGCGGATCTGGCGGTCGGTGGGCAGGAACTCGAGAGCCCGGTCGAGATGGCCTTCCCTGACCAGGTGGCGGATGAACCGCTGCTGGGCGTGGAGCATGTCCCCGGACTGGGCGAGGGCGTTGGCGATCGCCACGTTCTGCGCGTAGTTGTTGCGCAGCACCAGGGCGCCGACCTCGTCGGTCATCTCGGCGAGCAGCTTGTTGCGCTGCTTGACCGTCATGTCGCCGTCCGCGACCACGCCGTTGAGCAGGATCTTGATGTTCACCTCGTGGTCGGAGGTGTCCACGCCGGCGCTGTTGTCGATGGCATCGGTGTTGATCTTGCCGCCCTGGCGGGCGAACTCGATCCGGCCGAGCTGGGTCAGGCCCAGGTTGCCGCCCTCGCCGACGACCTTGACGCGCAGGTCGGCACCGTCGACGCGGATGGCGTCGTTGGCCTTGTCGCCGACGTCCGCGTTGGACTCGGTCGACGCCTTGACGTAGGTGCCGATGCCGCCGTTCCACAACAGGTCGACCTGGGCCTTCAGGATCGCCTTCATCAGCTCGGCCGGGGTCAGCTTGGTGACCTTGTCCTCGATGCCGAGGGCCTCGCGGATGTGGCCGTTGACCGGGATGGCCTTGGCGCTGCGCGGGAAGATCCCGCCGCCCTGTGAGAGCAGGTCGGTGTTGTAGTCGCCCCAGCTGGAGCGGGGCAGGTCGAACAGGCGGCGGCGCTCGGCGTAGCCGGTGGCCGCGTCCGGGTTCGGGTCGATGAAGATGTGCCGGTGGTCGAAGGCGGCGACCAGGCGGATGTGCTCGGACAGCAGCATGCCGTTGCCGAACACGTCACCGGACATGTCACCGATGCCGACGACCGTGAAGTCCTCGGTCTGGGTGTCGACGCCCAGCTCCCGGAAGTGCCGCTTCACGGACTCCCAGGCGCCGCGCGCGGTGATGCCCATGCCCTTGTGGTCGTAGCCGGCGCTGCCGCCGGAGGCGAAGGCGTCGCCGAGCCAGAAGTTGTAGCTGCCGGCCACCTCGTTGGCGATGTCGGAGAACGTCGCCGTGCCCTTGTCGGCCGCGACCACCAGGTAGGTGTCGTCCTCGTCGTGCCGGACCACGTCCTGCGGGGGCACGACGTCGCCGGCCACCATGTTGTCGGTGATGTCGAGCAGCGCCGAGATGAACGTCTTGTAGCTGGCGATGCCCTCGGCCAGCCACGCGTCGCGGTCCACGCCCGGGTCGGGCAGCTGCTTGGCGACGAAGCCGCCCTTGGCGCCGACCGGCACGATGACGGTGTTCTTCACCATCTGCGCCTTGACCAGGCCGAGGATCTCGGTGCGGAAGTCCTCACGCCGGTCGGACCAGCGCAGACCGCCGCGCGCGACCTTGCCGAAGCGCAGGTGCACACCCTCGACGCGCGGCGAGTACACCCAGATCTCGAACGCCGGGCGAGGCGCCGGGAGGTCGGGGATGGCCTGCGGGTCGAACTTCATGGAGACGTAGGCGTGCGGTGTGCCGTCGACCGTCTCCTGGAAGAAGTTGGTGCGCAGCGTCGCCTTGATGACGGTCAGGAAGGAGCGCAGGATGCGGTCCTCGTCGAGGCTCGCCACCTGGTCCAGGGCCGCGTCCAGCTCTTCGAGGAGGGCGTCGGTGATCTCCAGGCCGGCCTTCTGCCGGTCCGGCGACATCCGCGCCTCGAACAGGGAGACGAGCAGCCGGGTGGTGTGGACGTTGTTGCGGAGCGTGGTCTCCATGTAGTCCTGGCTGAACGTGGAGGCGGCCTGCCGCAGGTACTTGGCGTACGCCCGCAGCACCATCGCCTGCCGCCAGCTCAGCCCGGCGCTCAGCACCAGCGCGTTGAAGCCGTCGTTCTCCGCCAGGCCGGTCCAGGTCGCCGCGAACGCGTCCTGGAAACGCTCCCGGCCGTCGTCGCCCAGGTAGTCGCCGTTGCCGCCGCCGGGCACCTTCGGCATGCGCAGCCCGAAGTCGTAGATCCACGCGGTCGTCCGGTCCGTGCAGCGCAGTTCGTACGGCCGCTCGTCGATCACCTCGACGCCCAGCCGGTTGAGGACCGGCAGCACCGCCGACAGGGAGATCGCCGCGCCCTTGCGGTAGATCTTGAACCGGCGCTCGCCGGGGGCCGCGCCCACCGGCTCGTAGAGACTGAGCGCGAAGTCGTTGCCCGGCTCCTCGGTGAGCCGCTCCAGGTGGACCAGGTCGGCGACCGCCGCGCGCGGGGTGTGGTCGGCCTTGTAGCCCTCGGGGAAGGAGTTCGTGTAACGGCGCAGCAGCTCGGCCGCACGCTCCTCGCCGCACTCGGCGTTGAGCGCCTCGGCGAAGCCGTCGGCCCAGGAGCGGGCCGCCTCGACCAGCCGGGCCTCGATGCGGTCCTTGTCGGCGTCGGACAGCTCGGGCAGCTCGGTGCCCTGCGGGACGCGGACGACGAAGTGCAGCCGGGAGAGGATCGACTCGGTGTTCCAGGCCGTGAAGTCGACGCTGGTGCCGCCGAGCTCCTCCTTCAGGATGTCGATGATCCTCAGCCGGACGCCGGTGGTGTAGCGGTCGCGCGGGAGGTAGACGAGGGCCGAGTAGTAACGGCCGTATTCGTCCTGGCGCAGGTACAGCCGCAGCCGGCGGCGCTCCTGGAGGTAGAGCACGCTCGTGACGATCGACTCCAGCTCCGGGACCGGGGTCTGGAACATCTCGTCGCGCGGGTAGGTCTCCATGATCTGCATCAGGTCGCGGCCGTCGTGGCTGTTGGGCGAGAAGCCCGCCCGCTCCAGCACGGCGTCGACCTTGCGGCGGACGACCGGCACCCGGCGCACCGACTCGGTGTAGGCGGCGGACGAGAACAGTCCCAGGAAGCGCCGCTCACCCACCACGTTGCCGTCCGCGTCGAACTTCTTGACGCCGACGTAGTCCAGGTACGACGGCCGGTGCACGGTCGCCCGGCTGTTCGCCTTGGTCAGGACGAGGAGCTTGTGCTCGCGGGCCTTGGCGCGCGCGTCGGCAGGGAGCCGCTCGAAGGAGGGGCTGACCGGGTGGCCCTCCTCGCCGGCGTGCTGCGGGTCGGAGCGCAGGATGCCGAGGCCGGTGCCGGGCACGGCGGCGAGCGAGTCGTCCCCGCGCAGCTGGTACTCGCGGAAGCCGAGGAAGGTGAAGTGGTCGGCGGCCAGCCAGCGCAGCAGCTCGCGGGCCTCCTCGACCTCGGGACGCGGCAGGTCGGCGGGCACCGGCTCCTCGCCGAGTTCCTCGGCGACGCGGACCGCGCCCTCCCGCATCTTCTCCCAGTCCTCGACGGCCTCACGGACGTCGGAGAGCACCCGGAGCAGGTCGGCGGTGATCTGCTTGAGGTCGGCGCGGTCGGTCTCCCGGTCGATCTCGACGTGGATCCAGGACTCGACGTGCGTGTCGTGCGGCAGGTCCTCGTCGGCGGGCGGGGTGGGCAGCACCTCGATCAGCTTGCCGGTGAGGTCGCGGCGGACGACGAACTGGGGGTGGATCACGACGTGGATGCCGCGCCCCTGCCGGGTCAGCTCATTGGTGACCGAGTCCACGAGGAAGGGCATGTCGTCGGTGACGACCTCCACCACGGTGTGGCTGCAGGTCCACCCGTTCTCCTCGACGGTCGGGGTGTGGACCCGGACGTTCGCGGTGCCCTGCGGACGGGTCTCGGCGAGACGGTAGTGCGAGACGGCGGCGCCGAAGACGTCGACCGGGTCGCGGTCGGCGAGGTCCTCCGGTGCGGTGTGCAGGTAGTAGCGCTGGAGGAACGCGAAGACGGACTCATGGTCCGCCTCTCCCGTCGTCCCAGTCGGTAGGTGCCCCCCGGCCGGGCTGTTCTCAGCTACCCGGGCGGCCCGATCGAGCAGCTCGGCCTTGGCTTCGTCCAGCTTGGTCTGCATGGTCCTCTGGCTCCTGTCGCGCGCCATTGCGTGACGTAGAAGGAAGTACGGGCTCTTCCCACTGCGGCTCGACGCCACGGCCGGGTTCTCCGGTCTGCTTCGACGCTATGCCGCATGGGGAGACGAGCGGGGGGTATTGAGCCATATTTGAGCTGCTCGGCAGGTGTGATGCTGCTCTCGGCAGCGCTCCTGCCAGGGCCGCCAGCGGCCCCCTCCGCCCGGGAAGACCAGCGACCGCCGCCCGGTCACGGAGGTGCTCCGTGCAAACCGGGCGCAGGGCAGGGGCACCGATGCCCCCGCGAACTATCGCGCTGATCACGCCACCAAGGCTATCGCTCCCTACCGGGGGGCCGTCATGAGCCGTATGTGTACAAAAGAGGGGGTGGAACTTTGACGTTCTGCACAGGGACGCCGCGCTGGCCTGGCCTACATGGGGGCTGAGGGTGGCTGAGGATAGGTCTTGACAGCGCGGGCGGGTGGGGGCTGATCGCGCAGTTCCCCGCGCCCCTTACGGGGCACGTCATAGCTGCGGGCAGGCGTGCCGCAGGGCGGCACGGGTGGGCGCAGCGGCACCCTGCAAGCGCCGGTAAGCGACCCCACCCCCGGCCCACCGGCACCGGCTCACGCCACCAGTCGCTCCGCCTCCTCGACCGCCTCCGCCAGCGAGTCCACGACCGGCACCCCGGCCTCCTCAAGACTCGCTCTCCCGTGTGACCCCCCGGTGTACAGCACCGCCTTCGCGCCCACCGCATGCGCCGCCACCGCGTCATCCGCCGCGTCCCCGATCACCACGGTCCGCCCGGGCTTCACATCCGCCAGCTGCCGCAGATGCCGCACCATGTGCTCGGCCTTGCTGCCCCCCGACGGCCCGGTCCGCCCCTCCACCCGTACGAAGTGCGGCTCGATGCCGAACCCCCGCACCAGCGGAACCAGTTCGTCGTGCACGTACATGCTCAGCAGCGACTGGCTGCGCCCCGCCGACCGCCACCCGGCCAGCAGCTCCGCCGCCCCCTCGGTCAGCCCGCACCGGCCCCGGTGCTCGGCGTAGTAGCGGTGGAAGATCTCGTCCATGACCACCCACTCCGCCTCCGTCGGAAGCCGCCCCATCAGCCGCTCGTAGAACTTCGGCACCGGTACGCAGTACAGCGCCCGGTACTGCTCCAGCGTGATCGGCGCCAGGCCCAGCTCGGCCGAGGCCGCGTTCGTCGCCCCGATGATCGCGTCGTTGTCGTGGAACAGCGTCCCGTTCCAGTCCCAGACAATGTGTGCGCTTTCGTGCTTCCCCATGCCAAAAACGCTACCCGCCACCACTGACAATCAAGACCACCGGCACATCACCGCAGGTCACAGCCGCCCGACCGGCCCCGACCGGCCCTCGCCGGCCCGGCTCAGCCGCCGAACCCGACCAGGTTCGGGATCTCCTGCGTGGCGTACCAGAGCAGTTCGTGGTCCTCGGCCCCGTCCACGACGAACTGCGCGTCGTCGTCCCCGCCGTCCGCCGCCTTCAGCGCCCCGGCCGCCGCCGTCACGTCCTCCTCCGCGTCGTCGGAGTCGACGTGCACCGAGGCCGCCCTGGCCAGCGCCACCGTCCCGGTCACCCGGACCTCGCCCAGCGCCGCCGGGTCGAGCCCGCGGTCCGGGTCGGCCGCCGCCGTGCCGTCGGGGACGTCCACGGCGACCACGACCCGGCGCCGCATCGCGTCCGGGTCGGCTGCCAGCAGCCGCAGGGAGGCCAGCGCGGCCCGGTTGAGCGCGGCGTACTCCAGTTCCTCCATGTCGTCGGAGAGGTACCACTCGCGCAGCGCCGGCGTGACGGCGTAGGCGGCGAAGGGACCGGTCCCCAGCTCGCCCGTCCGGTGCGCCTCGGCAAGCCCGGGGAGGGTCAGGGGGACGTAGACGCGCATGGCTGGCCGCTCTCTTCCGGACTTCTTCGACTCGGTGTCCCGCGGAGGCTCTGGCGCCTCCTGGCGGGCCTTCAGGATACGTGCGGGCGTCCCCTTTCGAGTCCCGGGTGGTGGGGTCGGGGGCGTCCACCCGGCGCCCCGTGATTCACCCGGTGCCGCCGCCTGCCCGGCGGGTTTCCCGCACCCGCGACCACTCGGATAGGTGAACATTTCCGGACCCCGGCACGGACCGCCGCCGCCTTGCTGCCGCCGCCCGGCCCCCGTACAAGATCCGTAACCGAAAGTTACCGCCCGGTACCCGCCGGGCCCGCCGAACGGGGATCCCCCATGAACAAGGTCATGACCCGGACCGCCCAGCTCCGCCCGGGCACCCGGCCGCCCGGCCGCCGTGACTCCCGCCGCCCCGGCGTCCCCGCCTCCCGCAGGCCGCTCACGCCTCCGGCGGCTCCGCCGAGCCCACGCCCCACCGACCTGTTCGCGGAGCGTCTGCTGGCCGTCCTGAGCGGCCGCCGCCCCGTCCACTGGATGCTCCGCCACACCGCCGGGCACGCCTACGACGATCTGGCCCGGCTCGCCGAACACGGCCCCCTGCACACCCGCGGCACCGACCCCGTCGTCCGCGACATCGGCTACTACGTCCCGCGCGCCGGCGCCCTGGAGGTCTTCGCCCGCATCGCCACGGGCGACCGGCTGCGCGCGATGGCCTTCCGCCTGGAACAGGGCGCGGACCTGCGCTGGCGCTGCACGGCCGTGGAGATGGGCGGCCCACGCGCACCGCACGACGACTGACGGCCGGACACGCCTGCGGCCCCCTCCCGCCGTAACCACCCCAAGCCGAAGGGCCGGCCCCCCTCTCCGGGGTGACCGGCCCTCGCTGAGCACGCGCTGGTGCCGGGGGTTACTTCCTGCGGCCGCGGCGGCTCTTCGCCTGCTTGCGGCGCTCCGCACGGGTCAGGCCGTCGGCCTCGGAGCGGGCCGGCTCCTCGTCGTCGTAGTCGAAGTCGCCCTCGACGATGCCGCCCTCGCCGTCCACGGTGGCCGCGGAGAAGTGCATGCCCCGCCGCTGCGGCGCCTCCAGGCCCTTGGCGCGGATCTCGGGACGGGAACCCGCCTGGGCCGGAACCGCGTCCTGGACGCCCTCCGCAGCCTCGGTGTCCTCGACCGGGACCTCCTCGACCTGCTGCTCGACCTGGACCTCCAGGTTGAACAGGTAGCCGACGGACTCCTCCTTGATGCCGTCCATCATCGCGGTGAACATGTCGAAGCCCTCGCGCTGGTACTCGACCAGCGGGTCCTTCTGGGCCATCGCGCGCAGGCCGATGCCCTCCTGGAGGTAGTCCATCTCGTAGAGGTGCTCACGCCACTTGCGGTCCAGGACCGACAGCACGACCCGGCGCTCCAGCTCACGCATGATCTCGGAGCCGAGCTGCGTCTCGCGCGACTCGTACTGCTCGTGGATGTCGTCCTTGATGGACTCGGAGATGTACTCGGCGGTCAGACCCGCGCGGTCGCCGGCCGCATCCTCCAGCTCGTCGACCGTGACCTTCACCGGGTAGAGCTGCTTGAAGGCGCCCCACAGGCGGTCCAGGTCCCAGTCCTCCGGGAAGCCCTCGGCGGTCTCCGCGCCGACGTACGCGTCGATCGTGTCGTCCATGAAGTGCTGGATCTGCTCCTGGAGGTCCTCGCCCTCCAGGACGCGGCGGCGCTCGCCGTAGATGACCTCGCGCTGCCGGTTGAGCACCTCGTCGTACTTCAGGACGTTCTTACGGGTCTCGAAGTTCTGCTGCTCGACCTGCGACTGCGCGGACGCGATCGCGCGGGTGACCATCTTGTTCTCGATCGGCACGTCGTCCGGCACGTTCGCCATGGACATCACGCGCTCGACCATCTGGGCCTTGAACAGGCGCATCAGGTCGTCACCGAGGGAGAGGTAGAAACGGGACTCGCCGGGGTCGCCCTGACGGCCGGAACGACCGCGCAGCTGGTTGTCGATCCGGCGCGACTCGTGCCGCTCGGTACCGAGGACGTAGAGCCCGCCGAGGTCCTTGACCTCCTCGAACTCCGCCTTCACCGCCTGCTCGGCCTTCTCCAGGGCGGCGGGCAGCGCCTGCGCCCACTCCTCGATGTGCTCCTCGGGGTCGAGGCCGCGCTGGCGCAGCTCCGCCTCCGCGAGGTCCTCGGGGTTGCCGCCGAGCTTGATGTCCGTACCACGGCCGGCCATGTTGGTGGCCACCGTCACGGCACCCTTGCGGCCGGCCTGGGCGACGATCGACGCCTCGCGCTCGTGGTGCTTCGCGTTGAGCACCTCGTGCTGGATGCCGCGCTTGGAGAGCTGCTGCGAGAGGTACTCCGACTTCTCGACGGAGGTCGTGCCGACCAGGATCGGCTGGCCCTTCTCGTGCTTCTCCGCGATGTCGTCGACGACCGCCTCGAACTTGGCGACCTCGGTGCGGTAGATCAGGTCCGACTGGTCCTTGCGGACCATCGGCCGGTTCGTCGGGATCGGGACCACGCCGAGCTTGTAGATCTGGTGGAACTCGGCGGCCTCGGTCATGGCCGTACCGGTCATGCCGGACAGGCCGGGCTGTTCCTTGTCGCTGTGGTCGTGGCGCTTGTAGAGGCGGAAGAAGTTCTGGAGGGTGATCGTGGCGAGGGTCTGGTTCTCGTCCTTGATGTCCACCCCTTCCTTCGCCTCGATCGCCTGGTGCATGCCCTCGTTGTAGCGGCGGCCGGCGAGGATACGGCCGGTGTGCTCGTCGACGATCATGACTTCGCCGTCCATGACGACGTAGTCCTTGTCCTTCTTGAAGAGCTCCTTCGCCTTGATGGCGTTGTTCAGGTAGCCCACCAGAGGGGTGTTCACCGACTCGTAGAGGTTGTCGATACCCAGCCAGTCCTCGACCTTGGAGACACCGGACTCGTGGATGGCGACCGTGCGCTTCTTCTCGTCGACCTCGTAGTCGCCGGTCTCCTCGATGCCCTTGAGCGGGTTGCCGGCCTCGCCCTTCTTCAGGCGCAGGACCAGCTTGGCGAAGTCGCCGTACCACTTGGTGGCCTGGTCGGCCGGGCCGGAGATGATCAGCGGCGTACGGGCCTCGTCGACCAGGATGGAGTCGACCTCGTCGACGATGGCGAAGTTGTGGCCGCGCTGGACGAGCTCGTCCTGGGCCCACGCCATGTTGTCGCGCAGGTAGTCGAAGCCGAACTCGTTGTTCGTGCCGTACGTGATGTCGCACGCGTACTGCTCGCGGCGCTGGGCCGGCGTCATGTTGGCGAGGATGCAGCCGACGCTGAGGCCCAGGAACTTGTGGACGCGGCCCATCATCTCGGAGTCGCGCTCGGCCAGGTAGTCGTTGACCGTGATGAGGTGGACGCCCTTGCCCGACAGCGCGTTGAGATACGCGGGCAGGGTGCCGACGAGCGTCTTGCCCTCACCGGTCTTCATCTCGGCCACGTAGCCGAGGTGGAGGGCCGCGCCACCCATGATCTGCACGTCGTAGTGACGCTGGCCGAGGGCGCGCTTGGCGGCCTCGCGGACGGTGGCGAACGCCTCGGGGAGCAGGTCGTCGAGGCTCTCTCCGTCGGCGTAGCGCTGCTTGTACTCATCGGTGAGGGCCCGCAGCTCGGCGTCGGAGAGGTCGACGAAGTCCTCTTCGATGGAGTTGACCTGGTCCGCGATGCGGTGCAGCTTGCGCAGGATCTTGCCTTCGCCTGCACGCATGATCTTCGAGAGGACGGACACGGGGGTTTGTCTCCTTGCCGGTCGGGCCTGGGAGGGTCGGTTTCCATTTGACGTACTGAGCAACGGCCATCGTATGCGAGGACCCGGCCACGTCGGGAGGCCTGGGCGGCGCAACGGCCGTCCGTCGCTTTCCCGAGGGCCCTGTGAGCCCGCTTCGTGTCACTGTTCCAGAGGACTGATGGGTGATGCCGGGTGGTGTCGCTGGGATTTGCCGCTTCATGGGGGACAACGGCCGGGGCCCGCGGATAGTGCCGCGCCGGGGCCAGGAATTGCGCGAAATGTGATCGCGTGCTCACGGAGAGCGAAATCTGTGGCGTACCGGACACCGGGGCGAGCAGAATCGGCCGATGGAACCCGTCACGCTCACCACCCCTCGTCTGCTGCTGCGCGCGGTCGGCCCGCAGGACACCGACGCGGTGTACGCGGCCGTCCAGGATCCCGACATCCAGCGCTGGACGACGATTCCTTCGCCGTACCTCGCCGAGCACGCCCGGAGTTTCACGGAGCAGATGGTCCCCGACGGCTGGACCGAGGGCTCGATGTTCACCTTCGGCGTCTTCCTGCCGACCGGGGGTCTCGCCGGGATGCTCGCCCTGACCATGCGCTCGCTGGGGACGGCCGAGGTGGGTTTCTGGACCGCCAAGGAGCACCGCGGCCACGGCTACACCGCCGAGGCCACCGTCGCGGCCGCCCGCTGGGCGTTCACGCGGATGGCGATCGACCGGGTCGAGTGGCGGGCCGAGGTCGGCAACCACGCCTCCCGCGCGGTCGCGGAGCGCGCCGGCTTCACCGTCGAGGGCACCCTCCGCTCCTCCCTCAACAACAAGGGCGTACGACGCGACTGCTGGGTGGGTTCCCTGCTCCCCTCGGACCTGGGTCTGCCGTCGGCGGCGCCCTACCTGCCGGCTCCCTCGCGGGGCTGAATCCCCAGCTCGTGCCGGACTGTCAGTGGCGCCCTCTATCGTCCGACCCATGACGACCCTCCCGCGCCCCGCCGCCGCCCTCTCGGCGGACGAAGCCCGTCGTATCGCGCTGAAGGCACAGGGCTTCCTCGGCGCCCCCGACCGCCGTTCCGGCGTCCGGGGCGTGCTCCGCCACCTCGGCGCGGTCCAGCTCGACACCATCTCGGTCCTCGCCCGTTCCCACGAGCTCATTCCGTACGCCCGCCTGGGCCGTGTCGGCCGCCGGACGGTCGAGGCCGCCTACTGGCAGGCAGGAGCTCCCGGCGTCTCTCCGGCACGGCCGCACGCCTTCGAGTACTGGTCGCACGCGGCCTGCATCCTCCCCATCGAGGAGTGGCCGCACTTCGCCTTCCGCCGCCGTGCCTACCGCGACCGCCCGCACTGGAGCCACGACCTTCCCGAGGGCGCCTACGACCAGGTCATCAAGCAGCTGCGCAGCGAAGGCCCACTGACCGCGACGGAGTTGGGCGGCGCGAAGAAGACCAGCGAGTGGTGGGACTGGTCCGGCACCAAGGTCGCCGTGGAGCGCGCGCTGATGTACGGCGAGGTGGTGTGCGTCGAGCGGCGCGGCTGGAAGCGGGTGTACGACCTGGCCGAGCGCGCGGTCCCGGGCGAGCTGCTGCACGACGAGCTGGACGACACCGAGTGCCTGCGCCGCCTGGTCGGGCTGGCCGGGCAGTCGCTGGGCGTCGGCACGCGCGCGGACATCGCCGACTACCACCGGCTCAAGGGCGAGCAGGTCGACGCGGTGATCGCCGACTCGGGTCTGGTCCCGGTGGAGGTGGAGGGCTGGGGGAAGCCCGCCTGGGCGGACCCGGCGGCCCTGGCGGCGCCCCCGCGCGGCCGGCACCGTACGACGCTGCTCTCCCCGTTCGACTCCCTGATCTGGGACCGGGCACGCACGGAGCGGATCTTCGGCTTCACCCACCGCCTGGAGGCGTACGTCCCGAAGCCGAAGCGGGTGCACGGCTACTACGCGATGCCGGTACTGGCCGGCGGCCGGCTCGTGGGCCGGGTGGACCCGGCGCGCGAGGCGGGCGGCATCCTGGTGGCCCGCCAGGTCACGCTGGACGGCCCGAAGGCGGTCCCGGCGGTGGCGGAGGCGCTGGTCGAGGCGGCGAGCTGGGTGGACTGCACGACGGTGCGCGTGGAGCGCGTGGACGCCCCCGAGCTGCGCGAGCCGCTCCTCAAGGAGGTGACCCGCGCCCTGATCGCCGCGCTGCGCTGACCGGCGCCGACGGTGACGCCGCCGCCGACGCCGACTCCGACGCTCTCAGCGGATCTCGAGGATCTTCTCCCGCATCGCGTAGACCACCGCCTCCATCCTGGAGTGCAGTTGCAGCTTCTCCAGGATGTTGCGCACATGGTTCTTCACGGTGTTCTCGGAGATGAACAACTCCTTCGCGATGTCGCGGTTGTTCATCCCCGTGGCGACCAGCTTGAGCACTTCGAGTTCACGGTCGGTGAGCCGCGGCGCCGGGACCAGCCGGCGCTCGTCGGTGCGCTGGATCATCGACTTGAACTCGGTGAGGAGTTTCGACGCCATGGACGGGCTGATCTGCGACTGTCCGTCGGCCACCGCGCGAATGGCGGTGGCCACCTCGTCGGTGGAGATCTCCTTGAGGAGGTATCCGGTCGCGCCCGCCTTGATCGCGTCGTAGAGATCGGCCTCTTCGTCGCTGATCGTCAGCATGATGATCTTCGCGCTGGGCGCGACCTCCTTGATGGAGGTGCAGGCCTCGATGCCGCCGCGCTTGGGCATCCGGACGTCCATCAGCACGATGTCGGGCAGCAGATCGGCGGCCTTGTCGACGGCCTCCGCGCCGTCGCCCGCCTCCCCGACGACCTGGATGTCCTCCTCTGCGGCGAGCACGATCTCCAGTCCGCGGCGGAAGAGGGCATGGTCGTCGACGACAAGGACTCTGATCGGTTCCTTGCGTGGAGTACCGTCCGCGTCCGGGCCCATGCCGACGACGCCGCCGTCGGCATCACCGTCCTGCATCGGTCCGAAGCTGTCCGCCATCGTTCCTCCCCCTGAAGGCTGTGGCCTGTGGTGCTGTGCCATCCGCCAACCCAAGGCAGCGGCCCACCGGTTGGGCCGTTACGGCCATGATTCCATGCCCGGACGACAACGGGGTGACAGAGCGGGGCGTCAAGTGGTCGCACACCGGTGCCCCTGGGGGCGCACACGGCGCTTCCAGGGGCACCGGCTCAGCTGCCGGCCGGGCGGGTCAGCCGCCCAGCGTGCCTCCTGCCGCGGGGGGTTGCGCCTGGGCAACCATCGGGTCCGTGCTGAGGTGGATGACGCCGTAGTCGTACGCGTGCCGCCGGTAGACGACACTCGGCTCCTTGGTCTCGGAGTCGACGAACAGGTAGAAGTCGTGTCCGACCAGTTCCATCTCGTAGAGGGCCTGGTCGAGGCTCATCGGGGAGGCGACGTGGGTCTTCTCGCGGACGATCAGGGGGCCTTCGCCCTTCACCTCCAGGGAGCCCATCTTCTTGGTGGGCACGCCGTCGGGCTCGTCCTCGTGGACGGGGTGGCCGTTCCCGTTGAGCGTCGCCGCGCCCGGGACGTGGTCGGGGACCTCGGCGGCCGAGATCCGCCGTGCGCCACGGCGCGAGAACCGCTTGTCGTGCTGCTTGCGCAGCCGCGCGTCCAGCTTCTCCGCCGCCAGGTCGAGTGCCGCGTACGGGTCACTGGCCGCTGCCTCCGCCCGGATCACCGGACCGCGGGAGCGGAGCGTGATCTCCACTCGGTCGCAACGGTCGGCCTGTCGGGGGTTGGGCTCCTTGGACACCTCGACGTCGAGGCTGATCACCTTGCCGTCGAGCTTCTGGATCTTCTCCAGCTTCAGCTTCTCGGCCACGTGCTTGCGGAACCGCTCGGGCACCTCGGTCTTGCGGCCCTTGACGACGATGTCCACGCAGAACTCCGTTCCCGGATCGCTCCGCTGCACTGCGGAGCATCTCCCTTTTGCACCCGGCTCCGGTGAACCCCGGAGCCACGGACTCGGCGACTTCACCTCCTCCTCCCCCATGGGCAAGATCTGCACCCCAGCACCGCGATGATTACGGAAAACGCGCGGCACGGCATTCGGATAGGAGAGACATGGCCTGCGGCTTTCTCCCTCACAACCGAACATATCTCGCCCGGACGGATGTCGTCACCCTCTACTGATGCGTACCTCCATTCAGGTGAATTGGCCCCGTCACTACCTGCAACGATGTACGTTCACGGTCAGTTCCGGTTCATTTCGAAAGAATCCGGTGCGGCGGCGACCACAGCCGCACGGACCAGCCCTGCGAGGCCGTTCACCTCGGCCATTCCCACTGCCTCCCGTGTCCACTTCGCTCGCTCTTCCGCTGGTCCGGTCTTCCGTTCCTCCCTTCCTTCCCAAGCCGCGCGCCGATACACGGCCGTTGTCCCCTCTCCTGCCCCCGGGGACGCCGTCGCCTCCCGTACCGCACGAGCCGCCTCCGCAAGGGTGGCGCCCGTGGTGACGAGGTCGTCGACGAGGACGACCCGGCCCCCGGCGAGCAGCCGGGCACCGTCCGCCGTCACCTCCAGCGCACCCGCGAGATTCGCGAACCGCTGCCGGGAGTTGAGCCCCGACTGATCGGCCACGGCCCGCCTGTGCCGCAGCACCGGGGCCACCCGGGCCGAGCCCCCGGCACGCCGCAGCTCCGCGGCCGCCGCGAGGGCGATCCGGCGCACCGGATCATGTCCCCGCGCCCGCACGGCCCACGGCGCGGACGGCACCGGGACGAGCAGCACGGGCCCTGCCGGGCCGGCGCCCCTCGCCGTACCGCTCCACGAGGCGACGATCCGCACGGTCCGGCCGTCCCGGAGCCCGGCCCGCACCGCTCCCGCCAGCGCCGCGCCCAGCGCACCGGCGAGCGCCAGCGCACCGCGCTCCTTGTGGGCGAGCAGAGCCGCCCGTACCTCGTCCGTGTAAGGCGCCGCCGCGTACACCGCCGGCAGCCCGGGCGGCTCCGGCACCGGTCGCACCCGGCGCGGTACGGCCCCGCTCAGGGCGGCACGGCACTCGGCACAGAGCACCGTGCGAGGCGTCCCACAGCCTCCGCACTCGGCCGGTAGCACCAGGTCGGTGAGATCCTGCCACCACCCCCGCATGTGCCCACTGTGCCAATGACCGGCCGGACCGGCCACCCCTGTGGACAACCGCCTGTGGACAACTCTGCGCGACACGCACAGCACGTCACCCACACGGGTGAGGGATCCCTGTCTTGACACGGAAAACGGCCGTCCCGTCGGCTCGACGCCGGACCGGGACGGCCGCTCACCCACGGCTCGGGGCTCAGCCCGGATAGACCGGCACCGACCCGTCCTTGACCACCTTCTGCCACTGGTCCCCGGACGGCAGCCGGACGATCCCGTCGTCCTGCGAGTCGGCCACCAGCGGCACCCGCTCGTCCTCGGACGCGGCGATCGCCAGGACGCCCGTGAGCGCCGCGGGCGCCGGCCCGTCCGGTGTGGAGCCGTCGACCTGGACGTACCGCGTCTGCTGCACGCCGCCCTGCTCGCGCCCAACCACCACGAGCCGGCTGTCGCCGGCCCAGGACATCGCGGTGACCTCCTCGGATCCGGGGGTCGCGGAGCGCAGTTCGAGGACCGAAACCTCCTGCTGGTCGTCGGACTTGGTGCGCTCGATCCGCCCGACGAGCAGCGACTGCTTGCCGCCCTTCTCGACGACGAGCGCGATCCGCACCCCGTCCGCGGCGACCCGAACGCCCTCGATACGGCCGTTCAGTTCCGGGATCTGCACGGCCAGCGGCTGGCCCACGCCCTGCGCCAGCATGTACAGCTGCGGCTTGGCTGGATCCCGGTCGGCCACCCACAGGTCACCGCGGGCGTCCCAGCTCGGTGCGGTCAGCCGGTCGTGCTCGGTCGCACCGTGACTGGTCAGCACGGCGTTGCCCAGCGAACCGTCCGACGCGAGCGAGGCGACGTACAGCGACCTGTCGTCGCTGCTGACCCCGGCCGCGGTCCGCTCGTCGCGGGCGACCGCCACCGACCGCAGCGGCTTGGTGCCCGCGCCGAACGGGCCCGGTACGGCGACCGCGCTGGTGCCGGTGCCGCCGGTCGTCATCCGCACCAGCCGGTGCTTGCCGTCGAGGAAGTACAGGTAGTCGGGGTGCTTGGCGGAGGCGCGCCAGGCGGTGGCCTCGGCCCCCTCCTCGTCGGTGTCGCACATGTGGGCGCCGCCGGCGGACTGCAACGCGACCGAGTCCACGGTGGGCGTCAGGTTCCGCAGCGTGAAGAGCAACTGGGTCGCCATCTCGTTGCACATCGCCGAACCGATCCGGGACGCCTTCACATTCAGCGGCACCGTGATCCGGTTCTGGTCGTCCGGGGTCAGCCCGGACACGCCCTTCTTCAGCGCCGTACCGGTCGGGAAACTCGACCGGACCACCGGGCCGAGCCAGGTGGTGGGGCCGTTCAGCAGCGAACGCACCAGCTGGGTCGTCGGGTCCACGCCGCTGCGCACGAAGACGGGATCGGCGACCACCACCGGCTGCCCGGTCTCCTCGGCCGACGTGTCCGAGGCGAAGTAGTACTTGTCGACGGACGTGTAGTTGCGCTCGAAGTCGGACTTGCCCATCACGACACCCTGCGGCAGTGAGTCGATCCGCCACTGCCTGCTCTTGGCGTCCTTGGTCAGATGGACCGTCCTGCGGTAGGTCCCGTCCGCGGGCGTGTACGCCTGCTGCGCGTCGAGGGTGGCCACCCGGCTGCCCTGGAGCGTGAAGGTGATGCCGTCGGTGCCCTCCCGGCTCGCCGGACGCGCGTCCGTCTGGATGCTCGGCCCGTCCGCCAGCACCATGGCCTGCGACTCCGGCTGCCAGGTCTTCGCGGCGCCCTTGGTCAGATACTTGCGCGCCGTGTCGTAGTTCGGATCGTCACTGGTCAGGGCCTCCAGGAAGCCCTGCACTATCTCTGTGGACGTGGCGTCCTGCTGCGGCGGTATGGCGAACACCCGCACCTGCGTGTCCTGGCGCGGCGTGGACTCGACGTCCCGCAGGTCGCCGCTGTCCGGCATGGAGGCACAGCCCGCCAGCAGTACGACTCCACAGGCGGCGTACGCCACCGCGCGCGCCGGTCTGCGCCGAGCGCCCCCCTCGCGGTCAGCGCCCACGAAATGCCTCCCCTGGCTTGTTCGACTCGTCCGCCCCGCCGGCCTGACCGGTCTCGGGCGTGCCCTCCTGACGCCGTGCGCCCTGGGCCGGGCGGGGCACCACGCGTGCGCCGTTGCCCGGCAGCGCGGTCGGATCGGCCGTGGGAGCCACGGTGGCCATCCGCTGCTGCATCGGTGCGAGCGGCGACGCCTGGCCGCCTGGCTGCACCGGTACCGTCGCCCGTTTGTCCTCGCCGCCACCCGGCAGCCCGGCGCCGTCGACCCCCCGGTTGCGCCGGGAGTCCTTGGGCTCCAGGGGTATCGGCGAGCCCCGCAGCGGCTCGTCCGCCGTCCTGGGGAGCGTCAGCCGGAACTGCGAGCCGCCGCCGGGTTCCCCCCACGCCTGCAACCAGCCGCCGTGCAGCCGCGCGTCCTCCAGGGCGATCGACAGTCCCAGGCCCGTACCGCCGGTGGTACGCGCGCGTGCCGGGTCCGCCCGCCAGAAGCGGCTGAAGACCCGGGTCGCCTCGCCGGGCTTGAGCCCGACGCCGTAGTCGCGCACCGCGACCGCGACCGCGCCGCCGGCCGCCGCCAGCTTGACGACGACGTCCTTGCCCTCGCCGTGCTCCACGGCGTTGACGACGAGGTTGCGCAGCACCCGCTCCACCCGCCGGGCGTCCGCCTCGGCCACCACGGGTTGCAGATCGCCGACCACGCGTATGTGCGTGCCCTTGCGGTCCGCGAGCGGCGCGGCCCCGCTGACCACCCGCCGTACGACCTCCCTGAGGTCTATCGGCTCGGCCTCCAGCGCCGCCGCGCCCGCGTCGAAGCGGCTGATCTCCAGCAGGTCGGCCAGCAGCGACTCGAACCGGTCCAGCTGGTCGGCGAGGAGTTCCGCGGACCGCGCGGTCACCGGGTCGAAGTCCTCGCGTGCCTCGTGGATGACGTCCGCGGCCATCCGCACGGTCGTCAGCGGCGTCCGCAGTTCGTGCGAGACGTCGGACACGAAACGGCGCTGCATCCGCGACAGGTCCTCCAGCTGCTGGATCTTCAGCTGGAGGTTCTGCGCCATCTTGTTGAAGGCCTCGCCGAGCCGCGCGATGTCGTCCTCGCCGGTGACCTTCATCCGCTCCTGGAGCCGCCCCGCCGACAGCCGCTCGGCGATCCCGGCCGCCATCCGCACGGGCGTGACGACCTGGCGCACCACGAGCCAGGCGATGGCTCCGAGGAGTACGACGACGAACAGCCCGGCGGTCGCCAGCGTGCCCTTCACCAGGCTGAGGGACTTCTCCTCCTGGGTGAGCGGGAAGAGGTAGTACAGCTCGTACGGGTCGTTGTTCGGGTCGTTGACCTGCTTGCCGATGACCAGAGCGGGCTGTGACTCCTTGTCGTCCGTGTAGATGATCCGCGTGTAACTCTGCGCGGCGGTCGTGCTGTCGTTGATCCGGGTGCGCAGGTCGTCGGGCACGGATGCCGTCGGGTCGAGCTGACCGGAGGCGCGCGGCCCGCGACCGCCGCCGCCGTTGTTGTCGCCCGCGGGCAGCGTCACCACCTCGAAGGCGCCCTGGCCACCGCTGGACAGGGAATACACGAGGTCGCTCATCCACGAGGTGAGGTTCTGCGACTGCCGTCCGTCCGCCGTCCCGGCGGTGTCATCGGTGCCGGTCGCGGCCTCGTCGGCCTTCTGCTTGGCCACCGCGAAACCACCGGTGGCCTGGCTCTGCGAGGCCTTCACCTTGGCGTCCAGCAGGCCGTTGCGCACCTGCCCGATGACGACGAAGCCGAGCAGCAGCACGACGCCCAGCGACATCAGCAGGGTCGTGACGACGACCTTGAGCTGGATGTTGCGTCGCCACAGCCGCATGACCGGCAGCAACGGCCGCCGCACCCAGCGCATGAACAGGCGCAGCACCGGACTGCCCTGGACCCCGCCCTGGAGCAGTCCGCCCTCGAAGAGCAGGCGCCAGCGCTTGCCCAGCCGTTTCCCGCCGACAGGCCGCTCCGGACGGTCCCCGGACCGACCGGGGGCCGAAGCGGCACTGTCCCCGGACATGTCAGCTGGGTCCCGCCTTGTATCCGACACCACGGACGGTCACCACGATCTCCGGCCGCTCCGGGTCCTTCTCGACCTTGGAGCGCAACCGCTGGACGTGAACATTGACAAGGCGGGTGTCCGCCGCGTGCCGGTAGCCCCAGACCTGCTCCAGGAGCACCTCACGCGTGAACACCTGCCACGGCTTGCGGGCGAGCGCGACCAGCAGGTCGAACTCCAGCGGGGTCAGCGCGATCGACTGCCCGTCCCGCTTCACCGAGTGCCCGGCCACGTCGATGACCAGGTCACCTATGGCGAGCTGCTCGGGCGCCGGCTCCTCCGACCTCCGCAGCCTGGCCCGGATCCGGGCCACCAGCTCCTTCGGCTTGAACGGCTTCACGATGTAGTCGTCCGCGCCCGACTCCAGGCCCACGACCACGTCGACGGTGTCGCTCTTCGCCGTGAGCATCACGATCGGTACCCCGGACTCCGCCCTGATCAGACGGCACACCTCGATACCGTCCCGACCGGGCAGCATCAGGTCCAGGAGCACCAGGTCGGGCTTGGTCTCACGGAAAGCAGCCAGCGCCTTGTCGCCGTCGGCTACGAAAGACGGCTCAAAACCTTCACCACGCAGCACGATGCCGAGCATCTCGGCCAGTGCGGTGTCGTCGTCGACGACAAGGACTCGTCCCTTCATAAACGACATCATCCCATTCTCATAACAGTGAAGGTTGCGCAGGTGACCAGGCTCACCGGCCAGTGACCCTAGCCGCTGGGGGCCGTCACTGTCTGCCCCCGTCCGTCGGCGTTGATGTCAGTGACGGATGTCAGCTCGGCTGGCGAGCATGCAGCGCAGCCCAAGCTGGGCCGTGACGGCACACCGCCAGCCACCAGTGGCCTGATCGGCGCTCACGCGCCTCAACAGGGGTACTGGGGCACCCTTCGCGGCGCCTCCGGCAACGCCGTGATGGCGACGAGGGTTGCAGTCGCGGTGCCGAAGGATTGCGGTGATGCTGTCAGGTGGAGCGTGGCTGGCCTCGCACGGGCAGTGTGCGTGGGTGACCGCGCTGTACAGGAAGGGTGCTGCCATGACAACGGTGCCGGACAGGACACGGAGAGGCCCCGGAAAGCCCGGCAGCGGCGAAACGATCAATGACGCCTCCTCGTTCGCAGGGATCATGATGCTGCTCAGCGGGCCCCTCAGCATTCTTATGGGCGCGTCCGGCATCGCGCAGGACACCCTGTTCGCCGCGTCCCGGTACGCCTACCGGTTCGACCTGACCGCTTGGGGCTGGATTCACCTTGTGATCGGAGTGGCACTTGTCATCACCGGCCTTGGAGTCCTGACAGACCAGAGCTGGGGGCGCGTGGCCGGTGTAGCGGTGGCAGGGATCAGCCTGATCACCCAGTTCATGTTCGTTCCGTACTACCCGTTGTGGGCCATCCCTGCGATGACACTCGACCTCCTGATCCTGTTTGCGCTGACGAGGGTCCATATCGAGACCAGGGGCGGCCGGTGAACCCAGCACTTCACCCTCCGCCGCAGCACAGCGCCCCACAACAACCCACCGCTCTCCCAGCTCCCATCCCGTCTGCCGTCGGCCCAGACACCGTGGAGCGGGCGTGGTTCATGGCGTCCAGGTGGAGCGCGCCACTGTCCGCCGGCACTCGCGAACGGTGCCCCCGCCATCTCGGAGCCTGAGCGCCCCCGCCGGAGGCTGGCTCTGACCGTGGCTGCCTTCTACGGTGATCGACTCATGACCCGGCACAGTCCACGTGAGCGGAGCGCAGCCGGCTTGATGAGGCAGAGAAACCTGTAACAGCTCATGGCCAATACGGGTCTTGGCGCTGGTCAAGCCTCCGTGGTGCCCTGGCAGCAAAGACGCAGCCATGAGGGGACAGGGTGCAGCCGCTGTCGAGTGACTTAGCGCAGAACCGGCGCGGTGCGGAGGAAGATCCAAGAGCTACAGCCGAATCCCATACTGCGGCCTCGCCGGCTGACCGTGTACTACCCGGCGTTCCTGCTGCTGTGCCTGCTCGGTCTGCGCCGGGCTGAGGTGTGCGGGCTGCGGTGGGAGAACATCGATCTCGACAACCGGGTCCTCTGGGTCGAGCAGCAACGGCAGCGGTCGAGCGCCGGCACGATCGACCTGGAGCTGAAGACCGACACGTCGAAGGCGCCGTTGCCGCTGCCGCTGCCGGCTCAGTGCATCGCACCCTTGCGCTGGACCCGGATGCGGACGGCGATGCTTCGTGAGCGTGCGCTGAGCATGGGGCGCCCGTGTGGTTCGAAGATCCGGACGGGCACGTGTTCATCTCGCGGACGGGACACCCGCTCCTGGCCTCGAACCTCTACCTGACCATGCAGCGCGTGATCAAGGATGAGGGACTCGGCAGGATGAACCCGAAGGGGCTGCGGAAGTCCTGCGGCACGCTCCTGGTGCATCTCAAGGTCCACCCCAGGATCGTGAAGGCCGTTCTCCGGCACAGTCGGATCGCCACGACGATGGACATCTACGCTGATGCCCTGGACCCGGACGTGATCGCGGCGGTGGGCCAGCTCGACCACCTGCTTCGGCAGCCGGCTCGGATTCGGGAGCTGGGAGCCGATCGGTCCGACTCCGCCGCTCGCTGATGTAGCCGCTGGATGTCACGGCCCCTTGGCCTGCGAATCGCCGCAGGTGGAGGGGCCGTTTCCGTCGGTCGAGCCGACATCATCCCATTAGCTAATCGTTACCTGGCGTGACCTGGCACACAGCTCGGCAAGGGCCTCAGCAGTCACGGGCGAAACGGCGCCTTCCTCGGTGACGATCGCCGTCACCAACTCGGGCGGCGTCACGTCGAACGCCGGGTTGTACGCCTGGGTCCCCAGGGGTGCCACCGGAATCCCGCTTCCCGCTCCCGCCACCGGCACCTGCGGTGCTGTGACCTCGGTCACCTCATATCCGGGGCGCTGTTCGACCTCGATGGCCGCCCCGTCCGGCGTCTCCGGATCCACTGTCGTCACCGGCGCCACCACGATGAACGGCACATGGTGGTACCGCGCGAGCACCGCAAGCGGATAACTCCCCACCTTGTTCGCCACCGATCCGTCGGCCGCGATCCGGTCCGCCCCGATCAGCACCGCGTCCACCTCCCCCGCCGCGAACAGCGAACCGGCCGCGTTGTCGGTGAGCAAGGTGTACGCCATACCGCTGCGAGCCGCTTCGTATGCCGTCAGGCGAGCACCTTGCAGCAACGGACGCGTTTCGTCCACCCAGAGCCGTCGCAACCGCCCCGCTCGATGGGCCTGGAGGGCCACCGCGAACGCCGTGCCCTCCCCTCCCGACACCAGCGAACCGGTGTTGCAGTGGGTCAGGATCCGGTGCCCTCCGCCGGGCAGCAGCTCGTCAAGGAGCGCGAGCCCGTGCCCGGCCATCCGGGCGCTGGCCTCGGCATCCTCCCGGTGCAGCACCCGCGCCGCGGCCAGCGCCGCCGCGGCCGCCGCCTCGCTGTCACCCCCCTTGGCCAGAGCGGACCGGTACGCCGCCGCGGCCCTGCGCACTCCGACGGAAAGATTCACGGCCGTGGGCCGGGCACTCGACAGCGCCACCGCGGCCTCTTCCACGTCGAAGCCCCGCGCGGCGGCCAGCGCGACGCCGTACGCCCCCGCTATCCCGAGCAGCGGCGCCCCGCGCACCGCGAGCGAACGGATCGCCTCCACCAGCGCCGGCGCGTCCGTGCACACCAGCTCGACCTCCTCGATCGGCAGTCTCGTCTGGTCGAGAAGGACCACCACAGGGCCTTCGGGCGGCTCCTCCCACCGGATCACCGGCATTCCCGTCGGCCGCTTGTCCTCGCCGGTTTGCGCGTACTGATCAGCCATGCGGTCAGTCTGCCCCGTATCCGGCGGACAATTGAAGGTGCGCAGCCTCTACCGCGGCCGGTCACTGGGCGCCCGCCCCATGGCACGATGGCAGCCAACCTGCCACCGCGACAGCGGACGGGCACCGTGAAGGAGCTTCGATGAACGACACTCCGGGCTGGGCCTCGCCCGGATCCGCCCCGTCCGACGGGCGGGAACCCGGCGCGTCCGCCCCTGCCGACCGCCCCGTCCCCGCAGGGCCTGCCGAACAGCCCGCCGATCAACCGGGCGCGGATCCACAGGGCTCCGGCTCGCAGTGGTCCAAGGAACAGCCGCCGCCCGGCCAGTGGTCCGCGCCCACCGGCGCCCCGGCACCAGGCCAGGCACCGCCGCCCCCACCCCCCGGCCCCGGCTGGGGCGGCCAGCCCCCCGGCGGCGGTTACGGAGGCTACGGCGGACCCGGTGGATACGGAGGCCCCGGCGGCTACGGCCCGCCCGGTGGCCACGGAGCCTGGGGCGGCGGCTGGGGCGGCCCCCCGCCCGCCGCCAAGCCCGGCGTGATCCCGCTCCGCCCGCTCGGCGTCGGCGAGATCCTCGACGGCGCCGTCTCCACCATGCGCACCTACTGGCGCACGGTCCTCGGCATCTCGCTGACGGTCGCCGTCATCACCGAGGTCGCGGTGATCCTCCTCCAGGGCCTCGTCCTGAACGACACCGAGACCACCGACGCCCTCAACGACCCGAGCGCCTCCCTCACCGAGATCAGCCGCGCCGCGGGCGAGGTCGCACTCAGCTCGGGCGCCGTCCTGCTGATCACCCTGGTCGGCACCATCATCGCGACAGCCCTGCTGACGACCGTCACCAGCCGCGCCGTGCTCGGCAAGTCCGTCGCCATCGGCGAGGCCTGGCGCGACGCCCGCCCGCAGGTCCTCAAGCTGTGCGGCCTCATCGTCCTGACCGGTCTCATCGCGGTCGGCATCCTGCTCGTCGGCGCACTGCCCGGCATCGTCGTAGCGATCGCCGGCGGCCCCGCAGGCGCCATCGCCGCCCTGCTCATCCTCGGCATCCTTGCCGGTCTCGTCGTCGCCGTGTGGCTGATGGTCCGCTTCTCCCTGGCCTCGCCCGCCCTGATGCTGGAGAAGCAGAGCATCACCAAGTCGCTGGGCCGCTCCATGAAGCTCGTCCGCGGCTCCTGGTGGCGCGTCTTCGGCATCCAGTTCCTCGCCTCGGTCATCGCCAACATCGTCTCGTCGCTCGCCGTGGTCCCCTTCACCCTGCTCGGGGCCTACGCCGGCGGCCACGGCCTGACCGGCTTCCTCCAGAACACCAACGACAACTACGGCTGGACGTTCCTCGTCATCAGCGGCATCGGCTCGGTGATCGGCTCCATGCTCACCTTCCCGATCAACGCGGGCGTCACCGTGCTCCTCTACATCGACCAGCGCATCCGCCGCGAGGCCCTCGACCTCGAACTGGCCCGCGCCGCCGGTGTCGAGAACTACGGCGCCGGCACCCCCGGCACCGTCCCGGGGAGCTGATGCGGTGAGCCCGACGGGGGGAGTCCTCGCAGCGGTGCCCGCAGCCCTGCCACGCGCCGCCGACGAGGCCGTACGAGGCCTGCTGCGGGCCCGGGACACAGCCCTGCTGTCGCTGACCGGCTCGGGCGACCAACCGCCCGTGACCACCCCACGCGATCCCGCGCGGGAGGCGGCACGGCACGAACTGTCCAAGCGGATGTACCACGAGCACGACCCCGGGCTGTTCCAGCGCGCCCTGAACGCCGTCCTGGACTGGGTCGACCGCCTGCTCTCCGCCGCCGCGTCCGCGACGCCCGGAGGCGCGCTGGGCCTGGTCGTCGTGGTCCTGGTCGTCATCGCCGTCCTGGGCGCCCTGTGGTGGCGCCTGGGCACCCCCAGCCGCCAACCCGTCTCCGCCGCAGCCCTGTTCGACGACCGCCCCCGCAGCGCCGCCGAACACCGCGCGGCCGCCGAGGCGCACGCCGCCCAGGGCCACTGGAACCAGGCCCTCCAGGAGCGCATGCGCGCCGTCGTCCGCGCCCTGGAGGAACGCGCTCTGCTCGACGTCCGCCCCGGCCGCACCGCCGACGAGGCCGCCGCCGAAGCCGGCCGCGCCCTGCCCGCCCACACCGACCGGCTGCGCGCCGCGGCCCGGGAGTTCGACGACGTGACATACGGCGGCCGCAGGGCGACCCAGGCGTCGTACGACCGCGTCGCCGACCTCGACCGCGACCTGGAACGCACCAAGCCGGTCCTCGCGAGCAGCACCCACAGCACGGCCCACAACACCCGCCAGGGAGCCGCCGAATGACCACCGGCGTGGCCGCCCTCCCGACCACCTCCACCGCACCCACCACCCGCCAGGTGTGGACCCGCACCCGGGGCATCGTCCTCGCCGTGGTGCTCGTCCTCGCCGGGGCCGTCGCCATCGCCGTCATCCGCTCCGACAACAGGCACGGCGACCTCGACCCGCGCTCCGCGGACCAATACGGCAGCCGCGCCGTCGCCGAACTCCTCGCCGACCGAGGCGTGGACACACGCGTCGTCACCACCCTGGCCGAGGCACGGGCCTCGGCCGGCCGCGACACCACTCTCCTCGTCGCCCTCCCGGACCTGCTGACCCCGCATCAGCAGACCCAGCTGCGAGCGTCGACGGCCCGGTCGGGCGGCCGCACCGTCCTGGTCGCCGCCGGCAGCACCTCCGTCGAACGGCTCGCCCCCGGCGTCACCGCCGACCCCGCCACCAGCGTCAGGTCCACGCTCGCCCCCCACTGCACCCTGGCCGCGGCCCGGCGCGCGGGCAGCGCCGACACCGGTGGCATCCGCTACACCACCACCCACCTCGACGCCGACTCCTGCTACCCCAGCCAGCGCCTGGCCACGCTGCTCCGCATCCCCGCGGCCTCCGGAGACGGAGACACCGTCGTCCTCGGCGCGCCCGACATCCTGCTCAACGACCGCCTCGACGAGCAGGGCAACGCCTCGCTCGCCCTCCAACTCCTCGGCTCCCGCCCCCATCTGGTCTGGTACCTCCCCTCGCTCTCCGACACCACGGCCACCGATACCGGCGACCAGAAATCCCTGTTCGACCTGCTGCCCTCCGGCTGGCTCTGGGGCACACTCCAGCTCTTCATCGCCGCAGCCCTCGCCGCCTTCTGGCGGGCACGCCGACTCGGCCCCCTCGTGCCCGAGAAACTCCCCGTGGCGATCCGCGCCTCCGAAACCGTCGAAGGCCGCGCCCGCCTCTACCGCAAGGCGAGCGCCCGCGACCGCGCCGCCGCCGCTCTTCGCTCCACCGCCCGCACCCGTCTCGCCCCCCTCGTAGGCGTCCCCGTCTCCCAGGCGCACGCGCCCGAGGCCCTGCTCCCCGCCCTGTCCGCGCACCTCCGCGGCGACGGACAGGCCCTGCAAGCACTGCTCTTCGGACCGCCGCCCGGCGACGACGCGGCCCTCATCGCCCTCACCGACCAGCTCGACGCCCTCGAAAGAGAGGTACGCCGTCCATGATGGACCCGACCACTGACAACGCCGGGAGCACCGGGAACCCGGCCGACGCCAGGGCCTCCCTGGAGGCCCTGCGCGCAGAGATCGCCAAAGCCGTGGTCGGCCAGGACCCTGCCGTGACCGGCCTCGTCGTCGCCCTTCTCTGCCGCGGACACGTTCTCCTTGAAGGAGTCCCCGGAGTCGCCAAAACGTTGCTCGTCCGCGCCCTGGCATCCGCGCTCGAACTCGACACCAAGCGAGTCCAGTTCACCCCCGACCTCATGCCGAGCGATATCACGGGCTCCCTCGTCTACGACACCCGCACCGCCGCGTTCTCCTTCCAGCCCGGCCCGGTCTTCACCAACCTCCTCCTCGCGGACGAGATCAACCGCACCCCGCCCAAGACCCAGTCGTCCCTCCTCGAAGCCATGGAGGAACGCCAGGTCACCGTCGACGGCACCCCGCGCCTCCTCCCCGACCCGTTCCTGGTCGCCGCGACCCAGAACCCCGTCGAGTACGAGGGCACGTACCCTCTCCCCGAGGCCCAACTCGACCGCTTCCTGCTCAAACTGACGATCCCTCTCCCCTCCCGCCAGGACGAGATCGACGTCCTCACCCGGCACGCCGAGGGCTTCAACCCGCGCGACCTGCGTGCCGCCGGCGTACGCCCCGTCGCAGGCCCCGCCAACCTCGAAGCCGCCCGCGCCGCCGTCGCCAAGACGACCGTCTCCCCCGAGATCACCGCCTACGTGGTCGACATCTGCCGTGCCACCCGCGAGTCGCCCTCCCTCACCCTCGGCGTCTCCCCGCGCGGCGCCACCGCCCTCCTGGCCACCTCTCGCGCCTGGGCCTGGCTGACCGGCCGCGACTACGTCATTCCCGACGACGTCAAAGCCCTCGCCCTGCCCACCCTCCGCCACCGCGTCCAACTCCGCCCGGAGGCCGAGATGGAGGGCGTGACCGCCGACTCCGTCATCAACGCGATCCTCGCCCACGTCCCGGTACCCCGCTGATGCCCCTCACCGGACGCGCCGCCCTCGTCGCGGCCATCGGATCGATCCCCATCGGCATCTGGGAGCCGAGCTGGACGGGCATCCTCGCCGTGAACGGCCCGCTGGCGCTCGCCTGTGCCTGTGACTTCGCCCTGGCCGCCCCGGTACGACGCCTCGTACTGGCCCGCTCCGGCGACACGTCCGCCCGCCTGGGCGAGACCGCGGACGTCACTCTGACGGTGACCAACCCGTCCGGGCGCCCGCTCCGGGCCCGTCTCAGGGACGGCTGGCCGCCGAGCAGTTGGCAGCCTGGCACGGAGGTCGAGGCCTCACGCCACCGCCTGACCGTCCCCCCGGGCGAACGCCGGCGCGTCACGACCCGCCTGCGCCCCACCCGCCGCGGCGACCGCCAGGCGGACCGCGTCACGATCCGCTCCTACGGCCCCCTCGGCCTGTTCTCCCGCCAGAGCGGCCACAGAGTGCCCTGGACTGTCAGGGTTCTGCCCCCCTTCACCAGCCGCAAGCACCTGCCGTCGAAACTCGCCCGATTGCGTGAACTCGACGGCCGCACCAGCGTTCTGACCCGCGGCGAGGGCACAGAATTCGACAGCCTGCGCGAGTACGTGCCCGGCGACGACACCCGCTCCATCGACTGGCGCGCAACCGCACGGCAGTCCGCGGTCGCGGTACGCACCTGGCGTCCCGAACGCGACCGGCACATCCTCCTCGTCCTGGACACCGGCCGCACCTCCGCCGGCCGAGTCGGCGACGCCCCCCGCCTGGACGCCTCCATGGATGCGGCACTCCTCCTCGCGGCCCTCGCCTCCCGCGCGGGCGACCGCGTGGATCTCCTCGCCTACGACCGCCGGGTCCGTGCCCTCGTCCAAGGCCGCGCCGCAGGTGACGTCCTCCCGTCCCTGGTCAACGCGATGGCCGCGCTGGAGCCCGAGCTCGTCGAAACCGACGCCCGCGGGCTCACCGCCACCGCGCTCCGTACGGCCCCACGCCGTTCCCTGATCGTCCTGCTCACAACGCTCGACACGGCCCCGGTCGAACAGGGCCTGCTTCCCGTGCTCGCCCAGCTGACCCAACGCCACACGGTTCTGCTCGCTTCAGTGGCCGATCCGCATATCGCCCGCATGGCGACGGCTCGTGGAAACGCCGACGCGGTGTACGAGGCAGCGGCGGCCGCACAGGCCCAGAGCGAACGGCACCGGACTGCGGAGCAACTCCGCCGACACGGCGTGACGGTCGTGGACGCGACACCCGATGATCTCGCCCCCGCGTTGGCGGACGCGTACCTCGCGCTGAAGGCAGCAGGCCGGCTCTGACTTTCCCCTGAGCAGGCCTGCTCAGCCCCCTATAACGCAGAAAACCCCCGCATCATTGATGCGGGGGTTTTCTCAATATTTGTTCGGCGGTGTCCTACTCTCCCACAGGGTCCCCCCTGCAGTACCATCGGCGCTGTAAGGCTTAGCTTCC
>NZ_JBSHBL010000110.1:0-29291 GCF_053611985.1 Streptomyces sp. NPDC054770
CGGCCGGTGAGGCGGTCCCGTAGGCGGCGATCCGGGTCCAGGCGTCCCGGAAGAACACCCCGCCGGCGCCGGCGTGGGCGACCCCGGCCGTCTCGGCCGCCTCCAGCGGGCGGGTGTCGAGCCGGCCGGCGGTGACCGCACGCAGGAAGGCGTGGGTGGCCACCGGGTACTGGTCGGCGGCGGCGAGCAGCAACAGCAGCCGGGTCTCGTCGGGCAGGGCGCGGATCTCCTGGCGCAGGGCATGGAGCAACCCCGGTGCCAGTTCGGCCGGTTCGACCGGCAGCGGGTCGGCGCCGGCCGCCTGCCGTTCGGTGAGGCGCGGCACGAGTTCGGCCAGGGCGCGCCGGTCCTCGTATACGACTCGTGTCACCCGGGCGCGGACGCCCTCGGGGAGCGCCGAAGCCGGGCACGGCCCCGCGTCGGTCGGGTGCGGTGGCGAAGTGCGGTCGAGAGGTGGGGGGTTCACCGGTATCACCACACCAAAGACGTTACTGGCGAGTTAGTTGACTCGTAAAGACTGGCGACTTCACCGATGCGGCGCGCGTAGACCCGTCCTGACACTCCTGAACAACCCCACCCGTTTCAGGAGGCATCATGCAACGCGCCAAGCGTCGCATCGCAACCGCTCTGTCGGCGATAGCCGGTTCGCTCCTTCTGTCCCTCCCCCTGACCGCCGGCACCGCACACGCGGCGAGCCACGAGCCGATCGTGTTCGTGCACGGTCTGAGCAGCGACTCCAGCAGCTGGAACGACTGGATCGCGGACTTCGAGGCGGACGGCTACTCGTCCTCCGAGCTGTACGCGATCTCGTACGACTGGACGAAGTCGAACGTCACCACCGCCTCGACGCTGTCGGCCTACATCCAGTCCGTCCTCTCCCAGACCGGCGCCTCGAAGGTCGACCTGGTGGTCCACTCCATGGGCGCGCTCAACAGCCGCTACTACCTCAAGAACCTCGGCGGGACCTCCTACGTGGACCACTTCGTGTCGGTCGCCGGGGTGAACCACGGCACCAGCATCGCCTCGCTGTGCGGGTGGCTGTACACGTCCTGCAAGGAGATGACGACGGGCAGCTCGTTCCTGACCGCCCTGAACTCCGGTGACGAGACGCCCGGCAGCGTCTCGTACGCGGCCTACTGGTCGGACTGCGACGCGGCGATCGACCCGGACACCTCGGCGGAGCTGAGCGGGGCCACCAACGTCGACGTCGGCTGCATCTCGCACGAGGACATGAACAACGACCACGGCGTCTACGAGCAGGTGCGGGACTTCATCTCCTAGGACCTGCGGCCGGGGGGTGCGGCGGGCCCGCTCGGGGGACAATCACCGTAGACCTGCTTCCGTCGGGAGGTCCGTCATGCGGCTGATGTCCGCCGGCGCCGGGACACCGGCGCGGGATCCCGTCCACCACCCGCTGTTCGCGCGTTTCTACGCCCGCTTCAGCGTCACCGCCGAGACCAGACTCGGGATGGCCGCGATCCGGGAGCGGCTGCTCTTCGGGCTGTCCGGGCGGGTGATCGAGATCGGCGCGGGCAACGGGCTCAACTTCGCCCGGTATCCCGGTTCGGTCGCGGAGGTCGTGGCCATCGAACCGGAGCGCACCCTGCGGCAGTTGGCGGCGGACGCGGCCGTGCGCGCCGACGTCCCGGTGGACGTGGTGCCGGGCGCGGCGGAGGCGCTGCCGGTCAAGAGCGAGGCCTTCGACGCGGCGGTGCTCTCGCTGGTGCTGTGCAGTGTCCGGGACGTGCAGCGGGCGCTCGCGGAGGTACGACGGGTGCTGCGGCCCGGCGGCGAGCTGCGGTTCTTCGAGCACGGCGCGGGCGGCGGCCCGGCGATGAGGTTCACCCAGCGGACCCTGGACCGGACGGTGTGGCCGCTGCTCAGCGGCGGCTGCCACGTGTCCCGGGAGCCGGTCGCCGAGCTGCGCGCGGCCGGGTTCGAGCTCGGCCCCTACCGCCGGGTGTTCCTGCCTGCGGACGGCCCTCGGCTGCCCTCCTCGTACTGCGCGCTGGGCGTCGCCCGCAAACCCCCGGAAGCCTGAAAGCCCGGTCGCAGGCTCCGCCGGAGTGGTCACAGGCTCCAGCGGCGCAGCTCCTGGGCGATGTCGGCGACGCTCGCCTGGCCGTTCTTGACCAGCCGGGCCAGGTCGCGGACCTGCTCGGGCGAGGTGGCGACCTTGAGGCCGCTGGCGATCAGATAGGCGTACGCGACGGAGGACGCGAACAGCGCGTTCGAGCGCTCCAGGGCCGGGACGTGGATCAGCAGCTGGAGCAGGGCGGCGGCCCGGGCGTGCGGGGTGTCGTAGACGGGGACGTCGAATATCTCGGCCTGGTGCCTGGCGACGGCGGCGATCAGCGCACCCCAGTCGGTGACCTGCGGGTCACCCGGGGTCTTCTGTTCGGCGAGCATGAGGAGCCAGGCGAGGTCGATGGTCAGGTCGCTCAAGGGATCAGTGACGGCCTTCGGTCTTGTCAGAGGTGTCGGCACCGTGCGGCTCGCCGAACTCCTCGGCGAAGACGGACTCGTACTGCTTCATGAAATCGGCGGCGGCCTCGACGAACGTCCGGCCCGCCTCACCCGTGTCCTGCATGACCAGTTCCTCTATGTAGCGGTTGACGCTCACACCGCGCGCGAGGGCGCGCTCGCGGGCCGCCTTGGCGGTGCCCTCGTCCACGCGCACGTTCAGCTGGGTCTTCGCCATACCACGAAGCTAGCGCGGATCCGCTAGCAGCGGCAAGCGCGCATCGGAATCGAAAAGTGATACCGCCTGTGGGACGGGTCACACTACGCTCGACCCGGACAAAGAGGTCGGTGATCGTCGGTGATCGGGGAGGCAGTCTTGTCCACAGCAGCTGCGGAGGCGCCTGCCGCCGACGGGACCGCGGCCCGTGCCCGCGGTCTGACCAAGGCGTACGGGGCGGGCGAGACGGCGGTGCTCGCACTGGACTCGGTGGACGTGGACATCGCCCGCGGCCGTTTCACCGCGGTCATGGGCCCGTCGGGCTCCGGCAAGTCCACGTTGATGCACTGCCTGGCGGGCCTGGACACCGTGTCGGCCGGTCAGATCTGGCTCGGCGGCACCGAGATAACAGGGCTGCGGGAGCGCGAGCTGACGCGGCTGCGCCGGGACCGGATCGGGTTCATGTTCCAGTCGTTCAACCTGATCCCGACGCTGAACGCCGCCGAGAACATCACCCTGCCCATGGACATCGCGGGCAAGAAGCCCGACGAGAAGTGGCTGGACCAGGTCATCGACACGCTCGGGCTGCGGGACCGGCTCAGGCACCGGCCGGCCCAGCTCTCCGGCGGCCAGCAGCAGCGCGTGGCCTGCGCGCGGGCGCTGGCCTCCCGCCCGGAGCTGATCTTCGCCGACGAGCCGACCGGGAACCTTGATTCCCGGGCGGGTCTGGAGGTGCTGGGCTTTCTGCGGGAGGCGGTGGACCGGCTCGGCCAGACGGTGGTCATGGTGACCCATGACCCGGGCGCCGCCGCCCATTCCGACCTGGTGCTCTTCCTCGCGGACGGCCGGATCGTGGACCGGATGGAGGGGCCGACGGCGGACGCCGTGCTCGAACGCATGAAGCGTTTCGACGTGGGACGCGGGTCCTCCGGGCCCGAGGAGGACTGACCCGGTGCTCAAGGCGACCCTGCGCAGCTTCCTCGCGCACAAGGGACGGCTGATGCTGTCCGCGCTGGCCATCGTCCTGTCCGTGGCGTTCGTCGCGGGCAGCCTGATCTTCTCCGACACCGTCACCCGCACCTTCGACCGGCTGTTCGCCTCCACCTCCGCCGATGTCACGGTGGAGCCGAAGGAGGACCTCAAGTCGTCGGTGCCGACCGGTGCCGTCCAGACCGTGCCGGCCGCGCTGGCGGGCGAGGTGGCGAAGGTCGACGGGGTCGCGGACACCCACGCGGACGTCTCCGTGCAGAACATCGTGGTGGTCGACAGCCACAACAAGTCGGTCGGCCCGACCACCGGCGCCCCGACCATCGCCACCGACTGGTACCTCACCCACCGCAGCCCCGTGAAGCTCACCTCGGGGCATGCCCCGCAGGGCGCCGGCCAGGCCCTCCTCGACGCGGACACCGCCGACAAGAAGCACATCCGGATCGGCGACACGCTGACCGTGCAGGCCCAGCCCGGCACCTTCAAAGTCGAGATCGTCGGCATCGCCACCTTCACCACCACCAACCCCGGCGCGGCCCTGGTCTTCCTGGACCCGTCGGTGGCCGCGAAGGAGCTGCTGGGCTCCCCCGGCCGGGCCACCAGCATCTCGGTGGACGCGGCGCAGGGCGTGACGGACGCCGAGCTCAAGGGCCGGATCGGCGCGGCGATCGGGACCGGCACGTACGACCTGAAGACCGCCGACGAGCAGGCGAAGTCGTCGGCCGCGGACCTCGGCGGCTTCCTCGACGTCATCAAGTACGTGATGCTGGGATTCGCGGGCATCGCGACGCTCGTGGGCGTCTTCCTCATCGTCAACACCTTCTCCATGCTGATCGCCCAGCGCACCCGGGAACTCGGACTGCTGCGCGCCCTGGGCGCCGACCGGCGGCAGGTGCGGCGGTCCGTGCTCACCGAGGCGGTGCTGCTGGGTCTGGCCGGTTCGACGCTCGGCCTGGGCGCCGGGGTCGGGCTGGCGTTCGGGCTGATCAAGCTGATGACCGCGTTCGGGATGAACCTCAAGACCACCGAGATGGTCATCGGCTGGGGCACGCCGGTCGCGGCGTACGTCGTGGGGGTCGGCGTCACCTTCGTCGCCGCGTATCTGCCCGCCCGGCGCGCGGCCACGGTGTCGCCGATGGCGGCGCTCGCCGACGCCGAGATCGCCGGGGTGGGCAAGCCGCTCAGGACGCGGGCGATCGTGGGCGGGGTGGTCGGGGCGCTCGGGGCGGCGGCCCTCGCGGGCTGTGCCGCGGCCTCCAAGACCGCCTC
Organism: Streptomyces sp. NPDC054770; assembly: GCF_053611985.1. Lineage (NCBI taxonomy): Bacteria > Bacillati > Actinomycetota > Actinomycetes > Kitasatosporales > Streptomycetaceae > Streptomyces > Streptomyces sp. NPDC054770. Next base: position 4,937 of record NZ_JBSHBL010000110.1, read on the forward strand.
CGCCGCCTCGCTGCTCGGCCTCGGGGTCGTCCTGACCCTGATCGCGACCGTCATCGCCGGACCGCTGCTGGTCCGCCCCGTGATCCGGGTCCTCGGTGGCGCCTTCCCCGCCCTCTTCGGCCCGGTCGGCCGGATGAGCCAGCGCAACGCCCTGCGCAACCCGCGCCGTACCGGTGCCACCGCCGCCGCGCTCATGGTGGGGCTCGCCCTGGTCGGCGGGATGTCGGTGGCCAGCGCCTCCATGTCCAAGTCCTTCGACCAGCAGATCGACAAGACGCTGGGCGCCGACTTCGTCATCCAGAACAGCAGCTTCCTGCCGTTCACCCAGGAGGTCACCGACAAGGTGCGCGACACCGCGGGCGTGGGGCTCGTGGTCCGGCAGCGCTTCACTCCGGTGGCGGTACGGCTGCCGGACGGCAAACGGGTCACCACGACCGCCGCCGGGTACGACCCCCAGGTCGACGAGGTCGCCCATGTCGCCTACAAGGGCGGCGACACCGCGGCCGCGCTGGCCGCGGGCAGCCTCGGCATGGACGTCACCTTCGCCGAGGACCACAAGGTGCGCCTCGGCAGCGTGCTCCCGGTCGAGTTCCCGGGCGGGAAGCGGGCCGAGATGAAGGTGGGCGCCCTCAGCGACCAGGACAGCGGCAGCGGCTTCGGCACGCAGGGCGGGCTGTTCTTCGGCATCGCCACCGTGCAGAAGTACGTCCCCGACGGCCAGGACTCGTCGCTGTACGTCAACCGGGCCCAGGGCACCGGCGCCGACCAGTTGCGCTCGCGGCTGGAGAAGACGCTGGCGCCGTATCCGCAGGTGCAGGTCCGCGACCAGGCCGACTACAAGAAGCTGGTGCACGACCAGATCGCCGTGCTGCTGTACCTCGTGTACGCGCTGCTCGGCCTGGCCATCGTGATCGCGGTGCTCGGGGTGGTCAACACCCTGGCCCTGTCGGTCGTGGAGCGCACCCGGGAGATCGGGCTGCTGCGCGCGATCGGGCTGGCCCGGCGGCAGCTGCGCCGGATGATCCGGCTGGAGTCGGTGGTGATCGCGGTGTTCGGCGCGGTGCTGGGGCTGGGGCTCGGCCTGGTGTGGGGCGTGTGCACCCAGCAGGTCCTGGCACTGCAGGGCATGAAGGCCCTCGCCGTCCCGTGGGGCACGATCGTCGCGGTCGTGATCGGCTCGGCGGTGGTCGGCATCGTGGCCGCACTGCTGCCCGCGCTGCGTGCATCGCGCATGAACGTGCTGGCGGCCATCGCGCACGAGTGACTCAGGTCATCCACTGCTGAGGAGAGTTCATGCCGCGCCCGTTCCGCTTCGGGGTCAACCTGCTCACGCCCGCGTCCGCCGGCGAGTGGCGTGCCAAGTGCCGGCGCGTCGAGGAACTCGGGTACGACGTGCTCCTCGTCCCCGACCATCTCGGCATGCCGGCACCGTTCCCCGCGCTGGTCGCGGCGGCCGAGGCCACCGAGCGCCCGCGGCTCGGCACCTTCGTGCTCAACGCGGCCTTCTGGAACCCGACTCTGCTGGCCCGGGAGGTGGCGACGACCGCCGCGCTGACCGGCGGCCGTCTCGAACTCGGGCTGGGCACCGGCTATGTGCAGGCGGAGCACGACCGGGCCGGGCTGCCGTTCGGCTCGCCGCGCGAGCGGGTGGACCATCTGCGGCGCACGGTCGAGGAGTTGTCGAAGTCCGAAGGGTGCGGGGTGCCGTTGCTGATCGGCGGCAACGGCGACCGGATGCTGCGGCTGACCGCCGAGCACGCGGACATCGCGGCCTTCGCCGGGGCCCGCCTGACGCCGGGCGACACGGAGGGCCGGCTGGAGCCGGTCACGGCGGAGGAACTCGACGAACGGGTGTCCCGCTACGGGGAGTTGGCGGCAGCCCGAGCCGAACCCGCCGAACGCAACCTGCTCATCCAGATCGTGGCGATCACCGACGACCCGTCGTCCGCGCTCGGCCCCCTGCTGGAGCGGCGGCCGGAGCTCACCCTGGAACAGGCCCTGGCCCTGCCGACCATCCTCGTCGGCACGCTGGAGGAGGTCGTCGCACAGGTGCGGGGGCTGCGCGAGCGGTACGGGATCTCGTACCTGACCGTGCTGGAGCCGTACATGGAGGCATTCGCTCCGGCGATCACGGCACTGTCCGCGTAGCGGAATCGGCCGGTGGGCGTGAGCGGTCGCGCGGGGATCTGTCGGGTGGTCACTAAGTCAAGCCCGGCGCCCGCCGCCGGTCACTCGCCCCGGGCGGGTGCCAGTCCACCGGCGGCGGCAGCGTGCCCTGCGCGATTATGTTCGCGTAGACGCTCTCCAGCGCCTGGCTCAGCGGCCCGACAAGCTCGCTCGGCAAGCCGTCGAAGAACAGGCGACGCACGAGTTCCACATGTCCCAGAGCCGCGGCCTCGAGCACCTTCCGGCCGTGTCGGGTCAGACTCACCTCGGTCACGCGCCGGTCGTTCGCGGACAGGCTGCAGCTCACCAGTTCCCGCTTCGCCATCCGCCGCACGTGGTGCGAGACCCGGCTGCGCTCCCAGCCGATCTGCGCGGCCAGCACCGTGATCGGCATCGGGCCCCCGTCGGCGACGCTCAGGGCCGTCAGGACGTCGTAATCCGGCAGGGACAGATCGCTGTCGGACTGCAGCTGGCGATTCATCTCGTAGGTCAGCCGCAGCTGAACCCGGATGTACGCCAGCCAGGCTCGTTGCTGTTCGCCGTCGAGCCACCCGCCCTCGGGCACCGGTGCGCCGCCATTGGCATTGCGTGACATATCACCTATGCTTCCTGTCCAGCACACCGTCGAGGCGTGCCGCCCCCTATCATCTCGCGCGGACCGCCAGGAGCAGGAGGTACCGATGCCGTACGCAGCAGTGCTCACCGGATACGGATCGCCCGAGACGCTCGTGTGGTCGGAAGTCGCCCTGCCCGTACCCGGGCCCGGCCAGATCAGGATGCGCGTACACGCGGCGGGAGTCGGCCCGACCGACCTCAAGATCCGGCGCGGCGAGCTCCGAGAGGTCTTCCCGCTGCCCGACCCCGCCGTTCTCGGCTTCGAGGCCGCCGGCACCGTCGACGCCCTCGGTCCGGGCGTAACCGGCGTGTCGCCGGGTGACGAGGTCGCCGCCCAGCTGCCCACGCTCGGCGGGTACGGCGAATACGCCCTCGCCTCGGCCTGGACCGTCAAACCGGCGACCGTCAGCTGGGCCGACGCCGCAGCGCTGCCCGCCTCGGCCGAGGCCGCCGTCGGCGTCCTGCGTCAGCTCGGCGTCACCTCCGGCGAGACTCTGCTCGTTCTCGGCGGCGGAGGCTCGGTCGGCGTGATCGCCACCCAGCTGGCCGTGTCCCAGGGCCTCACAGTCTTCAGCGCCACCGGCCCGAGCGACGAGCAGTTCGCCAAGGATCTCGGCGCGATCCCGGTCCGCTACGGATCGGCGCTCCTTGCGCAGATGCGCGCGCACGTCGGCAAGGTGGACGCCGTCTTCGACGCCGGAGGCAAGGGCGGTCTCCGCGACGCTGTCGAACTCGCCGGCGGCCCCGCGCGCGTGATCACCCTCGCGGACGAGCACGCGGCCGACTTCGGCGTCGCCCTCTCCGCCCCCACCCCGGACCGCGCCCCCGACGCGGTCGAGCAGACCATGCCACTACTCGCTTCCGGGCAACTCCGCCTGCGTGCCCAGCGGCTGCTGCCGATGCGGGACGCCGAGCAGGCGCACGCCCTCCTCGAAGGGGGCACAGCGCACGAAAAGCTCATCCTCACCGCTTAGCGGCCTGTCGCAGCGTTCTGTCAAGATCAACCGCAAGGGGAGCCGGATGGAGAGCCCAATCGAGGTCGTGCGCAGGTTTTGCGCGGCGTGGTCGGACAACACCGGGGCCGCCGAACTGGCGGCATTTTTCACCGACGACGCCGTCTACCACAACATCCCGCTGGCGCCGGTCACCGGCCGGGAGGCCATCGCCGACACCATCACCTCGTTCATCCGCCCTGGCCCGCCAGGCATTGAGCACATCGAGTTCCGCGTCATCAACATCGCAGCCGCCGGGCCGATCGTGATGACCGAGCGAGTGGACGTCTTCAAGCTCCCCGACAAATCGTTCGAACTGCCGGTCATGGGAACCTTCGAGGTCACTGATGGCAAGATCAACGCCTGGCGCGACTATTTCGACATGAACCAGTTCACCAGCCGGATGGGATAAGGCCCGGACCTCCTCGGCGCTCGAGCTCACATTGAGGTTTTTCATCCTGATTTCGCAGGCGGGATGGGGCGGCCTGGGTTCGGTCGGGTGTGATCGGGCTGGTCGGCGGTCGTGATCGTCTGTCAGCGGGTGATCTCGGCGTTGGTCAGCACGAGCAGGGCGCGCGGCGACTCGGTGGCGTGCCGGGCGTTCATCCGTACCTGGTCCAGTCTCGGGGCCTTGGCCGCCGGCAGCCCGATGGCCTCCAGGACCCAGCGGCGCACCGTCGAGGCCGCCACGACACGGGATGTCGGCCTTCTGTGTCACCGTCGCCGGCCCGGTCAGGGACGGGGCGTGCACTTGCCACGCACGCCCTCGACGTTCTTGGCGGCGATCGGCACACCGAGCTGTTCGCACACGTCCCGACAGGCCACTGCCCGCGGCGGCGCAGCGATCAGCGTCAGGAACCGCTGGTACTCCGCGGGAAGATCGGCCATGCCCCGTGCCCGGGGCCGGTGGGGCAGGCTCCGCCGTCGGTCGTAGGGCCTGCGAGACCGGGCGGCGCTGCAGACACGGACGAGTGACCCGACACGGCAGACGGCACGGGTTCCCTCCGGTCTTCTCCAACTATCCTGGAATCATTGCGTGTTGAGCCAGACGCGTTCGTGAACCGGCTACGATCCGAGCGGCTCCACAAGTCGTCGTCGCCCGCGAGACCGGAATCAGAAGTCCGGGAACCGCCGGATGCCCGAGTCGCATCGGTACAGGGGCGGGGCACACGTCGACTCGACAGTTCCCCCCGCGACGCGGGGTACGGCGAGCACTGGACGAGCACGCGACAAAGGCCGGGATCGTGGCGTATGCGAGAGGCCTGCACATGTGCGGTGCCCTGGTGGTGTGCGGGTTGCTGCTGGTCGGCTGCACAGCGGGCGGAAACGGGGGCGACACGAAGACCGGGGCGACTGCGGACGCGAGCACGGGCGAGGCCTTACCGACGGCGACGGCCTCGCCGACGGCCTCGCCGACCTTCGAAACGGATCCCGCGAAGCAGCCGAGAACCGCGGACCAGGCACGGGCGCTGATCAGGAAAGTGATCGCCGGTCCGGAGTTGTTCGGGCAGAGCGTGGTACGGACGACACCGTACGAGAGCGACCCGAGCCGCTGGGCACTTCTGAGCGACGGCTGCGCCTGGCAGTTGGAGAAGCTGCCCGCTGGCGTACTGGCCACGCTGACCCGGCACTTCGAGGTGCCCGCCGGGGGCGGCAAGGGGCTGGTGCGACTGTCTGCCACGATCACCGTGCACCGTAACGGTGCTGGACACGGCCTGGGAACAGACCGGAATGGTGGAGGAGTCCTTCGGCTGCCAGAAGGAGCTTCTGCGGCCGGGTGAGCAACTCACGGAACTGAGCTCGACCGTGTACGCGCGGGGCGAGGGACACAACGACTACAGCGACGAGTCGCTGGAGGAGACGGGCCTGTGCGTGAGTGACTCCCGCGGCGGCCCGTATCCGTACAAGTACGACCAGGCCGCGCTGGGCCCCGTGGTGGTCAGCACCTCCGTGTGCGGGGGCCGGGGACGCGCAGTGGACGACCTGTGGGCCCTGGTCCAGAGAGCCCTGCCCAGGATGCTGCTGAACGTGAAGTACGAGATCGGGAGCGACGCCGCGTTGGGAAACGCCTCGCCGGAGCCGGACACCTCGGCCGGTGCGGGCACGTCGACGCCGAGGGCGAAGTCGGACCCGGAGGAGGGTGCGTGATGGAGCGTCTGCTTCCCTCCGATCCGTCCCGCCTCGGCGGCCGCCGGCTGCTGGGACGGCTGGGCGCCGACGGCATGGGCGTGGTCTATCTGGCCCGTACCGAGGCCGGGGAGCTGGCCGCGGTGAAGGTGATCCAGCCGGAGTACGCCGACCAGGCGGAGTTCCGGGCCCGGTTCCGCCGGGAAGTGGTCTCCGCCCGGCGGGTGGACAACCCGTGGGTGGTGCCGGTGGTGGGCGCCGACACCGAGGCCGGGGCACCGTGGCTGGCCACGGCGTTCGTGCCGGGGCCGCCGCTGGCCGAGGCGGTCCTCGCCTGCGGGCCGCTGCCGACGCGCGCGGTGCGGGTCCTGGGCAAGGTGCTGGCGCGGGCCCTGGCCGCGGTGCACGACGCCGGTCTGGTGCACCGGGACGTCAAACCCGGCAACATCCTGCTCGCCCTCGACGGGCCCCGGCTGATCGACTTCGGCATCGCGCGGCCCACGGCTGCCGGGGAGACGGAACTGACCTCGGACAGCGTGGTGGTGGGCACGCCCGGTTTCCTCTCTCCCGAGCAGGCACGGGCCCTGGAGGTGGGCCCGGCGAGCGATGTGTTCTCCCTCGGCTGCGTGCTGGCGTACGCGGCCACCGGCCGGCCTCCGTTCGGCACCGGCGCGGCGGACGCGCTGCTGTACCGGACCGTCCATGACACACCGGACCTGGACGGCACCGACGACGCCGAACTGCGCACGCTGCCTCAGCGGTGCCTGGACAAGGAGCCCGCGGCCCGGCCCACGGCGGCCGAGGTGGACACGGAGCTGGTGGAGGACGCCCCGGCCGACTCCATCGACTGGCTGCCGGACGCCGTGGTCGCCGTGGTCGCCGACCGGTCCGCCGAGATGCTGGCCCTGCCCGGTGTCGAACCGACCGAGGTCTCCGCGGACGGTGGGCCGGACACCGGCGCCGGGGCGCCGGGGCGCCGCCGGGTCCTGGCACTGGCCGCGGGCGGCGCGGCCCTGGTCGCGGCGGGCGGCGGCGCTGCCCTCTGGGCGGCGCTGCGCGGCGACGACAAGGAGGATGCGGCGGCGAGGTCCACCGGCCCCCGCTGGGTCCTGGGCGTCCATGCGGACCTGAGCGGACCGCAGAAGGAGGCCGGGACGGCGCAGGAGCGCGCCGCCCGGCTGGCCGTGGAGGAGTTCAACTCCCGCAAGGACAAGCCGTTCACCCTCGCCCTCCGGGCGGCGGACGACCGGGGTGAGGCGGCCCGGGCGGAGCAGGTGGCCAGGCAGCTGACCGGCGAGGACGATGTGCTCGCCGTCCTCGGCCCCACCGGCTACGCCTCGGCCGAGGCCGCCCTGGAGGTCTACGAGGGAGCCGGGCTGTCGGTACTGACCGTGTCCGAACTCTCCCTCACCGCCGTACAGTCGGCCCTGCTGGCCGAGCTGCAAATGGAGCAAGGCCGACCTCAGATTCCAGGCCGAGCAGATCGCCACCCAGCGACTGCACAACTCCGGCCACAACTGCATCGCCACCCAGACGCTGATCCTGTCCGCGGAGTGGAAGCAGAAGGAAGAGTTCCTCGCCGAGCTGCGCCGCGTCTTCGACCGCCTGCCCCGACGCGAGCCGTGGTACCCCGGCTCCGAACGCAAGATGGACGCCGCCCGCAGTTCCTACCCCGAAGCCGAGGACCACTCCGGCCGCCTGTTGGTCGAGGTGTCCGAAGCCACGAGCAGAGACCTCTTCGCGACCGAGTACTTCTCACCCGTGCTCGGCCACACCGCTCTCGCCGGCACGGGCGCGGAGTTCTTCCGGGCCGCGGTGGAGTTCGCCAACACCGAACTGGACGGCACCCTCGGCGCGAGCATCGCCGTAGCCCCGAAGGACAAGCGGGCGATCAAGGACTTCGACGACATCCTCGCCGGGCTCCGCTACGGCTCCATCGGCGTCAACGCGTGGAGCGCGGTGGCGTTCCTGGGCGCCCCCTTCACCTGGGGCGCGTTCCCCGGCAACACATTGGACCAGGTGGGCTCCGGCATCGGGGTCGTCCACAACGCCCACCTCATCGACAACACCGAACGCTCGGTCGTCTACGGCCCCTTCCGCACCTTCCCGCGCTCGGTTCTGCACGGCGAGAACTCGTTGTTCCCGCGACCGCCGTGGTTCGTGACGGCCAGGACAGCGCACCGCAGTGGAGCCAAGTTGTCCGCGTTCGCAGCGAGGCCCAGCTGGCTCAAGCTTCCCGGAATCTTCGCCGACGCATTCCGCGGCTGACTCTCTGCACCCCACAACCGGCGAAGGAGCACACCATGACCAGCATCAAGAGCACGTATCCCGACGTGGAGATCCCGTCGGCCAGCGTGTACGACTACATATTCGGCTCGCTGAGCGAGACCGCTCTCGGCCGGACGGCGGTCGTCGACAGTCACCGCACGCTGACCTACGGCGAGCTCAGACAGGCGGTGGACCGGTTCGCGGGCGCCCTCGCCGCTCGCGGGGTCGCGCCGGGCGACGTCGTGGCACTGCATGCGCCGAACGGTTCCGGTTTCGCGATCGCCTTCCACGGGATCCTGCGTGCCGGGGCCACCGCGACGGCGCTCAACGCGATGTACGCCCCGCACGAGATCGCGGGCCAGCTACGCGATTCCGGCGCGTCGACGTACGTCACGGTCTCGTCGCTCCTGCCCGGCGCGCTGGCGGGCGCCCAAGAGGCGGGTCTCGGCCGGGACGCCTTCATCGTGCTGGACCCGACCGAGGGCTACCCGTCGTTGCCCGACCTGCTCGGCCAGGACGCGGCCGCACCCGACGTCACCGTCGACCCGACCACCCACCTCGCGGTGCTGCCGTACTCCTCGGGCACGACCGGCCTGGCCAAGGGCGTCATGCTCACCCACACCAACCTCACCGCCAACATCGCCCAGTGCGAGCCGATGCTGGAGGTGGCCGAGCGCGACACGGTGCTCGCGGTGCTGCCGTTCTTCCACATCTACGGCATGAACGTCCTGCTGAACCTGACCCTCAGAGCACGCGGCACGCTGGTCACCATGGACCGGTTCGACCTGGCGGAGTTCCTGACCAGGATCCAGGAGAACCGCTGCACCTTCCTCTACATCGCCCCGCCGGTAGCGGTCGCCCTGGCCAAGCACCCGATGGTCGATCAGTACGACCTGTCGAGCCTCCGGATGGTGGTCAGCGGCGCCGCACCGTTGGACGAGGCACTCGGCAACCGCCTCATGACGCGACTGGGCGTTCGACTGATGCAGGGCTTCGGCATGACCGAACTCAGCCCCGTCTCGCATCTCACCCCACTCGACGACCCGGACATGTCCGTCGGCTCGATCGGTGTGGCCGTCCCGAACCTCGAGTTCAAGGCCGTCGACCCGGCGACCGGCCAGGACGTCGCCTGGACACCAGGTCGGCGCAGCTCCGCCGGCGAGATGCTCGTGCGCGGCCCGAACGTCATGCAGGGCTACCTCGGCAACCCCGAGGCAACCGCGGCCACCATCGATCCGGACGGGTTCCTGCACACCGGGGACATCATCGAGATCGGCGCCAAGGGCGAGGTCTACGTGGTCGACCGGCTCAAGGAACTCATCAAGTACAAGGGCTACCAAGTCCCGCCGGCCGAACTCGAAGCCGTGCTGCTGACCCATCCCTCGATCGCGGACGCGGCGGTCGTGGCGCATCCCGACGAGGAAGGTGGCGAAATTCCCCGTGCGTTTGTCGTCCTCCAGGACGGCGCCCACCCGACCGCAGACGAGATCATGTCGTACGTCGCCGAACGGGTTGCCCCGCACAAGAAGGTCAGGATCGTCGATTTCATCGACGTCATCCCGAAGTCGGTGTCAGGAAAGATCCTTCGCAAGGACCTCAAGGGACGCCCGGCAACCGCCTGAGACGCCCCTCGATCGTGTGCGGCCACCGCTGACAGTGGCAGCGGTCCGGGCAGCCTCCCGGCGTGATCGACGAGCGCGGCATGGCCGGCAGGCTGAGACCGGCCGTAGCGTTCGCCGCTTTCGCGCCCCCGCACCTCCACGCGCCTGTTGCTGGGGGCGATCCAGCTGATCCGCCCGGCCGGCTTCGTGGGTATCGCCTGTGGGGGCGATCAGCGATCCTGCGCCGCCGAGATGGATCACTCCGGCTGATGCTGCTGATCTGCGGGCGGTCGCCGACCAGGTCTCCCGAACGCGGGTACCGGCCCTCGCCAACGCGGGCGCCGGGGCGGGTCAGGGCCTGGCGGCGCTGCTGGTCGCATCGGGGCAGGCCAAGGTGTGGCACCTGGTCGCACTCACCGTCGTGGGCGGTGTCACGAGCGCCTTCAGCGGGCCGACGGTCTCTGCTGTCGTGCGCGAGGTCGTGCCGGTCGACGCACTGCAGGCGGCGAAGGCTCTGCTGCGGCTGGCCCAGAACACGGTCAAGGCGGGCGGACCCGCGCTCGGCGGCATGCTCGTCGCGGTCGCCGGCGGGCCCGCGGCCCGCGGCTCGCGGCTCGCGGCTCGCGGCTCGCGGCTCGCGGCTCGCGAAAACCCTCGGACCCGGCTCGCCCCGCTTCCGCTTCCGCTTCCGCTTCCCGGCAGGGAAAACCCGCTCGCCAGAGCTGCAAGCACACTGCTTGGCTTACCTCATGAGCGAACTTCACATCCGCTGCGCCACTCTCTCGGACATCGACACCGTGCTGCGGTTCTGGCGCGACGCCGCCGAAGGAACGAGCATCAGCGACGACCGCGGCGGTGTGGACCGTCTCCTCGCCACGGATCCCGGGGCCCTGCTCCTCGCCGAACTGGACGGTGAACTCGTCGGCACGGTGATCGCGGGCTTCGACGGCTGGCGCTGCCATCTGTACCGGCTGGCCGTGCATCCCGAGCGGCGCCGCCGGGGCATCGGGGCGGCTCTGCTGACGGCCGCCGACGAGCGGTTCGTACGGCTCGGCGGGCGACGTGCGGACGCGATGGTGCTGGTGCGCAACGAGACCGCGCACCATGCCTGGCAGGCAGCGGGGTACCAGCCCCAGGAGCAGTGGCGGCGGTGGGTGAAGCCACTGGCGGACGTCGACGACTGAGGCGACTTTGCTCATCCTTTACCATTGGGGAAACCGTCGTTCCCGATGAAAGGTGTGTGAGCGTCCACCCATGGGCGAGCCTCCCGGTCCTGTCCGCCGCCGACACCGCGCGGTCCCGTCCGCCCTGTCCGATCATGGGACGGAGGTGACCCGATGACCGAAGTGCTCCTCCTGCTGGTGGCGATCCTGCTGTCGCTCGCCTGCGGTGCCTTCGTCGCGGCCGAGTTCTCGCTGACCACGGTCGAGCGCGGCGAGCTGGAGCGGGCCGTGGAGCGCGGCGAGCGCGGGGCGGCGGGCGCCCTGAAGGCCGTACGGAACCTGACCTTCCAGCTCTCGGGAGCACAGCTCGGCATCACGGTCACCAACCTGGTGGTCGGCATGCTCTCCGAGCCCTCGATCGCCAAGCTGCTGGCCGGCCCGCTGGAGGCGGTGGGCATCGGACCGTCGGCCGCGAGCTCGCTCGCCCTGGTGATCGGCACCGCGCTGTCCACGGTGTTCCTGATGGTCGTCGGCGAGCTGGTGCCCAAGAACTGGGCGATCTCCGCACCGCTGGCCGTGGCCAAGCGGGTGGGCAACGCCCAGCGCTGGTTCAGTGCGGCCTTCCGGCCCTTCATCACGCATCTGAACAACACCGCGAACCGGCTGGTACGGCGCCTGGGCATCGAGCCCGCCGAGGAGTTGGCCTCCGCACGAGGCCCCCAGGAGCTGGCCGCGCTGGCCCGGCACTCCGCCAAGCAGGGCGCGCTGGAGCCGGACACCGCCGAGCTGTTCGTGCGCACGCTCAACCTGGCCGATCTCACGGCCGAGAACGTGATGACCCCGCGCGTCCAGGTGGTCGCCCTGGAGGTCCGGGCGACCTGCGAGGACGTGGCGAACGCGACCCGGGCCACCGGCCTGTCCCGGTTCCCGGTCTACCGGGACAGCCTGGACTCGGTCGTCGGCACCGCCCACATCAAGGACATCGTGGCCATGCCCGTCGAGGAGCGGGCCCGGGTCCGGGTGGCCCAGGTGATGCGCGAGCCGCTGCTGGTCCCCGAGTCCCTGACCGTCGACCGCCTCCTGGACCGGCTCGGCGGCCGGCGCACCATGGCCGTCGTCATCGACGAGTACGGCGGTACGGCCGGGGTCGCCACCCTGGAGGACATCGTCGAGGAGGTCGTCGGCGAGGTCCGCGACGAGCACGACCCGCACGAGACGCCCGACCTCGCCCCGGCCGGCGCCGACGCGACGGGCCGCGCGCTCTACTCGGCGGACGGCGCGGCCCGGATGGACCAGCTCGCGCGCGTGGGCCTGCGGGTGCCCGAGGGGCCGTACGAGACGCTGGCCGGGCTGGTCGCGGCCGAGCTGGGCCGGATACCCGAGACCGGGGACGGCGTCGAGGTGGCCGGCTGGCGGCTGGACGTGGTCGACGCGTCGGGGCGGCGGGCGGCCCGGGTGCTGCTGCACGCGCCGCTCGACGCCGACACGGAGCAGGAGGGGCAGCGGTGACCGCCGTACAGTTGCTGATCGGTTTCGCGACGCTGGTCGTGAACGCCTTCTTCGTGGGCGCCGAGTTCGCGTTGATCTCCGTACGCCGGTCCCAGATCGAGCCGCACGCCGAGGCCGGCGACCGGCGGGCCAGGAGCGTGCTGTGGGGGCTGGAGCACGTCTCCGCGCTGCTGGCCGCCGCCCAGCTGGGCATCACGCTGTGCACGCTAGTGCTGGGTGTGGTCGCGGAGCCCGCGATCGCGCATCTCCTGGAGCCGGTGTTCCACGCGCTCGGCGTGCCCACGAGTGCCGGGCATGCCGTGTCCTTCGTGATCGCGCTGGCCCTCGCGACCTACCTGCACATGCTGCTCGGCGAGATGGTGCCGAAGAACGTGGCGCTGGCCGAGCCGGTGCGCAGCGCGCTGCTCCTCGGCCCTCCCCTGGTCACCCTCTCGCGGGCGCTGCGCCCGGTGATCTTCACGATCAACGCCTTCGCGAACGGCCTGCTCAAACTGCTCCGGGTGGAGACCCGGGACGAGGTATCGGCGACCTTCACGGACACCCAGCTCGCCGAGATCGTCAAGGACGCCAGCGAGGCGGGCCTGATCGACGATCGGGCGCAGGAGCGGCTGCACGACGCGCTGGAGCTGGGCCGCCGGCCGGTGCGGGACGTGGTGGTGCCGCTGGAACACGTCGTCTACGCGCGCGTGGGCGTCACCCCGGAGGAGCTGGAAAGGCTGTCGGCGGAGTCGGGCTTCTCCCGCTTCCCGGTGGTGGACGAGGGGCGCCGGATCGTCGGCTACCTGCATGTCAAGGACGCGCTGGACGCCTCGCCCCGGGACGAGGCGTTCCGGCTGCGGGACATGCGGCCGATCGCCCGGGTGCGGGAGAGCACACCGCTGGACGACGTGCTCACCGCGATGCGCGGCAGCCGCACCCACCTGGCCGGCGTGCGCGGCGACGACGGGCGGCTGGCGGGGCTGGTGACCATGGAGGACGTGCTGCGGGAGCTGTTCGGGCAGCACGCGTAGGCCGCACCGGCGGAGGTGCCGTCGCCGGAGGGAGTGACCGACTGACGGGTATGCGCCCCGGGATACGATCTCTGTCGCCATGCAGAAGAACCCGGTGCTTCCCGCACACTCCAGCCTGGTCGCGATAGGCGACTCCTTCACCGAGGGCATGTCGGACCTCCAGCCCGACGGCTCCTACCGCGGCTGGGCCGATGTCCTCGCCGTCCGGATGGCCGCCCGCAACCCCGGCTTCCGCTACGCCAACCTCGCGGTGCGCGGCAAGCTGATCGGGCAGATCGTCGAGGAGCAGGTGGACGTGGCGGTCGCGATGCGGCCCGACGTGATCACGCTGGTCGGCGGCCTCAACGACACGCTGCGCCCCAAGTGCGACATGGTCCGGGTCCGGGACCTGCTCACCGAGGCGGTGGAGCGGCTGGCGCCGGCCTGCGAGCAGCTGGTGCTGATGCGCAGCCCCGGCCGCCAGGGCCCGGTCCTGGAGCGGTTCCGGCCGCGCATGGAGGAGCTGTTCGCCGTCGTCGACGAACTGGCCGAGCGGCACGGCGCCCTCGTGGTCGACCTGTACGGGGCGCCCTCGCTGGCCGACCCCCGGATGTGGGATGTGGACCGGCTGCACCTGACGGCCGAGGGGCACCGCCGGGTCGCCGAGGCGGTCTGGCAGACCCTCGGCTACGAGCCCGAGGACACCGAGTGGCGCACGCCGATCCCGGCCACCGCGCCGCCCGGCTGGGTCGCGCGCCGGGTCGCGGACGCCCGCTTCACCAGGCAGTACCTCCTGCCGTGGATAGGCCGCCGGCTCACCGGCCGCTCCTCCGGCGACGGCCGGACAGGCGCCCACTTTAGCGCTGAGCTGGGCAAAGCCTTCTGGGTCACCCCTGCGGAGCACACAAACCCCAGCCCTGTGACGGACTGGCGACGGGTGGGGCCCTAGCTCGGAGCCCCGCCAGCTGCCATGCACCGATGACACGCGGGGCGCGGGCGAGGCCTGGGCCCGGTCGTTCGGGTGGTGTGATCGCCGTCGCTGTGCATATTCGTGCGGCCTTCTAGAGTCGTCTCGCTTTCTTCGACGGCGCCGGCGCGCCCTTGACTGTGTGCGCCGTCCGGCACCCGATGTGACACAAGCGGCCTCCATCGTGTGGCGATAGAGCCGTGCCTCGAGGAGGAACGTTCATGCAGGCCAGGAGGATCGGCGCGGTCGCGGCAACGGCAGTGGCGCTGGTGGCAGCCCGCGACCTTGTCCAGAAGCGGCACGCGCTGCTGCGGAACTTCCCGGTGATCGGGCACGCTCGGTACCTGTTGGAGACGATCGGGCCGGAGCTGCGGCAGTACATCGTGACGTCCAACGAGGAGGAGCGCCCCTTCAGTCGTGACCAGCGCACCTGGATCTACGCGTCGGCGAAGGAGGAGAACAACTACTTCGGGTTCGGCACCGAGGTCGACGTCGAGCACGTCCAGGGGCACGCCTACCTGAAGCAGCGCACCTTCGCCGGCGCTCTGCCCGACGTGCACGACCCGCAGGCCCCGCTGCCCTCGGCCAAGGTGCTGGGCGGTCCGCGCGGGCGCGCCAAAGCCTTCCGGCCGGCGAGCGTCGTGAACATCTCGGCGATGAGCTTCGGCTCGCTCTCCGGCGCGGCCATCACGGCGCTCAACAAGGGAGCGGCGCTGGCGGGCACGATGCACAACACCGGCGAGGGCGGCCTGTCGCCGTACCACCGCAACGGCGGCGACTTGGTGCTGCAGATCGGCACCTCGTACTTCGGCTGCCGCAACGAGGACGGCAGCTTCAACCTCGACAAGCTCAAGGATGTGGTCGCGAGCGCCCCAGTCAAGGCGATCGAGATCAAGCTTTCCCAGGGCGCCAAACCGGGGCTGGGCGGGATGCTGCCGGGCGCCAAGGTGACCCCGGAGATAGCCGGAATCCGCGGCATCCCCGTCGGCAAGGACTGCGCCTCCCCCTCGCGGCACACCGCGTTCAGCGACGTCGACTCGATGCTCGACTTCGTCGAGCTGCTCGCCACCGAGACCGGTCTGCCGGTCGGGGTCAAGAGCGCGGTGGGCGAGCTGGACTTCTGGCAGGAGCTGGCCGCGCTGATGGCGCGTGGTGACCGTGGCGTCGACTTCGTGACCGTCGACGGCAGCGAGGGCGGCACCGGAGCGGCGCCGCGGATCTTCGCCGACTCGGTGTCGTTGCCGTTCCGGATGGGCTTCTCCCGGGTCTACGGCACTTTCGCCGAGCTCGGGCTCACCGACGAGCTGACCTTCATCGGCTCCGGCAAGCTCGGCCTGCCCGAGAACGCCGCGGTCGCCTTCGCCCTGGGCACCGACATGATCAACGTGGCCCGTGAGGCGATGCTGTCGATCGGCTGCATCCAGTCGCAGAAGTGCCACACCGACAAGTGCCCCACCGGCATCGCCACCCAGAACCAGTGGCTGGCCCGCGGCCTGGACCCGACCTCGAAGGCCACCCGGACCGCCGTCTACCTGCGCACCCTGCGCAGGGAGCTGATGAAGGTCTCGTCGGCTCTCGGCGTCGCCCACCCGGGACTCATCACCGCCGACGACATCGAGATCATGAACGGCGACTACGAGGCCCGCACCCTGGCCGGCGTCTACGGCTACAAGGACGGCTGGGGCGAGCTCGGCCCGCACCTTGCCAAGGAGATCACCGAGCTGCTCGTCTCCACGCCGACGTCCACGAACACCCGGCCGGAGTGATCGCAACGTGTCCGAAGAAGTGAGATTCAAGAGCGTCGTCGGCCCCGAGCTGGCCGGGTCGATCGACCTGCCGGAGGGCGAGGTCCGGGGCTGGGGGATCTTTGTCCACGGATTCACGCTCGGCAGGAACTCGCCGGCCGCCTCGCGGGTCAGCAAGCAGCTGGCCCGCGAGGGGATCGGCATTCTCCGCTACGACAACCTCGGGATCGGCGACTCCGACGGCGACTGGGGTGACGGTTCCTTCACCGTCAAGGTCCAGGACACCGTCCGCGCGGCAAACCTGATGGCAGAGCGGGGGACTCCGGCGGATCTGCTGGTGGGGCACTCGTGGGGAGGCGCCGCCGCCATCGCCGCGGCGGCCGAGGCAACCGGCGTCCGGGCGGTCGCCACGATCGGGGCGCCCGCCGACCCCAGCCACGTGGAACACCAGTACGACGCGGTCGTGGACCGCGTGCTCAGTGAGGGGCAGCACGAGTGGTTCGTCGGCGGGCGGACCCTGGTCCTCAAGCGTGCCTTCGTCGAGGACGTCCGCCGTGCCCGTCTGCACGAGCGGGTGCGTGAGTTGGACCAGCCGCTGCTCGTGATGCACTCGCCCACCGACGACACCGTCGACATCGCCAACGCCGGGGAGATCTTCCGCAAGGCGCGGCACCCACGAAGCTTCGTCTCGCTCGAAGGAGCAGACCATCTCCTGACCGCACGAGGGCACGCGCAGCGAGCCGCCCGCATCATCAGCGCCTGGGCCGACCAGTACATCCACGCCTCATGACCCGCAGGAAAGGGCGTTTTGGGTGTTCGAGAGGTCGTTTTTCGCCCGATTGGAGCGGCTTCAGGCACCCCAGTACTGCGCTCTCGCCCCTCGTGTGACAGGCCCAGGGGCACAGTGACGCCTCAGGAGTCACACCTCGGCGGTGGAGCTATTTTTCAAGCTCTTGATCTTGCGCAAGCAGAGGTCTATGAGAGGTTCGACGGTGTCACACCCTCGACGGCCGCGCGCCCAAGCGCCCGGAACTGCTGCCGTACGAGGCGTAGGGCCCTCCCGTGCCCGGGTGATGAATGTCAGGGGCCGGATCCACGAGTTCGGCCCGCGGCTGGAACACGCCCCCGCGGACGTCGTCCACGTGGGCCGGCGCTGGACGATGGGCGGCTGGGACCTGCCCCGCCACCCGCTGTACAACCCCTTCGCCTGCGGGAAGACCCTGGCCTGCTGGTGCGCGCCGGAGCCGTGCCACGCGGACGTCCTGGCGGAACTGGCCGAACTGCCACAGCCGTGACCTGGCTCTCGTAGCTTCGCACGAGCGGGTCTGCGGCGCTGGCCTGCACGAATCGCCAGTAGAATCCCTACACGTGACTTCAGCCGCGCCCCCCAAGCCCCGTATCCCGAACGTCCTCGCCGGACGCTACGCCTCCGCCGAGCTCGCCACGCTCTGGTCGCCCGAGCAGAAGGTGAAGCTGGAGCGGCAGCTCTGGCTCGCCGTGCTGCGGGCCCAGAAGGACCTCGGGATCGAGGTGCCGGACGCGGCGATCGCCGACTACGAGCGGGTCCTCGACACCGTGGACCTGGCCTCCATCGCCGAGCGCGAGAAGGTCACCCGGCACGACGTGAAGGCGCGCATCGAGGAGTTCAACGACCTCGCCGGACACGAGCACGTGCACAAGGGCATGACCTCCCGGGATCTGACGGAGAACGTCGAGCAGCTCCAGATCCGGCTCTCGCTGGAGCTGGTGCGCGACCGTACGACGGCCGTTCTCGCCCGCCTGGGCAAGCTGGCCGGCGAGTACGCCGAGCTGGTCATGGCCGGCCGTTCCCACAACGTGGCCGCGCAGGCCACCACCCTCGGCAAGCGCTTCGCGACCGCCGCCGACGAGCTGCTGGTCGCGTACGGCCGGGTCGAGGAACTGCTCCAGCGTTACCCGCTGCGCGGCATCAAGGGCCCGGTCGGCACCGCCCAGGACATGCTGGACCTGCTGGGCGGGGACGCGGCGAAGCTGGCCGAACTGGAGAACCGGATCGCCGGTCACCTGGGCTTCTCGCAGGCCTTCACCTCGGTCGGCCAGGTGTATCCGCGCTCGCTGGACTACGACGTCGTCACCGCCCTCGTCCAGCTGGCCGCCGCGCCCTCCTCGCTGGCCAAGACGATCCGGCTGATGGCCGGGCACGAGCTGGTGACCGAGGGCTTCAAGCCGGGTCAGGTCGGCTCCTCGGCGATGCCGCACAAGATGAACACGCGGTCCTGCGAGCGCGTCAACGGCCTCATGGTCATCCTGCGCGGCTACGCCTCGATGACCGGCGAGCTGGCCGGCGACCAGTGGAACGAGGGCGACGTGTCCTGCTCGGTGGTGCGCCGGGTGGCCCTGCCGGACGCGTTCTTCGCGCTCGACGGCCTCCTGGAGACCTTCCTGACGGTCCTCGACGAGTTCGGCGCCTTCCCGGCCGTCATCGCCCGCGAGCTGGACCGCTACCTGCCCTTCCTGGCCACCACGAAGGTGCTGATGGGCGCGGTGCGGGCCGGGGTCGGCCGCGAGGTCGCGCACGAGGCGATCAAGGAGAACGCCGTCGCCACCGCGCTCGCCATGCGCGAGCAGGGCGCCGAGCGCAACGACCTGCTCGACAAGCTCGCCGCCGACGAGCGGCTGCCGCTGGACCGCGAGCAGCTCGCCGCCCTGATGTCCGACAAGCTGTCCTTCACGGGCGCGGCCGCCGCCCAGGTCGGTGTGGTCGTCGGCCGGATCGAGGAGATCGTCAAGCAGCACCCCGAGGCCGCCGGTTACACCCCCGGGGCGATCCTCTGAGCCGCTTCACTGCGGCGGAGCTGGAGGCCGCCCGCGACCGCCTCGTCCCGGACGTGCTCGCGGACGGCCTCCACGTCCTGTTCTGCGGGATCAACCCCGGCCTGATGACCGCGGCCACCGGCCACCACTTCGCCCGTCCCGGCAACCGCTTCTGGCCGGTGCTGCACCTGTCCGGCTTCACCCCGAGGCTGCTCAAGCCCGCCGAGCAGGGCGAGTTGCTGTCGTACGGGCTCGGCATCACGAACGTGGTGGCACGGGCGACCGCGCGGGCCGACGAGCTGACGGCCGAGGAGTACACGGAGGGCGGGCGGCTGCTGACAGCGAAGGTGACGCGGGTCCGGCCGAGGTGGCTGGCGGTGGTCGGCGTCACGGCCTACCGGGCCGCCTTCGCCGACCGGAAGGCCCGAGTGGGGCCGCAGGAGCGGACGATCGGGGACACCCGGGTGTGGGTGCTGCCGAACCCGAGCGGCCTGAACGCACACTGGACGGCGGCGACGATGGCGGAGGAGTTCGGGCGGTTGCGGGCGGCGGCGGAGGGTTAGCGCAGGCGTCAGGCGTCCCGGCGCCGGACACTCCATGCTCCCGCCAGCAGCGCCGCGCCCGTCCACAGTGCCGTCACCGCAAGCCCGGTCCACGGCCCGAGGGGACCGTCCCACCTCTCGTGGAACACCGACTGGCCCGCTCTGTCCGGCAGCACATCCGCGACGGAACCGGAGACGCCGCCGATCACGAAGGACACGGTCAGCAGGAACGGGATCAGGATGCCGAGGGTCGCGGCCCCGCTGCGCAGCACGGCCGTGAGTCCGGCCGCGAACAGGGCCATCAGCGCCAGGTAGACGCCGCAGCCCAGCGCACCCCGCAGTCCTTGCGGCCAGGCCGGCCCGGTTGCACCGAGCAGCAACCTGCCCTGCACGAGGGTGACCAGACCGGTGACCAGTCCGACGGCGAGGACGGGCAGCGCGATCGCCGTGGCCTTGGCCGCGAACCAGCGCCGTCGGTCGGGCACCGCGACAAGGGTGACCCGCAGGGCGCCGCTCTGGAACTCGGACGATACGGCTGTCGCGCCGAAGGCGACCGCCGCGATCTGCCCGAGGGACACGCCTGCGAAAGCGGAGAAGAGCGGGTCGGAGTCGCCGGAGCCGGCCGCCGAGAGCGCGGAACACGCGACGGTGGCGAGCAGGACGGCGCACAGGGTGCCGACGAGCGAGCGGAGCGTACGGATCTTGAGCCACTCGGCGTGGAGTACGGGCTGGAACGGCACGGTCAGACCTCCTGGTGGCGGTGTGCGGTGAACTCGGCTTCCGTCGAGGTCAGATCCAGGTAGGCCTGTTCCAGGGTGGCTTCCTCCTGGGTGAGTTCGAGGACGGGGACCGCCGCGTCGGCCAGCAGACGGCCGAGCTCCTCCACGCGCGCGTGCCGTACCGTCCAGACTCCGTCCGTGCCGCGCGCCGCGTCCTGGCCGTGCCGGGCGAGCAGTTCGGCGAATCGATCGTCGTCGGTGGTGCGGACTCGTGCCGAAGGCTCCACGCGCGCGTGGATGAAGTCGCGGACCGGGGTGTCGGCCAGGAGCCGGCCGCGGCCGAGGACGATCAGGTGGTCCGCGAAGGTCGCCGTCTCGTTCATGAGATGGCTGGAGACCAGCACCGTACGGCCCTCCGCCGCCAGTCGGCGCAGCAGACGGCGGATCCAGACGATGCCTTCGGGGTCGAGGCCGTTGGAGGGTTCGTCGAGCAGCACCACCTCGGGATCGCCGAGCAGGGCGGCGGCGATCCCGAGCCGCTGGCGCATGCCCAGGGAGTACGTCCGTACCCGGCGCCGGGCCGCGGGGGCGAGTCCCGTCTCCTCCAGCAGGTCGTCGATCCGGCCGGCCGGGATGCGGTTGCTCGCCGCGAGGACGCGCAGGTGGTCGCGTCCGGTGCGCGAGCCGTGCGCGGCATCGGCGTCGAGCAGGGCGCCCACCCGGCGCAGGGGTTCGCGGAGTTCGGGGTAGGGCAGTCCGCCGATCGTGGCCGTGCCGGAGGTGGCGTGGTCGAGGCCGAGGACGAGTCGCAGGGTGGTCGACTTGCCGGCGCCGTTGGGGCCGAGGAAGCCGGTGACGCGGCCCGGCCGGACGGCGAAGGTGAGGTGGTCCACGGCCCGGCGTCCGCCGTACTCCTTGGTGAGGTCGTGCACGTCGATGCTGGTCATGGCCGACAGCCTTGCCGGGCAGGGGCGTCGGCGCCTCCCCCGCCGGTGGGGATCGCCTCCCCCGCCCGGGGGAGGGCCGTTGTCGGTGGGGCCTGTCACGATGTCCGCATGGTCCGCTTCCTGCACCCGCTGCTGCGGGGGACGACGTACACGCGCCTGCTGCATCTGTGGGTACCGTTGCTCGTCGTCGCGCTGTGGCTCTTCGTCGACCCGTCGACGCCGTGGATGCCCGCGCTGGTGCTGATCCCGGTCGGGCTGATCCCGGCCGTGCGCCGGGGCGAGGGTGTGCAGGCGCGGCTGCTGCTCACGCCCGGTGAGGAGGAGTCGGGGATCTCGGAAACGCCGTCGGCGACCTGGCGGGACCGGGGGCGCACGGTGCTGTGGCTGGAGACGCGGATGGTCGTCGGCTCGGCGGGCGCGCTGGCTTCGGTGTGGCTTCCGGCCGTCGCCTTCGAACTCGCCCGGCTCGCCGCGGGACGGGCGCCCGGTGGCATCCCGTTCCTCGACGCGGCGCGGCCGCACTGGGCGTACGCCCTGCTGGTCCCGCTGCCGCTGGTCGCCCTCTACGGAGCGGTCGTCGGCTTCGGGGAGCTGATCACCGCGCTGGCCCGGCGGCTGCTCGGCCCGTCCGCCGCCGAGCGGCTCGCGGCGCTGGAGGAGCGCACCGAGCAGCTGCTGGAACGCACGCGTATCGCCCGCGAGTTGCACGACTCGATCGGGCATGCGCTGACGGTGGCGGTGGTGCAGGCGGGCGCGGCCCGGGCGGCGGGCGATGCGGAGTTCACCGACCGGGCACTGGCGGCCATCGAGGAGACGGGCCGGAGCGCGCTGGAGGATCTGGAGCGGGTGCTGGGCGTGCTGCGCGAGTCGCGGAAACCGGTGAGCGGGCGGCCCACCCTCGCCGACGCCGACCGGCTCCTGGAATCGGCGCGTGCCTCGGGCGCCAAGGTGGACGCCGAGGTCACCGGCCCGCTGGAGACGGTGCCGGGGCCGGTCTCCCGGGAGGGCTACCGCATCCTCCAGGAGGCGCTCACCAACGTGCTGCGGCACGCGGGGGCGGTGCCCGTGCGGGTCCGGGTGGCCGTGTCCGCCGGAATGCTGGACCTGGAGGTGCGCAATCCGCTTCCGGGGGCGATACCCGGGCCCGGCCGGGGCAGCGGGCTGCGCGGGATCCGCGAGCGCGCGGCTCTGCTCGGAGGCCGGGCGCGTACCGGACCTGACGACGGCGACTGGCAGGTGCACGCCGAGTTGCCGGTCGGTTGATCTACGCTGGCCGGATGCCGGTCACCGTCCTGCTCGTCGACGACGAGCCCCTCGTACGCGCGGGCCTGCGGGCCGTGCTGGCGGCGCAGCCCGACATCGAGGTGGTCGGGGAGGCGGCGGACGGCGCTGCGGTGATCCCGCTGGTGCGGCGACTGCGGCCGGATGTGGTCGCGATGGACGTGCGGATGCCGCTGCTGGACGGGATCGAGGCCACCCGCGCGGTGCTGCGCACGGTCGCGGAGCCGCCGAAGATCCTCGTGGTGACGACGTTCGAGGACGACGAGTACGTGTACGAGGCGCTGCGCGCCGGCGCCGACGGATTCCTGCTGAAGCGGGCCCGGCCGGCCGAGATCGTGCACGCGGTACGGCTGGTCGCCGAGGGCGAGTCGCTGCTGTTCCCGGCCTCGGTACGGCGGCTCGCCGCCCGGTACGCCGAGAACGGCGGGCGGGACGGGCTGGAGTGGGCGCGGCTGACCGAGCGGGAGGCCGAGGTGCTGCGGCTCATGACGCGGGGGCTGACCAACGCCGAGATCGCCGGGCGGCTGGTCGTCGGCACCGAGACCGTGAAGTCCCATGTGGGGGCCGTGCTGGCGAAGCTCGGGGCGCGGGACCGTACCCAGGCGGTGATCACGGCGTACGAATCGGGGTTCGTCGCGCCCCGTTGATCGCCGAACTCCGGCAGATCGAAGGCGTAGGGCACTCGCCGGGGCCGTCGGCGTCGAAGTACGATCCGGCCAACGTGCAGGGTTAGCTGGGAGGACGGACGTTGGCGGGCTTGACCGGCGGTGATCCGTCTCTGTTGCGAAGGATCAATTCCGCGGTGGTGCTGCACGCGCTGCGGGCCACCGACTGCGCGACGCTCACCGAGATCACGCGGGTCACCGGGCTGTCCCGGCCGACCGTCGAGGGGGTCGTCGAGGGACTCATCGAGGCCGGTCTGGTCGTCGAGAAGGCGGCCGACGAGGGCGCCACCCGGCGGCAGGGGCGGCCGGCACGGCGGTTCCGGTTCCGGGCGGAGGCCGGGCACCTGCTGGGTCTGGAGATCGGCCCGCACCGCGTCGCCGCGCTCCTGTCCGACCTGGACGGCCGGATACTGGGGGCGCAGGCCAAGGATGTGGACGAGACGGCCGACGCGGACGAGCGGCTGGAGCGGCTGCGCACCGCCGTCGCCGAGCTGCTGCGCCGGGCCGGGGTGGCGCGCAGTTCGCTGCGGGCCGTCGGGGTCGGCACACCCGGCATCGTCGAGGCGGACGGCCGGGTGCGGCTGGGCACCGCGCTGCCCGAATGGACGGGACTGCGCCTCGGCGAGCGGCTGAGCCGGTCGTTCAAGTGCCCGGTCCTGGTGGAGAACGATGCCAACGCGGCGGCCGTGGCCGAGCACTGGAAGGGCGCGGCCACCGAGTCCGACGACGTGGTGATGGTGATGGCCGGGCTGAGTCCGGGCGCCGGTTCACTGATCGGCGGGCGGCTGCACCGGGGGTACGGCGGGGCGGCCGGGGAGATCGGCGCGCTGCATCTGCTGGGCCGGGAGGTGACTCCTGAGACCCTGCTGTCGACGACCGACGAGCCGCTGCACCCGCTGGACGAGCAGGCGGTCGCCGAGGTGTTCGCGCTGGCCCGGAAGGGGGACTCGCGGGCCCTGGCGGCCGTCGACCGGTTCATCCAGCGGCTGGTGCACGACGTGGCCGCGCTGGTGCTGGCGCTGGACCCGGAGCTGGTGGTGATCGGCGGCTGGGCGGCGGGCCTGGACGGCGTCCTGGAGCCGCTCCGCCGTGAACTCGCCCGCTACTGTCTGCGGCCGCCCCGGGTGGTTCTCTCCCTGCTCGGCGAGGCGGCGGTGGCGACGGGCGCGCTGCGGCTCGCCCTCGATCATGTGGAGGAGCAGCTGTTCGCGGTGGACGGAACGGTCACCGCGCGCCGCTGACCGGCCCTCCCGGGTCCGGCACGAA
>NZ_JBSHBL010000111.1:0-24804 GCF_053611985.1 Streptomyces sp. NPDC054770
GGCCCTGTTTGTATGCGCCCAGCGCCCCGCGACCACCCGATCGGGACTCCCGTTCGATGCGCATCTCTCAAGATCGAAAAGACAACAGCTTCTCAGGGCCGCAGGGCATCGGCCGAGCGTGCTTGAGACGTGACCACGGGATCTGGATGCGCAGCGAGCCAGCGCTGCAGTTCGGCGTGTCGGAACTGGTAAGCGGGGCCGGAGTACCGCATGAGGCCGGCGGAGCAGGCCCAGTCCAGGAAGCGGCCCAGCCGAAAGGGCAGCCGTCGGCGCGAGCACAGCAGAAAGACCAGGTAGCGCCGCGCGGCGCTGAGACCCGATGCCTGGCCGGATGCGACAGCGGTGGCCGCTCCGACGACGAGACCCGTTCTCGGCTCCAGCAACAGCGCCACGGTGCCGCCGACCGCGAGCCCGCCGAACAATCCGGTGGAGACGGCGTAGAGCAGCCCGTACACAGTGTCGTCGTGCAGCGCGACGGGAGGACTGACGGCCGTCGTCGGCGCCCCACGCAGTCCGGCTGCCACACTGAACCGGTACCCGGCGCCGAGCCCGGCGACCCAGCTCACCACTGCCCCAGTGGCCAGCGCGGCCGAGGAGAATCCGGCCGCGGCGAGCGTCGCGCCGACCGCGAGCCCGGCAGCAACGCCAACGACCGTGGCGAGGACGGGATTGACGACAAGACCCACGACGAACCGGCCCCGCAGACCCGGCACGTGCCGCTTCTGCCAATCCAGCCTGCTGGGGCTGAGAGCGAGCGCGGCCGCCAGTCCGGACGCCCCAGCCAGGGCCAGCACGCTGGATGCCACCTCGCCGACCGGGGGGGTCAGCCAGGCTCCGGGCAGGACGGCGGTGGTCAGGCAGAAGGTCAGCAGCGCGTCCGCCACTCGGACCGTGCGGGGCCCGGCCAGCGGCCACAGGCCGTGCACGGCGATGTCTGTCGTAGGAAATGCCGTGGCGCCGGACCCGGCCAGATGCCCAGTGAGGTGATGCAGCCAGCGGTGGACCTGATCCGGCCGGTAGGGAGGTGGGGCGGGGTCGCCGACCGCCGGTTCGACAGCAGCCGGTATGTAGCGGCCCAAAAGATGCCGGTCGAGCGTATCCGTGTCGTGCAGCGCCAGCAGGTCCGCCGGGTCACCGTGATAGCGGTAGACGGTGGCGGTCAGCCCGAGCCGCCAGGGGGTCGACAGGGCCTGGGCGTGTACGCCGGAGGGGAAGGCGGCGAGGTGGTTCAGCAGGGGCTGCCAGCGGGTGCGGTCGCGGCAGCGCTCACGCAGATAGGTCAGTGCGGGTTCGGCGGCCACGGGTGAGATGACCGCCAGCGCGGAGTCGATCAGAGGCTCGTGCGCAAGGAGCGCTTCGAAGTTCGCGATCCGGCTGGTGAGGACGAGCGGGCCTGCGTTCAGGCCCGCTTGGTGGGCGTTCAGGTGCTGCACGGCTGCCCTTGCCCGGCGTGCGTTCGGGTCCGGCGAGCCGTCGGCGCGCGGGGGATCCATTTCGTCCAGGCCGTCGAGGACGGGCAGCACCATGCCATGGGCCACCAGACTCTCTGCCATCTCCCGGGGCCAGTCCAGGGCCTGCGTGAGATGGTCCACCAGCAGTTCGGACAGAGTGTGGGCGGTGTCCCACTGAGCCATGGGGATTCGCACCGGCACCGGGTCGGCGTCGGCGCGGTCGGTGGCCAGGGCCAGCACCAGTTCCAGGGCCAGGACCGTCTTGCCGGAGCCGGGGGCGCCGGCAATGACGAGTCGCCGGGGCCGGGTGGCCCGGAAGAACTCGGCGATGTCCGGATCCGTTCCGGGGCTTCCGGAGTCGTGGAAGGTTCGCCCAGCCATCGGGGCCCGGGCCGCGTGTCCCGGCACCGTACGCAGCGTGTAGTGGAGGTCGATGCGCCGGATATCGCCACCGAGCAGCTGCTGCCGCAGCTTGCGCTCGTTCTCCTGCACCTGAACGGCCAGCGTCGCTGCCCACTGCCGGACCATTTCGGCGTCCGTGCCGTGCCAGGGGCGCCGCAGCGCCGCCACCGCGGCCACCAGTCCCGCCGCCCCGAGCGGCAGCCCCAGCAGCCCCGCGGTATCCGCCGGTCCGAGCCCACCGCGCACCAACTGGGACACCGCGTACCCGGCAGTGGCCGCTATCAGCACCGCACCGAGCGCGGCCCCCGCGCGGCGCCGGCCTCGTCCCCTTCGTCCCCCGATTCCCGCCATGTCTTGCTGCATACCCGTCAGCGGCACCGAACTCCCCCGCGACAGCGACAGTTGCCCGGCCGACAGGCAGGCAGGATGCGACGGACAGAGTCGGGTCGGCAGGTGAGCAACCTGCTAGGACGAGATCCCGTCGAGATCGTCGATCACGATGCGGCCGAGTTCGCCAGCTGGTTCCACGCCCGCTTCCGCAAGAGCGGCCAGAGGATCCGGTACGGCCTTGCGGGCATCGACCCATACGGGGATCGCCCCATCAGTACGCCAACCTGACTGGTCCTGATCTGCCCGACAGGTCGCCTGACACCCCATCGGAACGAGCGTCATTTCAGCGTCAGGCGGAGCAGTGGTGATGCCGCACGCAGAACGAGCACTCGCACCGGAGCCGGCGCGTCGAGCGGGTCGACCGCCGGACCTGGCGAGTTACTCGCCTCACCGCCGTCGCTGGTCGGCGCGCAGTTCGAAGTCGCCATAGCTGTTGTCGACCGGGTTGACCGTGACGCCGGGTGCGACGATCTCGTCGATGGCGTCGAGCACGTCGGCCGACAGCGTGACATCGGCGGCGGGCAGGAACGCCTCCAGCTGTTCCATGGTGCGGGGCCCGATGATCGCCGAGGTGACGCCGGGGTGGTTGATGACGAAGGCGACGGCGAGCTCGATGAGCGTGAGACCGGCCTTCTCCGCCAGGACGGCGAGTTGTTCGACGGCGTCGAGCTTGCGCTGGTTGGCGGGGGTACTCATGTCGAAGCGGGCCTGGGGGCGGGCCGCGGAGGCTGGTCCCTCGGTGGCGTGCTTGCGGTAGCGGCCGGAGAGCCAGCCGCCGGCGAGGGGACTGTAGGTGAGGGTGCCAATGCCGTGGCGGCGCACGGTGGGCAGCACGTCCTCCTCGATACCGCGGACCAGGATCGAGTACGGCGGCTGCTCGGTCACGAACCGCTCCAGGTTCCGCTCGCGCGAGACCCACTGGGCCTCGACGATCTGGGAGCCGGAGTAGGACGAGGATCCGATGTAGCGGACCTTGCCCTGGTGGACGAGGTCGGAGAGGGCGCCGAGGGTTTCCGAGACGTCGGTGTCGGGGCTGGGGCGGTGCACCTGGTAGAGGTCGATGTGATCGGTGCCGAGCCGTCGCAGGGAGTTCTCGACCTCGCGGATGATCCAACGCCGCGAGCCGCCCCGCTGGTTGGGGTCGTCCTGGCCCATCGGCATGAAGAACTTGGTCGCCAGGAACACGTCCTCGCGGCGGCCTTTCAGGGACTTGCCGACGATCTCCTCGGAGACGCCGGCGGAGTACACGTCCGCGGTGTCGACGAAGTTGAGCCCCGCGTCGAGGGCACGGTGGATGATCCGGATCGAGTCGGCCTCGTCCTCGTTGCCCCAGGGGCCGAACATCATCGCGCCCAGGCAGAGCGGGCTGACCTGGACGCCGGTGCGGCCGAGCGGTCGGTACTGCATGGAGTCGTTCTCCTCGATCGGTGGTGGTCAGTCGTCCACGGTGGGGACGACGGTGCCGGAACCCGCCCAGCTGGCGAGCAGGCCCAGCGCCTCCCGCTCGCGGGAGTCCGGTTCCGGCGTGTAGAAGTTGAGGCGCAGGCCGGGATCGGCCGGCAGGTCCATCGCCTCGTAGGGCAGGGCGAGATCACCGACCAGCGGGTGGTGAAGGTTCTTGACGCCGGAGCGGTGGAACTTCACGTCATGGCGGGCCCACCGGCGGACGAAGTCGTCACTCTTGGTCGTCAGCTCTCCGATCAGATCGGTGAGCACCTTGTCGTGGGGCGCCCGCCCCGTCTCGGTGCGCAGGAAGGCGACCGAGTCGTCGGCGCCTTTCTCCCAGTCCGTCCAGAACTCCCGGCTGGCGGGGTCGAGGAACATGAAGCGGGCGCTGTTGACCGGACCGCGCCGGGCGAACAGCGGCGAGTCGAAGACCGGTGCGTACAGCGCCCGTCCCAGCGTGTTGGCGGCCAGGATGTCGAAGCGTGCGTTGCGCACGTACGCCGGCACGTCGGTCATCGAGTCGAGCAGCCGCAGGATCGTGGGGCGCACGCGGGACGCGGTCACCGTGGGCCGTCGGCCCGAGGGCGTCGCCGCGCGGGCGAGGTCGTAGAGGTGGGTGCGTTCGGCCTCGTCCAGCTGGAGTGCTTGCGCGAGGGCGTCGAGCACCGAGTCCGAAGCGCCGCTGAGATTCCCACGCTCGAGCCGGATGTAGTAGTCCACACTCATGCCCGCGAGCAGGGCGACCTCCTCGCGGCGAAGGCCGGCGACACGACGGTTCCCGCCGTAGACCGGCAGCCCGGCCTGCTCCGGGGTGATCCGGGCCCGCCGGGTGCTCAGGAACTCGCGGACCTCGGCGGCCAGAGTCTTCCTGCCGGTGTCAGCCATGCTCAGGCCCCGGGGCTTCTGCGGTGGCGGCGAGGGCGGACATGCGGTGGCTCCTTCTGATCGTCTGATCGTCGTGAATCCTGTGCCGGTCTCCACACGGTAGATCCGTCGGCACGTGCCTGCGAGGTACTGCCGTTACCTGGAAGAGCAGTGACTCCCACCTGCGGGCCGAGGCGCGGTTCCCTGGACAAGGCCGAGGTCCCGGCCGGCCACGACCGGGGCCGGACCGGAGACCGATCCGACCGGAGGAGCACCGTGCGCACACCGGCTACGGGGCCGCCGGCACCGCGGGCCGCTCGGGCGCCGCCCTGACCGGCTCCGCCGTGCTGCTCGACCTGGCGGTCCTGGCCGTCGTGACCCTCCTCGTGCCCTCCCGGGCCACCCGTACCGAAAGGTCCCTGTGATGCAGACCCTCACCCTCAACAACGGCGTCGAGATGCCCGCCCTCGGACTCGGTGTCTTCCAGACCCCGCCGGACGAGACCCGGGCCGCCGTCACGGCCGCGCTCGACCTCGGCTACCGGCATGTCGACACGGCCGCCGCGTACGGCAACGAACGCGAGGTCGGCCGAGCCATCCGCGAATCCGCCGTACCCCGCGAGGAGATCTTCGTCGAGACGAAGATCTGGATCAGCGACTACGGGTACGACGAGACCCTGCACGGCTTCGACAAGAGCGCCGCCAAGCTGGGCGTCGACCGCATCGACCTGCTCATCCTGCACCAGGCCCTCCCGTCGGACTTCGACAGGACCCTCGCCGCCTACCGCGCTCTGGAGAAGCTCCTGGCCGACGGCAAGGTCCGGGCCATCGGCGTCAGCAATTTCATGGTCGACCACCTGACCGCGCTGCTCGACGCCGCCACCGTCGTCCCCGCGGTCAACCAACTCGAGATCCACCCCTACTTCCAGCAACGCGCCGTCCTCGACTTCGATGACGAGCACGGCATCCTCAGCCAGGCGTGGTCCCCCATCGGCGGCATCACCTTCTACCCGGGGTACGGCGAGAAGCGCAGGAGTGTCCTGGAGGACTCCGTGGTCACCGGCATCGCCGAGGCGCACGGCAAGAGTCCCGCCCAGGTGCTGCTCCGCTGGGGCCTGCAGCACGGCCGCTCCGTGATCCCCAAGTCGACCAAGCGCCACCGCATCGCCGAGAACATCGACGTCTTCGACTTCGAGCTGACCGCAGATGAGCTGAAGGCCCTCGACGCCCTGGAGACCGGCCGCCGCGGCGGCCCCGAACCCGAGAACATCACCCTCGCCGCCTACGGCCGCGCCATCCCCGAAGCCTGACATCAACGCGTTCGGCGCCCACGAAGCAGGCAAGCCGCTCACCGCCCTGCCGATCGAGCGCCGAGACGTCTTCGCCCTGTGCCGGAACGGCCGGTGCTGCGCGGGGTCGCTGGTCGGCGGCATCGCACCCGAACCCCGCTGACCCCTGCCCCACACCCGCCCTCCAAAGAAACCTCCAAAGACCCTCCAAGGAGCACCACCCGTGCGAGCCACCCTGATGTACGCGGCTGAGGACGTACGCGTCGAGAACGTCGCCGACCCGAAGATCCAGCAGCCCACGGACGCGGTCGTCCGGATCGTGCTGTCCTGCGTGTGCGGCAGCGACCTGTGGCCCTACAAGTCGTTGGAGCCCACCGACACCCCCCGTCACATGGGCCACGAGTTCCTCGGCGTCGTCGAGGAGACCGGCCCCGACGTGCGCACTCTCAGGCCCGGGGACGTGGTCGTCGCCCCGTTCGTCTGGGCCGACAACACCTGCGCGTACTGTCGCGAGGGCCTGCAGACCTCCTGCCGGCACGGCGGCCCGTGGGGTGTGAACGGCGTCGACGGCGGTCAGGGCCAAGCCGCCCGCGTCCCACAGGCCGACGGCACCCTGGTCAGACTGCCTGTCGCCGAGGACTCCGAGCTGCTTCCCGATCTGCTCACGCTCTCCGACGTGCTCTGCACCGGCTATCACGCCGCGCACACCGCCGGCGTCCGCCGCGGCGACACCGTCACCGTCATCGGGGACGGCGCGGTGGGCCTGTCAGCCGTGCTCTGCGCCCGGCTGCTGGGCGCCGAGCAGGTCATCCTCATGGGCCGCCACCAGGCCCGTACCGACCTGGGCCGTGACTTCGGCGCCACCGACGTGGTCGCCGAACGCGGGGCCGAGGGCGTCGCCCGGGTCCGCGAGCTGACCGGCGGCGAGGGCACGCGCAAGGTCCTGGAATGCGTCGGACTGAAGGACGCCCTCGTGCAGAGCGTCGGCGTGGTCCGCGACGGCGGCACGGTCAGCCGCGTCGGCGCCCCGCAGTTCACCGACGTGCCGTTCGGGTTCGCCGAATTCATGCGCAACATCACCCTCACCGGCGGCGTCGCTCCCGCCCGCGCCTACATCGGGGAGCTGATGCCGCACATCCTCGACGGCTCGATCCGCCCAGGCCGCGTCTTCGACCGCACCGTCGCCCTGGAGGACATCGCCGAGGGCTACCGCGCGATGAACGACCGCGAGGCGCTGAAGGTGCTGGTCCGCCCGTGACCGCTCCGTGCCCTCGGCTTCCCGGACGCCACCCACGACGTCCCCAACGAACGCGGCGTCCAGCTCCCCCTGACTCCGGAACTCGTGAGGGGTCGGGCTGTCAGCCGAAGCGGCTCCAGCCTGTCCAGAGACCGTGCCGGCCGGTTCACTCCCGCGTCGGCGGAGGACTCGGGCTCGGGCTCGGGCTCGGGCGGACCGTTCCCTCTGTTGATTCCTCTGCCTGCGGACCAGGATCTCCGGTAGGCACAGAGTCGCCCTTCGTGGTCCGCTTCTTCTGATCACCCACGAAGGACACGGGGTTCGGGCCGGTCATGCGACGTGTCCAGGCTGCTTCGGCCGCCTGTGCGGTCGGATGCGTGGCGAAGACCTGGTCCAGCCCGACCACGCTGAAGATACGGCTGACGTGGCGGGGGACGGTTGCCAGGGCGATGCCGGCCTGGGCGGCGAGGGCGAGGTTGCGGGCGGCGATGAGGGCGGTGATGCCGCTGGAGTCGCAGGAGGTGATGCCGGTCAGGTCGATGACGAGTTGCTGGCCCGGCCGAAGACTCAGTTCGGGCAGCAGGTCCAGGACCTGGGTGCAACTGTCGTAGTCGAGTTCGCCGGTCAGTTCCACCACAGGGCCGGCCGCGGCGGTTCGGGTGTGGATGACGAGGTGGCTCATCGCTGCTCTTCACTGGTGGGTCGGGGCACATTGATGGCGAGGACGGCGGTGTCGTCGTCGACGCCGGTGCCGAAGGTGTCGAGCAGGTCGCGGATCGCGGCGACGGCGCCGGACGCGGTCGTGGGCGCGAGAGCCTGTGCGAAGTCGAGGAGGGCGTCGTCGCCGTAGCGGTCGTCGTCGTTCTCCGAGGGCGTGTGGGCTTCGGTGAGGCCGTCGGTGTAGAGCAGCAGGGTGTCGCCGGCTGCGAGGCGGACGGTGGTGACGGCGATGTGGGCGTCGGGCAGCACACCGATGAGCTGTCCGCCGGGGGTGGGCAGGAAGGCGGCGCTTCCGTCGGCGCGCATGAGCAGGGCCGGGGGGTGGCCGCCGCTGGCCAGGGTGATGCGGAAGCCGCCTCGATCGGGGTCGGGGGTGAGCAGCCCGAAGATGACGGTGCAGAAGCGGGGGTCGTCGCCGTTGTATTCGTGGTTGAGGACGGTGTTGAGGTTGCTCAGGACGGCGGCCGGGTCCGGATCGTAGACAGCGGCGGCACGCAGGGTGTAGCGGGCCAGGGAGGTGACGGCCGCGGCGGCGGCGCCCTTGCCGCACACGTCGCCCAGGAACATTCCCCACGTTCCGTCGGCGAGGGGGAAGAGGTCGTAGAAGTCACCGCCGACCTTGTCCGTGGAGGCGATGTGGTAATGCGCGGCCACGTCCAGTCCGGGCACGTTCACCAGTGCCGGGGGCAGCAGGGTCTGCTGCAGGGTCGCGTTGAGGCGCTTGAGTTCTTCGCGTTCGCGTTCCGCTTCCTGCCGGGCACGCAGCAGTTCGGTCTCGTAGGCGCGGCGGTCGCGGGCGTCGAAGACGGTGGTGCGGATCAGCAGCGGCTGCCCGTCGTCACCGGTCTTGACCGTGGAGGTGACCAGCACGGGCAGGCGGCTGCCGTCGGCCGCCCTGAGTTCCAGGGCGATCCCGCTGATCTCGCCCTGCATCCGCAGCAACGGGGCGAAGTGGGTCTCGTGGTAGAGACGGCCGCCCACGGTCAGCAGGTCGGAGAACGTCCTCAGGCCGACCAGCGCCTCGCGTGCGTAGCCGAGCCAGTCCAGCAGGGTCGTGTTGATCTTTGCGATGGTGCCGTCGGGCAGCGTGGAGAGATAGCCGCACGGGGCATGCTCGTACAGGTCCTCGGCGCTGTCCTCCAGCAGCGCGGCGAATGCCGCGCGGTCGTCGCCGGGCTGTTCGTCGGGAAGCGGATGCTCGCCGGTCCTGCGCATCATGGTGCGGTCCCGGCGAAGCCGGTGATCGCGGCGGCCGTCTCTTCGGGTGCGGCGAGCTGCGGGCAGTGCCCGGTGGCGTTCAGAGTGACCAGCCGGCTGCCGGGAATCCGGGACTGCACGAAGGCTCCCACTTCCGGAGGCGCGATCGCGTCGCTGGAACACTGCGCGACGAGGGTGGGAACGGTGACCTTGGCGAGGTCGTCGCGGTTGTCGGACAGGAACGTCACGCGGGCGAAGACGCGGGCGATGTCCGGGTCGGTGCGGCAGAAGCTGTTGGTGAGCTCCGCACCGAGTTCCGGCCGCTCGGGATTACCCATGATCACCGGAGCCATCGCGCCTGACCAGCCGAGATAGTTCGCTTCCAGCGAGCCCAGGAGTTCGTCGATGTCCTCGGCACTGAACCCGCCGCGATAGCCGGCGGCCGGGTCGTCGATGAAACACGGCGACGGGGCGAGCAGCACCAGACCGGCGAAGGCCTCCGGTTCCCGCGCCGCGGCCAGGACGCCCATCATGGCGCTCACCGAGTGCCCCACGAACGTCACCGGGCCGAGGGCCAGTTCACGGCAGATCTCCAGCACATCCTCGGTATAGCCCTCCAGCGTGGAATAGCGCTCCTTGCTCCACGCCGCCAGGTCGGAGCGCCCGGCTCCCACATGGTCGAAGAGGACCACGGTGAATTCGTTCTCCAGGAGGGGCACCACCAGCCGCCACATGTTCTGGTCGCATCCGAACCCGTGCGCCAGCATCACCACCGGTCTCCCGGCCCGGCCGGACACCGTCACATGGTTCCTGCTGCGCACAGTCATACGACACATCCTCGCAGCACGCTCCCTTCACTCGCGCGGCCCAGAGCGTGCCGATCGCGCTGTGCCGTTCCGGTGGCCGGGGGCGTCTCCTTGGGTGGGACCCCCACCTGGTACCCGCAGGCCAGGCAGACGACGCACCCGCCTGGTCGGCCGTCGGACGGCTGGTGGCGAGGGTGTCGACCCGGAGTGCCGCCGGGCCGGCGCACGCCTTGGGCGGCTGTTCCGTTCACGCCAGGCGGCCCCTTGGCTGCGGGTGCGCGGGGCAGGGGCGCGGAGACGCCAGGCGGCGAGCGGGCCCGGGTGAGCGTCTCCTGCCCGCCCTGACCGCATGCATGTCCGCGCGGGCCCACCCGTCCATCAGTGTCCGAAAGGCTCGCATCGCCTCGATCGGGGGACTCCTGCCCGCCGGTCGCCACCGCTGACGGTCCGTGGGACCGGTGCTCATGGCGCGTCGTACCCGGTGGCGATGCCGGTCACGGTGACCGTGACGGTGACCGGCTCCGGGGCGGCGAGACGGGAGATGACGGCGGCCCGCACCCGGCCGTGCACGTCGCGGGCGACGTCCAGCACCCGTCGGCCCTCGGCGAGGGCGCAGCGCACCTCGATGTGCCATCCCGAGCCGTCCGGCGCCCGCTCGGCGCGGACGCCTGCCTCGGGAGGCGTGCGGTGAGACTCGGGGGGCGCCCCGGTGGACGCGGCAGCTGCCGCGAGGCGGTGGGCGAGCCGGGGTTGCAGGCCGGTCACGCCGGGAACCGCGAGGGCTGCCTCGGCCGCGACGCCGAGGAGTGCGGTCGGGCCGACGGCGGTCATCACGCACCCCCGCCGGTCCGGAGGCCGGCGCCAGGGTGCGGCGGCCACGGCTCCAGCAGGTCGACCACGGCGATGTCGACGTCCGTCACGGCGAGCCCCAGATCCTCACCGGCCGAGCGGAGGACCGATCGGCGCACCTGATGAACGCGCTCGGGCAGCGGACGGTCGAGGGTGGCGGCCAGGGTCATGGTCACCCGGACGTCGGTGCCCTCGCCCGCGGATGTGAGCCGGCAGGTCGCGGCCCTCGCACCTAGGACCGTGTCCGCGGCCTGCCGCAGTACCTTCGCCGCGGCACTCTCGGCGATCCGCAGGTCCCGGTCCGGGTCGGCCAGGGGCAGCAGCCGTCCCAGCCTGACCTCCGCCCTGACGGCGTTCATGACCCGGTCGGCGAGTGCGTGCCGTCCGGGAGGGTCGAGGGCGCGCAGCGCCCCGGTGGCCGCGTTCACCGCGGCGAGCCCCTCGGCGGCCTCACGGCAGTGCGGACAGGACACGGTGTGCGGGTCCGCGGCCGATGTCTCGTCCCGGGCCTGTTCCCAGACCCGGCTGAGCAGGCGGCCGCAGGGCAGCACCTCGTCCCCCGGGAACGGGGGCACCTCGGCGGTGGCCGCCGATCCGGTGCGGGGTCCGTCGGCTCCGGGCGGTTCGGGGGGCCGTGTGTGCGGGTCGTCTAGCGCCATGGGCCCATCGCCTCCTGCAGGGATCGGCGCGCCCGGAACAGTCTGCCGCGCACCGTCGGCTCGCTGGTGTGCGTCTCGTGGGCTATCTCCCGGTAGGGCAGGCCCTGCACCTCCCTCAGGATCCAGCAGATCCGCTGCCCGGCGTCCAGCTCTGCGAGCGCGCGGGTCAGGGCGGCGGTGGCCGCGTCCCCCTCGACGGACCGGTCGGGCTGGCTCCACGCGTCGCCCGCCACGGGTTCGACGACGGTGTTCAGGGAGAGGGGCGGCAGCCGGTGCCGACGCATGGTCAGGCAACGGTTGACGGTGATCCGGTACATCCAGGTACGGAACTCCGCGCTGTGGCGGTATTCCGGCAGTCGCCGCCAGGCGCTGACGAAGGCGTCCTGGACGGCGTCCTCGGCATCCTGGGGGTTGCCGAGCATGCAACAGGCCAGGGTCAGGAGGGACCGGCTGTGCCGTCGGACGAGAACGGCGAAGGAGTCCTCGTCTCCCTCGGCCGCCCGTACGGCCAGCAGTCCGTCCGGCAGGTCGCAGTCCAGCCGTGGCGAAGCGGCGCGTTCGATCATGACAACTCCCGCACAGGGCTCGGAACGAGCAGGTACCCACCCAGAGACATGTGATGCACGTCACATGTCTCTGGGTGTGAGAAGTACGCCGCCATGTGTGTCCAACCTTCGACGGCACCACACAGGTGTCTCCCACTGACCGATCGAGGCGACCGCCATGACGGACAACATCACCAGCGTCAGCGGGGGCGGCCGGGCCGATGCGGGCGTGAGCGCGCTGAAGGGCCGTACCGGGGCCGGGGCTCCGGCCGAGACACGGGGGAAGACCACCATCGCGGACGGCGTGGTGGCCAAGATCGCGGGCATGGCCGCCCGTGAGGTACCGGGCATCCACAGTCTGGGAGCGGGGATGGCCCGCGCCTTCGGGGCCGTGCGGGAACGCGTCCCCGGCGGCGGCGGAGGAGGTGTCACGCGCGGCGTGAAGGTCGAGGTCGGCGAGCGGCAGGCCGCCGTGGACCTGGATGTCGTCGTCGAGTACGGCGTCTCCATCGTCGACGTCGCCGGCGGCGTGCGCACCAACGTGATCAGCGCCGTGGAGCGGATGACGGGACTGGAGGTCGTCGAGGTGAACATCGTCGTCGACGACGTCCACCTCCCCGAGGACGAGGAGGGGCCGACCGAACCGGACGAGGGCCGGGTGCGGTGACCGCTGCCGTGACCACCGCCGCGTCCTCGGGCATGAGCGGGCGATCACGGTGACCGGGACGCTCGTGAGACGGGTGAGTGCATGATGAACGCAGCGACGACGGGCCTCGCGGCCGGCATGGCCCTGGGCTTCGCCGGTTACTTCGGCGGCTTCTGGGCATTCCTGCTCGTTCTCGTCCTGGGGGCGGCGGGGCTGATCGTCGGCCTCGCCGTGCAGGGCGACCTGGACCTCCATGCGCGGAGGCAGCGGTGAACACCCGGCCCGGTGCCTCACCCCTCGGCGAAGGGTCCCACCCCCCGGCACGGGCCGCGGGCCTGCCGCCCCCGGCCGAGCGGGGCGCCACCGTCATACCGGACAGGGTGGTCGCCCGTATCGCCGCCCAGGCCGCCCGCACGGCCCAGTCCCGGCGCGCAGCCGTACCGCCCGACCGGGACGCACCGGCGGCGCCCGCCGCCTCCGCGGCCACCCGTACCGGATCGGTGCGCCTGCACCTGGCCATGGACCTGCCCTACCCCGCCGACCTCCCCCGGATCTGCGAGCGGATACAGCACGACGTCGCCGAACAGGTGGCTCACCTGACCGGTTTGCAGGTACGGGA
Source organism: Streptomyces sp. NPDC054770 (assembly GCF_053611985.1). Lineage (NCBI taxonomy): Bacteria > Bacillati > Actinomycetota > Actinomycetes > Kitasatosporales > Streptomycetaceae > Streptomyces > Streptomyces sp. NPDC054770. The sequence goes on from NZ_JBSHBL010000111.1 coordinate 13,120, forward strand.
GGTCACGCTCACCGTCCGGCGGCTGGTGACCGCCGCCGGCGCGAACCGGGGACGGGTCCGGTGAACCGCCCCGCGGCCGGTGCCACCGGTCACGCCACGCAGGAAGGAGGACCGGAATGACATCCGACCCGGACCCTGCCACCCGCAGCACCGCGCCATCCGCGCGCCCTGCCACGGTGCCGCTGACGAAGGAGCCCGAGCAGCCGAGGGAGCAGCCCGCAGACCCCGCTCCGACCGACCACGAGGCGCCCCCACCGAACCTGACGGCCGGTGAGCACGACGGAGGGCACCGAAGCCACCGGCCGTGGTCCGCGCGCCGTCTTCCGGCCGCACTGGTCGCCGCGCTGGTTCTGGTGGCGGCGGGCGCGGCACTGGTCGACGTCGTCGCCGTACGGGCGGGACGCCCCGCGGCAGCCTGGCGCCGGCACCTGGCCGACGAACTGGCCACCCGCCCGGTCGACGACGTGTGGATGCTCACGGGAGCCGCCGTGGCCGCCGCCGTCGGCGTCTGGTTGATCGTGCTGGCTCTCACTCCCGGCCTGCGCCACTGGCTCCCCCTGCGCTCCCCCGCGCCCGGGCTGCGCGCCGCCCTGGACCGGGACGGCGCCGCCGATCTGATACGCGACGCCGCCATGCGGGTACCCGGGGTCGGCAAGGCTCGCGTCCGGGTGCGCCGCCACCGCGTCAAAGCCCGCGCGGACGTCCGTTTCCGCGAACCAAGGCAGGTGAAGGACGACCTCAGCGCCGTCCTCGACGACGAGCGCGACCAACTCGCCCTCGCCCGCCCTCCCCGCATCGTCGTACGGGTACGGCGACGCACCGACTGACCGAAACCCAGCAGCACCGGAGCCCGCACCATGACGCCGCAACCCGTAGTCAACCGCAGTCTGCTGGCCCTCGCCGGGCTGGTACTGCTCGGCGGCGGTCTGCTGATCCTCTTCGCCGGGCTCGACGTCTACCGGCGACACGATCTGGTGCCGCCCGCCGGCTGGCCCCTGACCACTCCGCACGACGTCCTGCTCGGCTCCGCCGACCGGGCCCGCTGGAGCAGCCAGGGCTGGTGGTGGTGGCCCGCGGTCATCGCCGTCCTCGTCCTCGTCGTCCTGCTCGCCCTGTGGTGGCTGCTCGCCCAACTGCGCCGACGCCGCCCCGGAGCGCTGCCGGTCGGCGGCACGCCCCCGCAGGAAGGCATCGAACTGCGCGACCGCGCGCTCAGCGACGCGATCGCCGCCGAAGCCGGTGCCCTGCCAGGCGTCGAGCACGCGGCCGTACGCATCACCGGCCGCCCTGCCCATCCCCGCACCCGCGTCAGACTCACGCTCGCCTCCCAGGCGACCCCCGGCACCGTCCTCGACGCCCTGTGCGAAGGCCCGCTCCGAACCGCCCGTCGGTCCACCGGCTCCTCTCACCTGCCCACCGAGGTCCGCCTGCAGGTCACCGGCCACAAACCGCACCGCACGGAGTGAGGAGGAGACCACCCACCCCCGTGCCCACCCCCTTGCGGTCTCTCACCGTTCGCCGGGGCATTGGCACCACTCCCCCACTGGAGAGACCATGATCATCCTTGGCATCATTCTGCTCGTCATCGGCTTCGTCACCGGGATATCCATCCTGTGGACCATCGGGATCATCCTGGCGGTCATCGGAGCGGTCCTGTGGATCGTCGGCAGCATGGGACACGCCGTCGCCGGCCGACGCCACTACTGGTGATCGCCCCCTGGGGTGATCGCCCCACGGGGTGATCACCCCAGGGATACAGCGCCCGACTCGGCTCCGGCCGGCTCGGGTGCTGTCTCGCTCTCGGCCCTCGACGTCACCGAGTGAGTTCAGTCGGTGGGCGGCAGCAGTGTGCCCAGCGGCCCGAGGTCCAGGTTGAGGTCCTCCATGGTCAGTCCGTACTGGGCGCACAGGTCGCTCATGCGGTCGTGGAGGAGCATGAGTGTCGCGCCCAGGCGTTCTTCCTGTTCGTCGGTGAGGTCTCCTTGGTCTACGCGGTGCAGGGCCTGTCGTTCCATGAGCTGGCGCAGCAGTTCCACGAGGGTGAGGACGAGCCTGAGGAGGTCCCGTTCGACGGTGTCGCGGTCGGAGCTGATCCGCCGGGCCGGGGAGCGCGGGCCCTTTCCGGCCGGCGGGTCCAGGTCGCGTGGGGCGGCGGGCAGCAGCCGGAAGGCGCGGGCGGCGGCCTCCGCGACCTCGTCGGCGCGGGACGGCGGCCGGCTCGCACCCTCAGCCGTCATGGTCGCCGCCTTGCAGGGGGCCGGTGCTCGTCCATGGCGAGGGGTTCTGCTCGCTGATGGAAACGATCAGGGCACGCAGTGAGACGCGTACCAGATCGATGTCCGCGATGGACAGCACGACGTCACCGGTGAGGACGACCCCACCGGTGAGCAGCCGGTCCAGCAGATCGATGAGAGCGACCTGCCGCTGAGGCAGGCGCTCCGCTGCGGGTGGCGGGCCGGGAGTGCTCACGGGGGTGCTCCCTCCGCGGTACCACCGGATTCACCGGGTGGCATGGCGAAGGAGTACGGAGCCCAGGGCCCGGTGGCCTCGACCCGTACCCCGTCCAGTCCGTCGGCGGCGCGCGTCACATCGGCCAGGAAGTCGTCGCAGTGGTTCAGGGGCACCAGGTAGGCGTCATTGACGACGTTCTCACCGGCGGCGGCGCCGGCGGCCGTTTCGGCGAGAAAACCCTGTTGTACCCGGTGCCTTACCCGGTCGGAGGCGTGCTTGCGGCCCGCGGTCTCCACCCGCTCGGCAGCCTTCTGCGCAGCCTGGTGGACGGTGTCGCGGACACTCTGCTGCTGTCGGCGGTTGCGCAGATAGGCGCGCCCCGGAGTCAGGTCCGCCGCGGGAACGGCCGGGGCCGCGGGGACCGCGGACGGCTCGACATAGATCTTGACCCCCCATTCGACATGTCCGGCGAGCTGGGCCAGGCGCTCGGCGAACACGGTCCGCCCGGATTCCAGGATCTCCCGGGCCCGCAGGTCGTCGAGGTAGACCGTCGCCAGGCGCAGGGGAAGGACGGTGGTGCGCTCGGCCAGGGCCTCGATGACGCCGTGGTGGGCGCGGGCCACCGCCTCCAGCCATTCCAGGTCCTCGAGATGCCGCTTGAGAGCGTCCTCCCTGAAGTCCTGCGCCGGCACCTGACTCACCACGAGCCCCAGCTGATCGTCGCCGGTGTCGGTGACGAGGCCGACCGGGGAGCCGGCGACGCCCCGGAGCGGAGCGGCCGCCTCGCGCAGTCCCTCGGCGGCGCGCACCACCGCATACGCGTATGTCAGCAGGTCACTCATCGCGAGCACCTCTCCGGCGACGGCCGCCCGTGACCGGGGGCGCTTCCTCCGCCGCGGGGAGGGCGTCGCCCTGGCGGAGAGCCTCGATCTCGGCCCGCAACCGGCGGTTCTCCTCGGCCAGTGACCGTTCGCCCCCGGCCCGGGAGGAGAGCGCGGGGTCGTGCTCCCACCAGTCGATGCCCATTTCCTTCGCCTTGTCGACGGAGGCGACCAGGAGGCGCAGTTTTATGGTCAACAGCTCGATGTCGAGAAGGTTGATCTGTATGTCGCCCGCGATGACGATGCCCTTGTCGAGTACCCGTTCAAGGATGTCGGCGAGATTGGCGGAGGAGCCCTGCCCGTAGGGCGGCGCCGCTCGGGACGGGTAGGAGCCGAGTCTGTCGGCCAGGGGTTCAGTCACGGTTGCGGCCTCGAATTCCCTCGTGCCGGATCAGGAGTGTCAGCCCTGCCGATAGGCACGGATCTCCTCCAACCGGTCGAGCAGTTCGTCCTCGCGCCGGTCGAACGTCTCCTCGTCGATGTCCCCCGCGACGAGGAGACGTTCGAGTTCGGCGAGTTCGCGCTGCACCGGTGCGGGGTCGTAGTACCGGTTCTCGGCTTCCTCCCGGACCCGCTCCACGACCCATACGACGCCGCGCACGGGGGCCAGGGGGAGGGTGACGAGCTGGGTGAGCAGGCCCATGAGAACTCCTTCAGACGAAGCTGTAGGGGGGCAGGGGGCCGTTGAGCCGGAACTCGAAGTCGTCGCCCATCTGATGGGCGACGCTCAACTCCGTGGTCAGGAACGCCTCTTCCTGGTCCTCGGTCACCAGGAACGACACGCTGAGAAAGTCCGACCCCGTCGGCTGGGACGAATCAAGCGCCCGGGCGAAGGAGCGCAGTGCCTCGACCACACCCGCCGCCAGCGCCTCCTGCCGTGCCTGCACCTCCTGGGCGACCAGCTCACCGAGTCGCAGCGACGCGTCGGGGGCAGCGGTGCCGCCGCGGATCTCGGCATTGAGCTCTCGTGCCACGTCCGACTCCCGCAGGATCTGCCGCAGCAGCGCATCCTCGTCCTGGGACGCCTTGAGGTGGTACTCGCTGCACCCCTCCAGTGTCTGAAGCCGGTCCGTGTAGTCCGAGGCATTCTGCTCCAGGGCCACCTGGACGGCCTCGTCGTTCTCGGCGACGAGACCGAACCGCATGGGGAGCACGGTGCCGTCGGCCATGAGGCGCTGTTGTACTTCCTGGTGCGCGATGACGTCGCGGCGCTTGGGGCGCAGGTCCTCCGGTGCGTCGCTGACCACAGCGCACAGCGGTCCGGCCGTCACTGTCCGCAGGGCCGCCGGGGGCTCACCGACGCCGTTGAGACCGTCGAGGCGGAGTGGGTGCTGTTTGCCGGTGATGGAGTAGATGTATACGGCCATGGGTCATTCCTTCTCACGCGGCGAGCCTCATTCGCGCTCACGTCGGGAGGTGCGCCGAACCGGCCGCCGTCGCCTCTCCACGGGTTCCCTTTCCCTGCCCTCGTCTTCTTCCTCGGGCTCTTCTTCCTCGGCTTCTTCGGCGTCGTCACGGCCGGTGATCCCCTTGAGGGAATCAGTGACCGCTTCGGCCGCGCCGGAGAGCGCCCCCTTGGATTTGCCTTTGGCTCCGCTCTCGACCGTATCTCCGACGATGTCAGTCAGCTGTGCGGGCGCCTTCCTCCCGGATTCCAGGTCAAGGCGGTTGCACGCCTCGGCGAAACGCAGGTAGGTGTCGACGCTGGCCACGACGATGCGAATATCGATCTTGAGGATTTCGATCCCCACCAGCGACACGCGGACGAACACGTCGATGACGAGCCCGCGGTCGAGAATGAGTTCCAGGACGTCATAGAGGCTGCTGGAGCCGCCACCTCGAGCGACACCGCCTCCACTTTGCGGCACCACCGTCATGGTGCCTCCCTTCACCGGCTGCGCTGCCTCAGCCCCGCCGGTCGGTTTGGCCACGTGCATACTGGCGCTCCCGTTCACATCCCATCGGATCGCCTCCCTCGTCGAGCGTCACTCGACAGGTGGCCATCACGCCGGCGGTTTCGGGAACGCGCTCCGATTCGAGTACCTCGACATCGGCCTCCCAACCGGTTTCGGTCGGTTTCAGTCCCTATAATTTCATCACATAGGGACATATACAGCCTGAGCGTGGATGACTTCGCGGCGACCTGCCCGGGGCGTTGGTCCGGATGCGGGCGTTTTCACCTGCCCTTTCCGAAGAGAATCGTTCATGAACGACACGACCAAGGCCGGCCTCGCCGCCGCCGTCGCAGCGGGCTATGTACTCGGACGCACGAAGAAGGCCCGCGTTGCCTTCGCCATGGCAACTTGCCTTGCCGGACGCCGCTTTGGGCTCGACCCTCAGCAGCTGCTGACGACCGGACTCCGCAAGATCGGTGACGTTCCAGGGGTCGCCGAACTGAACGAGCAGGTGCGCGGCGAACTGCTCGGCGCCGGCCGCCAAGCCCTGGCAGCCGCTGCCGATCGGCGCCTCACCGACCTCGTCGACTCGCTCCACGAGCGGACACTGCGCATCGGCCAGGAAAAGGACGAAGACGAAGAGTACGAAGGCGAGTACGAGGAGGAAGAAGAAGGGGAAGAGCCCGAGGAGGAACCGCCGCAGCGTCGCCATCGGCGGACGGGAACCGCGGCGGGGAAGCGCCGGGACGCCCCCGCTCCCCGTAAGGCGGCCGCCAGGAAGGCCGCGGCGAAGAAGACTGCGAAGAAGTCTCCGCCTCGCGCCGAGAAGGCCACCGTGAAGAGGTCGGCCGCGCGGCGGAGCTAGGCCAGGGCCGGGAAAGTGCGTGACACCAACCACGAAGAGAGTTCGGGGCTGGATCCGCTGCGCGAAGAATTCGTCGACTACCTCAGCGCTCAGATGGGACATCTCGTCGACAAGGCAGTATGGAAGTAAGGGTCGGCCCCTCGACTCGCGGATGGAAAGCGCCAGTTGAGGAGCAGGTGCCGGAGGACCGCATCGTGTGGAGCTCCGGGCTCCTTCGAGAAGACCGGCAACCTGTGGCGTGCCCAAGGCCGCCGTCTGCGGCTGGACTTCAAGAAATTCCAACGCTACGTCACCTTCGCGGACGAGGAAGTCGAGGGCTGACGCGGCCCGAGCCAGGCGATTCCCCTCGACGTGGCCTGCCCCCGAGAGTCGGCCGACGTGCCCGGACTACTCACATCCGAACCACCCATCACACCCACGTCAGGTTCAGAGCCGTTGTGCACAGTGGAGGAGGGTGTGCAGTCCGTAGGGCCGGAGCGCGGCTCGGGCGGCGTTCGCTCCGGGAGCTCCGTGGACTCCTCCGCCGGGGTGGGCGGCCGCGGAGGCGAGGTAGAGGCCCTTGACGGGGGTCTCGGGTCGGCCGGTGCCGGGGACGGGGCGGAAGACGGCCTGTTGGTGCAGGGCGGTGGTGCCGTTGTTGATAGCGCCGTTGTGGAGGTTCTCGTTCATGGCCTGGAGGGTGGTGGGGGCCAGGATCCGGCGGGCGAGGATCCGGGTGCGGAAGCCGGACGCGAACCGCTCCACCTGGGCCTCGACGCGGTCCGCCATGGCTTCCTGTTCGCGGGCGTCCCAGCGGCCGGAGATGCGGTCGGGACCGGCGTCGGAGGTGATGCGCTGCGGGAGGTGGGTGTAGGCCCACGCCGACTCCGTGCCAGCGGGTGAGCGGCTGGGATCCGCCGTGGTCATCTGTCCGAACAGGGCGAACGGCTCGTCGGGGACCTGTCCCATGGCGAGCTGCGAGGCGAACCGGGTCAGGCCGTCCACGCCGTCGGCCACGTGGACCGTCCCCGCGCCGGAGGCTTGCGGGGCCGTCCACGGCACGGGGCCGGTCAGCGCCCAGTCGACCTTGAAGGTCGCGAAGTCCCACTGGAAGCGTTGCAGGTCCCGCAGGAGGCGGGCGGGAAGGTGTTCCTCCCCCACGAGCTCCTGGTACAGGGCCGGCGCCGACGTGTCCGCGAGCACGGCGCGGCGCGCGCTGACGGTCTCGCCGCCGGCCGTCCTGACGCCCACCGCCCTGCCGCCCCGTACGACGACGGACACGACGCGCTCCCCGCACCGCAGGACGCCCTCGCGGTGCCGCAGCCGGCTCACGAGCGCCGCGGTCAGGGCGGCGGCACCGCCGACGGGGACCGGGAAGCCGTGGCTCTGTCCGAGCATCGACATCAGCCAGCCGAATCCGCCGCTGCCCACCGCCTCCGGGGCCAGGTCGGCGTGCAGGGCGTTCCCGGCCAGCAGGAGCCGTCCGCCCTCGCCCCTGAACTCCTCGTCGCCCAGGCGACGCACCGGCAGGGCCAGGTTCCGGGCCAGCCGCAGTCCGCCTGCCGCCCGGAACCCCGCCGCCAGACGGAGCCCGGAGCGGACCGGCGGGAAGGGCGTGAACATGGCCTGCACCAGGTCCTGCCCGACACGGCTCCACGCCTCGTACATGCCCCGCCAGGCATCGCCGTCGCCCGACGCGAACTCCTCCAGCCCCGATGAGGTCTCCTGTACCCGACGCTCCAGCACGGCGCATCGCCCGTCCCTGAGCGGGTGGGCCAGCACGTGCGGGGCGTGGCTCCATCGAAGTCCCTCCGCGGCGAGGTCGAGGCGGGCGAGGACCGGGGACACGGCGGCCAGTGGGTAGAAGGCGCTGAAGAGATCGGAGACGTAGTCGGGGTGGACCCCGCGATCGCTGCGCACGGCGCCTCCGGGTTCCTGCTGGGCCTCCAGGACTTCCACGCTCCACCCGGCGTCCGCCAGCACATTGGCCGCCACCAGCCCGTTGGGCCCGGCGCCGATCACCACCGCGTCAGGCATGGCGGGTCCCGGCCTGATCCTGCTCGACGTGATCCTGTTCCACGAGCCTGGCCAGGCGGGCCAGCATGCCCCGGTGCCGCAGCAGGAACAGCGCTTCACTCCCTGCATTGTGGAGGGTGCCTCCCAGACCGCGCAGGGGGTGCTCGTCACAGATCACGAGGGTTTCCTCCTCGCCCCACGGCCTGAGCTGGAGGAAGATCCGCGCAGTGCCCAGCTGCTTGAACGAAGCCTCCAGCTCCAGCTCACTTCCGGATTCCTGGTGCCTTACCGTCGTCACCCCGTCGGCCGACCAGGGCCCCAGCCGCACGGTGTAGCCGAGCCTGGATCCGACCGCGGGCCAGGTCCGGTCGAGCGGCACGGACTCGGAAGGTCCCACCACCCACTCCCCGTAACACGCCGGATCTGCCAGCACCGCCCATACCGCGTGCGGGGGACGCCGGATCAACTGATGGTGGACGGCCATGGAGGGACCCCTTCCACGGGAACGGTCGATGTGCCGCACAGCCGAGCGCGGGTGCCGGGCTTTTACAGGTCGAGGTCCTACAGTTGCGGCATGCGATGCGGATGCGGACCGGGCCGAACACAGACCCGGCCCGCGCAATCGGCTCAGAAGCCCGAGCAGGCGCCGCCTCCCTGTCCCGTAGGTGACGGGCCCTCGGCCGGCCCATGTCGGCCCTCCGGCTCCTGCTCTCCCGGGTGTCAGGCCGTGGCATGAGGGGTCTGGCCACCGTCGACGAGAAGCTCGTCGAACAGCGATCGGTAATGCACCATGGCGCTGCGCAGCTGTTCGGTGGTGGCCTGGTGGCCCGCGCTCAACATGTCGATCTCGTGAGCGGTCCGGTAGTGCTCAAGGGTGCGGCCGTGTTCCACGGAGAGATCCTTGAGCTGCTGGTCGTAGCTCCCGGTGGGATAGCCTCGCGCCTGCATCAGCGACGTCACCAGCCGGTCCGCGTCGTGCACAGCATCTTCAGGCCGGTCGACGAACTCGTGCTGTACGTCGTCCCAGTCCCGGGTGTAGCGCTCCCTGAGTCTGTCGGGCAGCGGTTTGATGTCAAGGTTGTCATGGCGTTTCTCGCGCGTGCTGAGCTCACGTTCGGCGGCGAGTCGGCTGTCGGCGTCGTCGACCGTCCGTTCGTACTCTGGGCCGAACCGCTCACGCAGAGCTCTGCGGCGCCGGAAGAGAGCCAGGGCCAGAGCGATCAGCGCGACGACCACCACGACTGCAATGACGATCGCCAGAAGCGTGCCGGTAGACATCGGACCGACCTCCTTTCCGATTGACCGATATGGTGCCGGGTACCCGTTTCACCTCGAATATCCCGAGGCGTAGAGAGGATTCCGGCGACCGGCGACCAGGACCTACGGGGCGCTTGGGTCGGACAGGTCGAGGTCGACATGACCTCCACGAGGATCCGTCCAGACGACGTTTGACGCGACTGCTCGGGGTCACTCGGGTTATGGGTCCCGAGTCGGGCACAGAAACCGACGCCGCGGCCTGCCGCACAAGGCATAGGCCCCTTCGACTGCGTCCGCTCTGAGCGACACAGCCTGCGACCCGAATCCCCGGAGAGGGAACCTCATGAACACCCCTGGTGACAAAGACACACCTCTGGCAGACGACAAAACGCGGCAACGGTCCGCGGAGCAGCGGAACGTCACCGCGCCCACACCGCGAGACGTCCGGGAAAAGGCCAAGGCCAAGGATGGAGACCAGCCCGAGTTCCCGACCGAAGACACCTCTTGACCGCCGGTTGCCGTCTCTCAGACACCCGCGTTCCTGACTACGCGGGACGGCATAGCGGAAAGGCCGCCGACATACGGCGGCCTTTCCGTTTGCCCGCGCCGTCTGGGCCGGCCATCAAAGACTGACAAGGCAGATGCTGAGCTGGATCTCTTTGGACAGGGCCCAGGGCGATGGCCTCGCGAACGGTGAGCTCGGTCTGTGCACGTGCTGCTCGACCGTGGTAGTGGGGGCGGGCGAGAACGCCCGCGCGCCGGCGCAACAGCGCCGACCGCCGGATCCGTCGGGGCCGAGCAGGCCGACCGTCTCACCGGGACGGAGGGCGGGCGTCAAACACCACCGGACGATCACCAGCGGTTACACCCCAGGCTCGCGCATAGCGCCACCTGCCGGCCTGCCGGCTGGATGACCTCACCGCCCGAGCCATCCACGATCCGCCTGCGGACCAGCCGCGAGGCAAGAGAAGCAGCCATTACCCATGCCCCGACAAAAGTCCGCACCTGACCCTTGACTGGTCTGGACCAATCCCGCTTTGCTGCTGGGGTCACCACTCATCCCCTACCTCTGGAGTGGCACATGACCTCAACCATGCCCAGCGGGTCTCACAGACCTGCTTATGGCAGGTGCATGACAGTGCTGCTGGCCATCCTGGCCAGTCTCCTCGGCACGTTCACCGTCCTCGGCACCGCCGGCCCCGCGGCGGCGGCGGACTGCGCCGCGGCCTGGAGCTCCGGCGCGGTCTACACGGGCGGCATGACCGCCTCGTACAACGGGGACAACTGGCAGGCCAAGTGGTGGACGCAGGGCGAGACGCCCGGCGTCGCCGCGGTCTGGGCCGACCAAGGAGCCTGCGGCGGCTCCAGCGGAGGTGGCACCGGCGGCAGCTGCAACTACCCCGCCTGGGTGGCCGGACAGTCCTACGCGACCGGCGCCATCGTGCGGTACTCCCCCAATGGCCAGTACTACATCGCCACCCACGACAATCCCGGATACGACCCCACCATCAGCACCTGGTACTGGTCCCCCTACAGCTGCACCGGAGGCTCCGGCGGAGGAGGCACGGGCGGCGGAACCGGCGGATTCGTGGTCAGCGAAGCCCAGTTCAACCAGATGTTCCCGAACCGGAACTCCTTCTACACCTACAGCGGCCTGGTGACCGCGCTCAGCGCCTACCCCGGCTTCGCCACCACCGGCAGCGCCACCGTGCAGAAGCAGGAGGCCGCGGCGTTCCTGGCCAACGTCGACCACGAGACCGGCGGCCTCGTCTACATCAACGAGGTCGACCAGTCCGGGAACTACTGCGCGAGCGAGCCCTACGGCTGCCCCGCCGGCACCTACGCCTACTACGGACGCGGCCCGATGCAGCTCAGCTGGAACTTCAACTACAAGGCCGCCGGCGACGCGCTCGGCATCGACCTGCTGGACAACCCCGGCCTGGTTGCCTCCGACTCCGCGATCTCCTGGAAGACCGGCCTGTGGTACTGGAACACCCAGACCGGCCCCGGCACGATGACCGGACACAACGCCATGGTCAACGGCGCGGGCTTCGGCGAGACCATCCGCAGCATCAACGGCAGCATCGAGTGCAACGGCGGCAACACCGCCGAGATGCAGGACCGCGTCAACGACTACCTCTCCTTCACCTCCATCCTCGGCGTCCCCGCAGGCTCCAACCTCACCTGCTGACCGCCACCCAGCGGCGGATCTGCCGGTCGCCGCCCGCGAACGCCCCTCACAGAAGTGGGGGCCGAAACCCGGGACGGGTATGGCGCGACTGAGGTGGTGACCCCGGCGCGGTGAAAAAGGAGCGCCTGGCCCCTGCCCGGAGCCCGGCCA
>NZ_JBSHBL010000111.1:24814-29049 GCF_053611985.1 Streptomyces sp. NPDC054770
GCCACGGCGCCGCCCCCCACTTCTGTGGTACCCCGGTCGCGTTCAAAGCGGAGCGCATGGCCCTTGCCAGACGCCGGACCAGGTCGACCGTCTCGGCCAGTACCTCGGTGGGCGTGTCGAAGACGTCGGCGTAATGAGCCGTCGGCGGCTCGAGGACGAGCGCCGCCCCGTGGCTCGCGACGTCACAGAAGCTGAGCCAGAGCCCGTTCTCGTGCACAAGGTCACATGCGCGGCAGCCGGGCCCGCGCCGCCTCACATCCGGGATCTCAGTACGTCGACCTCACAGCCCGGCGCGAACGGGTCGAAGCCGTGCTCGGCCAGCCAGCGAACCACCAGCAGACTCCGCAACGACCACCACGCGCGGATCACGTCGAGGTCGACGTCGGTGCCATAGCCGGCGATGAGGTCGTCGAGGTGCTCCTCGTGTCCGAGCGTGAAGGTGGCGAGGTCGTACAGGGCATCCCCCGGGCCCGCCTCGGACCAGTCGATGATGCCGGTGACCTCGTCGCCGTCGACGAAGACGTGGGCGATCTGCAGGTCGCCGTGCGTGAACGCCGGGGTCCACGGCCGGAGCGCGGCCTCGGCGACCTGGCGGTTGCGGGTGACCAGGTCGGCGGGCAGGACACCGTTCGTCACGAGCGACTCGCACTCGTCGTCGAGTTCCGCCGCCAGCGCGACGATGCTTTGGCCGGCCCGGCCCGGCAGGGGCGGCAGGGGCGCTTCGTGCAGCTTCCGGATGGCGGCGCCCGCCGCGGCCCACGCCGCCGGCGACCCGGTCACCGGCCCGCCGAGGCGCCCGAGCGTCGTCCCCGGGAGTGCGGCGATCGCGAGCACGGGCGGCTTGTGCCACAGGACCTCCGGAGTCGGGACCGGCGCCAGGGCCATCGCCTGGACCTCGACGTCGATGCGCGCCTGATCGGCGTCCACCTTCAGGAACACGTCGCCGACGCGCAGGGTCGCGCGCTCGGAATGGGCGACGACGACTTCGACCTCATCCATGGGCGACCAGTATCCCGGGGATGATCGCCGACGTCGCCGGGTTTATCACGTGCGATGAAACCCGGCGTCTTCCAGAGGACCTCTCGTCAACCACCGACCCCGCACTGAAGCGGTGTGCCGCGCACGCGCACAAGCCCCCACACGTGTCGCGAGCACCGCCTCACGATCGCCCTCGGCCAACTCTGCGGGGCAGGGGGTGTGCGACATGAAGACCGCAGGCCGCCAGGAGTGCGTCGGGCGGGGCGGTGGCGGCGAGTTGGATCATGGTTGCTGATCCGGCTGATCCGTGGGCTCATGTCAGTGGAGGTGGTTACGGCCGAGTCCGGCCGGCCCGGGGGCGACCGGATACAGTTCGCGAGACGGCAGCCTGATGCGAGAGGGGAAGCGTGACCGACACCAGCGACATCCGACCCGCCGACAGCGAAGCGCAGGCTCCGCGGCAGAGCCGACTGCACCGCGTGATGCGCTACATCCCCCTGATCGCCCCCGTCCTGCTGTGGGCCGTGCCCTGCTGGGTGCTCCTGTACACCGGCCAGCACTGGCCGCTGCCCGTCAGGCTGGTCGGCACCGCCCTGTTCGCCCTCGGCCTCGCCGCTATGCCGCTCGCGATGATGCGCGGCCACGGCCGGCGCCAGCAGGACCGGGCGGCGATAGTCGGTGACACCCTGCTGGGCACCAGCTGGGTTCTGTTCACCTGGTCCGTGCTGCTCGGTGTCCTGCTGCGGCTCGCCCTGACCGTGGCCGGCGTCGGCGAGAGTCAGGACCGGGCCCGCATCGTCACCTGGGCCGTCCTCGGCACCACCGCCGTACTGCTCGCCTGGGGGTACGCCGAGGCCCGCCGCGTGCCACGCGTGCGCCGCCTCGACGTGCAACTCCCCCGGCTGGGCGCCGGGTTGGACGGCACCCGCGTCGCCCTCATCACCGACACCCACTACGGCCCGCTCGACCGCGCCCGCTGGTCGGAGCGGGTGTGCGAGACGGTGAACACTCTGGAGGCCGACCTGGTCTGCCACACCGGCGACATCGCGGACGGCACCGCCGAGCGCCGCCGCGCCCAGGCCGTCCCGCTCGGTACCGTGCGGGCCACCCGGGCCCGGGTCTACGTGACCGGCAACCACGAGTACTACACCGAGGCCCAGGGCTGGGTCGACCTGATGGGCGAGCTGGGCTGGGAGCCGCTGCGCAACCGCCATCTGCTGCTCGAACGCGGCGGCGACACCCTCGTGGTCGCCGGTGTGGACGACGTCACCGCCGAGTCCTCCGGCCTGGCAGGGCACCGCGCCCACCTCGCCGGAGCCCTGGACGGCGCCGACCCCGACCTGCCCGTCCTGCTCCTGGCGCACCAGCCCAAGTTCGTCGACCGGGCGGCCGCCGCCGGCATCGACCTCCAGCTCTCCGGCCACACCCACGGCGGCCAGATCTGGCCCTTCCACCACCTGGTCCGCCTCGACCAGCCCGCCCTCGCCGGCCTCAGCCGCCACGGCACCCGCACCCTCCTCTACACCAGCCGCGGCACCGGCTTCTGGGGCCCGCCGTTCCGCGTCTTCGCCCCCAGCGAGATCACCCTGCTCGTACTCCGCTCCCCGCACCTGCCCACCGCGCCGTAGCGCAGGTCGCCGCCTCGGCTTGCCTGGCGACCTCCTGGACCACCCGGACCACCCGCGAACGGTTAGGGTGGCAAGCAGAGGCTGGGGGCGGACACGACGGGGGGCTCGCGTTGGATCGCCTGGCGGAAGCGGACCCCGAAGTCGGCCCAGCCCGACGCGCGTTGCTGCCCCCGGCACTGCGCGCCCGGCTCGGGCTGGTCGCGGCGCTCGCCACGCTGGTGGTCGTCGTGCTCGGGGTCCTGTACGCCGGCCACAGCGAGCCCAGCAGGGTGGACAGGTGGATCATCCCGCCGACGGCGGACGGCGTGCGGCCGCCGTGGCGGCACATCGCTCTGGCCCTGGACTTCCTGGGGGAACCCGCGGGATCGGCGATGGTGATCGTGGCCTGCGTGGCGGGCTGCCTGCTGCTCAGGCGTCCCCGCGCGGCGGTGCTCGTCGTGGCCGGCGTCGGTCTGACCGTGGGGACGACCACGCTGCTCAAGCACCTGGTGGGGCGCACCATCCACGGCCCCGGCAACCTGTCCTACCCGAGCGGGCACACCGCCTTCTTCACCGCGCTCGCCCTGATGGCGGCGCTGCTCGCGACCGGCCGGCTCGGCCTCGGCAGGACGGCCGGCGGGTCACTCGTGCTCGGCGCGGCGCTGGTCGCCGGCGCCACCATGGGGTGGGCGGAGGTCCGCCTCGGCGCGCACTACCCGACCGACGCCCTCGGCGGCTGGTGCACCGCGCTGGCGGTGGTACCGGCGACCGCGTGGCTGGTCGACCAAACAGTCGACCGGATCACCGATGCGGGACGGCGGGAGCGGCGCTGACGTCATGTCACGCCAGGCGGCGGAACACGGGCTTCACCGCCCGCCCGGCCAGCCAGGGGGTGGGGTCGGAGGCGTCCAGTGCCTTCCGGTACACCGCGCATGCCTGGGCCACCACGTCGACGGTGCGGTCGATGTCCGCGTCGTCGAGTGCGCTGCTCACCACGAACGACGGGGCGAGCACCCCGCCCTCGAGGAGCCGGCGCAGGAACAGGGTGCGGTACCGCTGCGACGGCCGCAGGTTCTCGTCGAGGGTGGCGAAGACCAGGTTGCTGGCCCGGCCCCGGACGACGATGTGGTCGCCGACTCCCGCGGCGGCCGCGGCGTCGCGGACACCGGCGGCCAGCCGCTCGCCGAGGGCGTGCAGCCGCGCGGTGACGCCCTCCTCGACGTAGGTGCTCTGCACGGCCATCGCGGCGGCCAGCGAGTGCGTCTCCGCACCGTGCGTGGTGGACAGCAGGAACACCCGGTCACCGGAGCCGCGCAGTCCGCCCCGCTCCATCAGGTCGCGGCGCCCGGCCAGCGCCGAGACGGCGAACCCGTTGCCCAGCGCCTTGCCGAACGTGGAGAGGTCGGGGACGACGCCGTACAGGCCCTGGGCGCCCGCCTCGGACCAGCGGAAGCCGGTGATCATCTCGTCGAAGACCAGTACGCATCCGTGCCGGTCGGCCAGCTCCCGCAGGCCGGCCAGGTACCCGGGCGGCGGCTCGGTGTGGGTGGCGGGTTCCAGGATCAGGCAGGCGATGTCGTCCGGGTACCGGGTGAGCAGTTCCTCCGTGGCGGCCAGGTCCCCGTAGGGGAAGGACACGGTGAGCTCGGT
>NZ_JBSHBL010000112.1:0-28482 GCF_053611985.1 Streptomyces sp. NPDC054770
AGTCGGGTGGTGGGTGGGCATAGGGCCCGGGGGTCCAGGGGGCGGAGCCCCCTGGTGGGGTCGAAGGGGCGAAGCCCCTTCACGGCACCCCGTCAACGCCCGTTGAACGCGTCCTTCAGCCGGCTGAACAGCCCTTGCTGACCGGGCTGGAACTGCCCCGTCGGCCGCTCCTCCCCACGCAGCTTCGCCAGCTCCCTCAGCAGCCTCTCCTGCTCCGGGTCCAACTTGGTCGGCGTCGTCACCTCGACATGCACGATCAGGTCACCCCGGCCACCACCCCGCAGATGCGTGACCCCCCGCCCGTGCAGCGGAATCGACTGCCCGGACTGCGTACCCGGCCGGATGTCGACCTCCTCCAGCCCGTCCAGCGTCTCCAGCGGCACCTTCGTACCGAGCGACGCCGCCGTCATCGGAATCGTCACCGTGCAGTGCAGATCGTCCCCGCGCCGCTGGAACGTGGAGTGCGGCAGCTCATGGATCTCGACGTACAGGTCACCGGCCGGACCGCCACCCGGCCCGACCTCGCCCTCACCGGCGAGCTGGATCCGCGTGCCGT
The DNA here is from genome assembly GCF_053611985.1 of Streptomyces sp. NPDC054770. Taxonomy (NCBI): domain Bacteria; kingdom Bacillati; phylum Actinomycetota; class Actinomycetes; order Kitasatosporales; family Streptomycetaceae; genus Streptomyces; species Streptomyces sp. NPDC054770. Next base: position 557 of record NZ_JBSHBL010000112.1, read on the forward strand.
TGTCGACACCCGCAGGGATCTTCACGGTCAGCGTCCGTCGCGACCGCACCCGCCCGTCGCCCGCGCACTCGGGGCACGGCGTCGGCACGACCGTCCCGAACCCCTGGCACTGCGGACACGGCCGCGAGGTCATGACCTGCCCGAGGAAGGACCGCGTCACCTGCGAGACCTCACCACGGCCCCGGCACATGTCACACGTCTGGGCGGACGTGCCCGGCGCCGCGCCCTCACCGTTACAGGTGTTGCAGACGATCGCCGTGTCGACCTGGATGTCCTTGGTCGTACCGAAGGCCGCCTCGTCGAGCTCGACCTCGATCCGGATCATCGCGTCCTGGCCGCGCCGCGTACGCGACCTCGGCCCGCGCTGGGACGCCGTACCGAAGAACGCGTCCATGATGTCGGAGAAGTTCCCGAAGCCACCGGCCCCGAAGCCCCCGGCCCCCGCGCCGCCGCTCTGCGAGAGCGGATCGCCGCCGAGGTCGTAGACCTGCTTCTTCTGCGGGTCCGACAGCACCTCGTAAGCGGCGTTGATCTCCTTGAACCGCTCCTGGGTCTTCGGATCCGGGTTGACGTCCGGGTGCAGCTCGCGCGCGAGCCGACGGAAGGCCTTCTTGATCTCTTCCTGCGACGCGTCGCGGCGCACGCCGAGAACGGCGTAGTAGTCCGTGGCCACTTACGACTCCGCCAGGATCTGTCCGACGTACCGTGCCACCGCTCGTACCGCTCCCATCGTTCCCGGGTAATCCATGCGGGTCGGTCCGACCACGCCGAGTTTGGCGACTGCCTCGCCGCCCGAACCGTAGCCGACCGACACCACGGACGTTGAGTTGAGTCCCTCGTAGGCGTTCTCGTGACCGATGCGTACGGTCATGCCCGAATCCCCCGCCTCGCCCAGGAGTTTGAGGAGAACGACATGTTCCTCCAGGGCCTCCAGGACGGGCCGGATCATGAGGGGAAAGTCATGCCCGAAGCGGGTGAGATTGGCGGTGCCGCCGATCATCAGCCGCTCCTCGTTCTCCTCGACGAGTGTCTCCAGCAGGGTGGAGAGCACCGCCGAGACCGCGCCGCGGTCCTCGACCTCGAAGGCTTCCGGCAGATCCTCCACCAGCCGGGGCACGTCCGAGAACCGGCGCCCCGCGACCCGGCTGTTCAGCCGCGCCCGCAGATCCGCCAGAGACGTCTCCCCGAAGGGCGCCGGGCAGTCGACCATCCGCTGCTCGACCCGCCCGGTGTCGGTGATCAGCACCAGCATCAGCCGGGCCGGAGCCAGCGACAGCAGTTCCACATGCCGCACGGTCGACCGCGTCAGCGACGGATACTGCACGACCGCCACCTGCCGCGTCAGCTGCGCCAGCAGCCGGACGGTCCGCGCCACCACGTCGTCGAGATCGACGGCGCCGTCGAGGAAGTTCTGGATGGCCCGCCGCTCGGGCGCGCTCATCGGTTTGACACCGGCCAGCTTGTCGACGAACAGCCGGTAGCCCTTGTCGGTGGGGATCCGCCCCGCGCTGGTGTGCGGCTGGGCGATGTATCCCTCGTCCTCCAGGGCGGCCATGTCGTTGCGCACGGTCGCCGGGGAGACCCCGAGGTTGTGCCGCTCGGTCAGCGCCTTCGAACCCACCGGTTCCTCGGTGCCGACATAGTCCTGGACGATGGCGCGCAACACCTGAAGCCTGCGTTCACTCAGCATCTCTCGCGCCACACCTCCAGAAAGTCGTCCCCGTGGCCTTTCGGGTCCTTCGGGTCTTTCGTCTGGCACTCGGCGAACGCGAGTGCCAGCATCCCCGGCCCAGTGTACGGCCGTGGGGTACTGACTGGGCAAGGTCGGTCAGGACCCATGGCGTTCTACGGCTAGCGTCGCGGCATGACGGTGACTTGGGAAGAGCTGGGCTGGGAGCAGCTGGCCGAGGGGGTCGGCCGGTGCCGGCTGCCGGGCTGGGACTGCACGGCGGGTCTGGTCCTGGGCGTGGGCACGGCCCTGATGGTGGACGCCGGGTCGAGCCTGGCGGAGGGCGCACGGTTGCGCGCGGAGGCGCAGGCGCTGGCCGACCGCCGTGTGACCCATCTCGCGTTCACCCATCCGCACTTCGACCACGTCTTCGGGGCGGCCGCCTTCGCGGGCGCGGACCTGTACGCGGCGGTGGGCACGGACGCCGTCTTCGCCCTCGACCGGGAGGAACTGCGTCTGGACGCGATCCGCAACGGTCTGCCGGCGCCGGAGGCCGAGGAGGCGGCGGACGCCCTCCCGCTCCCCCGCCACCTGGTCTCCGGCGAGTGGACCCTCGACCTCGGCGACGGCCGCCAGGCCCTGCTGGCGAATGTGGGCCCCGGCCACACCCCCCACGATCTCGCGGTCCTGGTCCCCGGCGACCCGGAGGTGGTGTTCTGCGGCGACCTGGTGGAGGAGTCCGGCGACCCGCAGGCCGGCCCCGACGCCGTACCGTCCCGGTGGCCCGCGGCCCTGGACCGCCTGCTCGCCCTGGGCGGCGATCGCGCCCGGTACGTGCCCGGTCACGGAGCGGTGGTGGACGCGGCCTTCGTACGGGCGCAACGCGACGCCCTGGCGGCCCGCTTCGGCGTGTCGTAGGCACACCGGATCGGCTTCTCCTATCGTCATCCGAATGCGCCAGTACTCCGCCGACCTCACCCCGCCGTGGAAGAAGCCGAAGCCGGTGCCCGAGGTGGCCGCCGAACCCGGTCTGGTGGTCGAGGAGCCCGGTACCGGTTTCTGCGGCGCGGTGATCCGCTGCGAGGCGGGCACGGTCACCCTGGAGGACCGCTTCGGCAAGCACCGCGTCTTCCCGCTGGAGCCGCGCGGCTTCCTCCTGGAGGGCCGGGCCGTCACCCTCGTACGCCCCGCGTCCGCGGGGCCGGTGCGCCCCTCCCGTACCGCCTCCGGTTCGGTCGCCGTCCCCGGCGCACGCGCGCGTGTCGCCCGCGCGGGCCGCATCTACGTGGAGGGCCGGCACGACGCGGAACTGGTCGAGAAGGTCTGGGGCGACGACCTGCGCATCGAGGGCGTGGTGGTGGAGTACCTGGAGGGCGTCGACGACCTCCCCGCCATCGTCGCCGAGTTCGCCCCCGGACCCGACGCCCGCCTAGGCGTCCTCGTCGACCACCTGCTCCCCGGCACCAAGGAGTGGCGCATCGCCCAGTCGGTCACCAGCGACCACGCCCTGGTCGTCGGCCACCCGTACATCGACATCTGGGAGGCGGTGAAGCCGTCGTCCCTGGGCATCGAGGCGTGGCCCCGCGTCCCGCACGGGCAGGACTGGAAGACGGGGGTGTGCCGCGCGCTGGGCTGGCCGTCGGAGAACACGGGCGCGGTGTGGCAGGCGATCCTGGCGCGGGTGGGCTCTTACAAGGACCTGGAGCCGGAGCTGCTGGGGCGGGTGGAGGAGCTGATCGACTTTGTCACGGGAGCCGGTGACGCCTGACCCCGGTGAGAGTCCCGAATTCGCTCGTGTCCAGCTCGGCGCCGAGCAATTCGAGCAGCACCGGATCGCCGAACTTCGTAATCCACTGACCTCGGTAGTCGGCTTGGTCTCCTTCACCCACGGGGTCGGACAGCAAGACGCAGTGCGCCATGATCGGATCGATGATCAGGTAAGCAGGGATTTTGCCTGCCGCATAGATGGACCGCTTGATCCCGTAGTACCGGTCGACGCTCGTCTTCGAGACCACCTCGACCACCAAGGTGACCGATTGGGACGGCACCAGATTGCCTGAGGCTGGAGCCACCCCCCGTTCCAGCACCACTAGGTCCGGAATAGGCTCACTGGCCTCATCAATGATGTCCAGATCCGTCGTCTGGAGACGTTCCCAGCGCTTGCGCGGGATCTGGTCCTGCACTTCCGTCACGATCCGGTTGTGCACCAGGTCGGGAGCGGCCATCATCACGATTTCCCCCGGAGGAGCTCAACCTTGATGCCCTCGGGAGGCTCGAACCCCTCGAAGAACTTGGTCATCCCGCGCTCGTCCACAGCGGTCATCTCCGTGGCCCTCCGGTTTCTGCCGCCGTCAACTACGGCAGCAGCGTACGAAGCAGATTACGGACCGAACCGGCGTTCCGCACCGATCCACTCCCCCGAGTGATCAGTCCACCAGATCCCGCACCACCGCATCCGCCAGCAACCGCCCCCGCAACGTCAGCACGGCCCGCCCCTCCTCGTACGGCCCGACTTCCAGCAGCCCCTCCCCCAGCGCCCGCCGCGAGGCCTTCAGCCCCTCCTCCTTCAAAAGCCCCAGCGGCACCCCCTCCCGCAGCCGCAGCTCCAGCAGGATCCGCTCCACCCGCCGGTCCTCGTCCGACAGGACCTCCCGCCCGGCCCCCGGCGACCGCCCGGACGCCAGCGCCGCCGCGTACGCCCCCGGGTGTTTCACGTTCCACCAGCGCACGCCCCCCACATGCGAGTGCGCGCCCGGCCCGGCACCCCACCAGTCCGCGCCCCGCCAGTACAGCTCGTTGTGCAGGCAGCGGCCCGCCTCGGAGGTGGCCCAGTTCGACACCTCGTACCAGTCGAAACCCGCCCCCGCCAGCACCGAGTCGGCGATCAGGTAGCGGTCGGCGTGGACGTCGTCGTCGGTCATCGGGACCTCGCCGCGGCGGATCCGGCGGGCCAGCTGGGTGCCCTCCTCGACGATCAGCGCGTACGCCGACACGTGGTCGGGACCGGCCCCGATCGCCGCGTCCAGGGAGGCCCGCCAGTCGTCGTCGGACTCGCCCGGGGTGCCGTAGATCAGGTCGAGGTTCACGTGCTCGAAGCCGGCCGCGCGGGCCTCGGCGACGCATGCCTCGGGGCGCCCGGGGGTGTGCGTCCGGTCGAGCACCCGCAGCACGTGCTGCCGGGCGCTCTGCATGCCGAAGGAGATCCGGTTGAAGCCGCCCTCCCGCAGCGCCGCAAGATACGCGGGGTCGACGGACTCCGGGTTCGCCTCCGTCGTGACCTCCGCGTCGGCCGCGAGCCCGAACTCGTCACGGATCGCGTGCAGCATCCGTACCAGATCGGCGGCGGCCAGCAGCGTCGGCGTACCGCCGCCCACGAACACCGTGCGCACCTCGCGCGGGTCGTCACCGAGGACCTTCCGCGCCAGCCTGATCTCGTCGATCAACGTGTCCGCGTAGTTGTCGCGGGAGGCGAGGACACCGCCGGTGCCGCGCAGCTCGGTCGCCGTGTACGTGTTGAAGTCGCAGTAGCCGCAGCGGGTCGCGCAGTAGGGGACGTGCAGGTAGAACCCGAGGGGGCGGGCGGCAGCACCGGCGAGCGCGGACGCGGGGAGCGTGCCGTCGTCGGGGACGGGCTCGCCGTCGGGAAGTGCGGAAGGCATGTCCCCCATTGTCCCGTACCGATTTCTTGTACGGCCTCGGTCACTCCGCCTGGAGCACCAGCAGCGCCAGGTCGTCCTCCGGCTGTCCGCCGCCGAACTCGTGGACGAGCCGCCTGATGCGTTCGGCGATCAGGTCGGCGCTGAGCCCCGCGCAGCCGGCGAACGCCCGCGCGAGCCCGTCGCCGTCGTCGAACTGGCGGCTGCCGGAGCGGCGCTCGGTGACCCCGTCGGTCACGCACAGCAGGCTGTCGCCGGGCCCGAGCTCGATCGTCTCGCTGGTGTACGTCTCGTCCTCGACGACCCCGAGGAGGGTCTGCGGGTGGGCGGCGGTACGGACCTCCCCGTCCGGGCCGAGGACCAGCGGCAGCGGGTGCCCCGCGGAGGCGAGGGTGCAGCGGATGCCGCCGCCGTCGAGGGGCGCGAGTTCGCCGTACAGGAGGGAGAGAAACCGGGTCTGCGGGCCGTCTCCGGGCGGCATCGTGCGGCCGCCGGCGGCGACCAGGGCGCGGGCGGCGGCGTCGGCGGCCTCGGTGGCGTCGTCGAGGAGGAGCTGGTTGAGCCGGTCGAGGACGTCGGCGACCCGGTAGCCCTCGCGGGCGAGGAGCCGCAGCCAGGGCCGGGCCAGGCCGATCACGACGGCGGCCTCGGGGCCCTTGCCCTGGACGTCGCCGACCGCGAAGCACCAGCGGCCGTCACCGGCCGGGAAGAGGTCGTAGAAGTCGCCGCTGGGGCCGCCCTTGTCGCAGGGCTCGTAGACGAGCGCGCTGCGCACGCCCGGGATCTCCGCGACCGCGCCGGGCAGCAGCCCGCGCTGGAGTACGGCGCTGATGGTGGCCTGGCGGGCGTACTGGCGGGCCGCGCCGATGGCCAGGGCGACCCGGCGGCCGAAGTCCTCCACCAGGCCGGTGATCTCGTCGGGGATGCCGTCCGGGCCGCTGCGGCCGATGACGAGCGTGCCGAGCGGACGGCCGCCCGCGATCAGCCGGTAGGCGAGCGCCGAGCCGAGAGCGCCCTGCCCGCCGAGCGCCGAGCCGGGCCAGGGATACGGCTCGGGCCCGGACCGTAAGCCGCCCGTCGCGCACGGCGGGTCCTTCTCCAGGGCGCGGCGCAGCTCCTCGATGCGGTTCTCGCTGCCGTGCCAGACCCGGGCCAGCCGCGGGCCGCCGGCACCGGCCTGGTCGCCCCAGCCGCCCCCGCGCCCGGTCGCCTCGTCCTCCAGCCACACCGCGCACCAGTCGGCGAGCCGGGGCACGATCAGCTGACCGGTGAGCGCGGCCACCAGGTTCTCGTCGAGCTGCCCGGCGAGCAGGTCGGAGGCCTCGGCGAGGAAGGACAACGCGCCCCGGTTGAGCCAGTCCCGGTCGCGCTCGGGCCGATGGGAGCATCCCCCGAGCTCCCTTCCGCCCTCCCCCGCGGCCGCGTGCTGGGGCGGCTCGGGGGCGAGGATCTCGGCGACCTTCAGCTGCTGCTCGTCGGGGAGCGTGCCGCCGCGGCCCGTCAGCCGCGCCCACACCGACTTCGCGCCGGTGCGGTAGGTCACCCCCCAGCACTCGGCGAGCGAGGCGACCAGCCGCAGCCCGCGCCCGAACTCCGGTGTCTCGTACGGCGTCTCACCCGGGTGGTCGCGGGGCGCGCGGGAGGGATGGTGATCGGTGACCTCGACGACGAACGCCGTCTCCTCCCCGTTCTCCAGCCACCAGTCGACCTCGACCTCCGTGCCGGCGTGCACGACGGCGTTGGTGACGAGTTCGCTGACGACGACCATGGCGTCCTCCGCGACCCGCTGATGTTCCGGGCGGAGAAGTCCGCGGTCGGTCCACTCGTCCAGGCAGGAGCGCACCAGGGCGCGGGCGGAACCGGGCGCGAGGGGACTTCCGGGCAGGGTCGCGCGCCCCTGCGCCCGCGGGCCCGCGGTGTCGTGCGCGGGCGCCGCGTCGTGCGCAGGCGCCTCCCGGACCCGGGAGACGGTCTCCCGTTGCGTGGGTATGGCCCCCATGTCCAGCTCCCCGAGCAGTTCGGACGAATACATCCCGATCGATGCGGACAGAGTGACAGACTGACTGCGCCCATAAGCGCCGAGTTACCGAAGTGGGCCGCCATGAGTGAGAACAGTGCTACGCGTGTGCTCGAAGACGGACAGAAAACGGAACAACTCCGAGCATCCGAACCGCACACTCCGCTCGCGGTGCCGCGCACCGCCCACGACGCCGAACGGACGGGGCGATGACAAGGACGACGAAGCCGTTCGATCCGCGGGCGCCGCGGGCGAAGGTCAACGTCTTCCTGGAACTGCACCGGAAGAACCGGCAGTTGCAGGAGTTGCCGGCGCGTGAACAGGCGGACTTCGGCGAGTCGAGCAAGCGGCTGGCGGTGCCGGAGGACAGGCTGTCCGAAGAACCTCTCGACGTAGCAACGCTAAGAGATGAAGCCAGGAGAATCCGGCGACTGTTAAGCAGGGCTGAGCGGTCAAACCAAAGGGGCGCGGGGAACTGAGCGACCAGTCCCCACGCCCCGCACCCGACGACGAACCCCTAGGCCTCCCGGGTCCCGGCGTACATCTCGTCAATGAGGTGCTTGTACTCCCGCTCCACGACCGGCCTCTTCAGCTTCAGACTCGGCGTGATCTCCCCGTGCTCCACGTCCAGATCCCGCGGCAGCAGCCGGAACTTCTTGATGGTCTGCCACCGTTGCAGCCCTTCGTTGAGCTGCTTGACGTATCCGTCGACCATCTCGACGGTCACCGGCGCGGCCACCACCTCGGCGTAGGACCTGCCGTCCAGGCCGTTCTCCTTGGCCCATTCCAGGATCGCGACCTCGTCGAGGGCGATCAGCGCGGTGCAGAAGTTCCGGTCGGCACCGTGCACGAGGATGTTGGAGACGTAGGGGCAGACCGCCTTGAACTGTCCCTCGACCTCGGCGGGCGCGATGTACTTGCCGCCGGACGTCTTGATGAGGTCCTTCTTGCGGTCGGTGATCCGCAGGTAGCCGTCGGGGGACAGTTCGCCGATGTCACCGGTGTGGAACCAGCCGTCGGCCTCCAGCACCTCCGCCGTCTTCTCGGGCAGCCCGTGGTAGCCCTGCATGATGCCGGGGCCGCGGAGCAGGATCTCCCCGTCGTCGGCGATCCGCACCTCGCAGCCGGGCAGCGGCTTGCCGACCGTACCGGTGCGGTAGGCCTCGCCGGGGTTCACGAAGGACGCGGCGGAGGACTCCGTCAGTCCGTAGCCCTCCAGGATGTGCACGCCGGCGCCGGCGAAGAAGTAGCCGATCTCGGGCGCCAGCGCGGCCGACCCGGAGACGCAGGCCCGCAGCCGCCCGCCGAAGGCCTCGCGCAGTTTGGCGTAGACGAGTCCGTCGGCGACCTTGTGCTTGGCGGCGAGCCCGAACGGCGCGGTCGCGGCCCCGGTGCGGCGGAAGTTGTCCTGGGTGACCTTGGCGTACTCGCGGGCGACGTCCGCCGCCCACTGGAAGATCTTGTACTTGGCGGCGCCGCCCGCGCGGGCCTTCGCCGCCACCCCGTTGTAGACCTTCTCGAAGATGCGCGGCACGGCTGCCATGTACGTCGGCTGCACGACCGGAAGATTTTCGATGATCTTGTCGACGCGGCCGTCGACGGCGGTGACATGGCCGACCTCGATCTGCCCGGAGGTGAGCACCTTGCCGAAGACGTGGGCGAGCGGCAGCCACAGGTACTGCACGTCCTCGCCGCTGATCAGCCCGGTCGCGGCGATCGCCTTCGCCATGTACGACCAGTTGTCCTGGGGCAGCCGTACGCCCTTGGGGCGGCCGGTGGTGCCGGAGGTGTAGATGAGGGTGGCGAGCTGGTCCTTGGTGATCGCGCCGACCCGCTCCTTGATCAGCTCGGGGTGCTTCTCCAGGTACTTGGCGCCGCGCTGTTCCAGTTCGGCGAGGGTGATGACCCAGTCGTCGGTCTCGACGCCGGCCGGGTCGATGACGACGACCTGGGTGAGCTCGGGCAGTTCGGCGCGCTTCTCGACGGCCTTGGCGACCTGTGCCGCGTCCTCCGCGATCAGTACGCGGCTCTCGGAGTCGGAGAGGATGAACGCCGATTCCTCGGCGTTGGTCTGCGGATAGACGGTCGTGGTGGCCGCGCCGGCGCACAGGATGCCGAGGTCGGCGAGGATCCACTCGACACGGGTGGAGGCGGCGAGGGCGACCCGCTGCTCGGGCTCGATGCCGAGTTCGATGAGACCGGCCGCGATCGCGTAGACCCGCTCGGCCGCCTGCGCCCAGCTGAGCGACTTCCAGTCGTCGGGGCCCTGACCGGAGGCCGCGGGCACCGGGTAGCGGTAGGCCTCGGCGTCCGGTGTGGCCGCCACGCGATCCAGGAAGAGGGCCGCCACGGACGGCGGTCGGTTCTCGATCAGTGTCTGTGTGTCGGTCACGACATCCTCCGGGGCCCGCGACGGTGCGGCTGGCTCAGTGCGGCTGGGGTTTACTCACGGTGGGGTTCGCGCTGGTCGTTCTGGTTGTTTAACTCGCGAGTAACTATCGAGCAGGGATCAGAGTAAGCCGCGACCGGCCTGTACGTAAGAGGCATCGGCCTGTCTGTTTCGCCGCATGTTCCACGCAGAGCGACGCTACGCACGCGTAGGGGTCCGCCGCACTTTCGTACAGCGGACCCCTGTTGTACCCGATTTGCGGCCACGGCCGATTGTTACCCGCGGTTACTTCTTGCTCTTGGCCGATCCCGCGCTGTCATCGCTGGAGAGCACCGCGATGAAGGCCTCCTGCGGAACCTCCACGGAACCCACCATCTTCATCCGCTTCTTGCCTTCCTTCTGCTTCTCCAGCAGCTTCCGCTTCCGGGAGATGTCACCGCCGTAGCACTTGGCGAGGACGTCCTTGCGGATGGCACGGATGGTCTCGCGGGCGATCACCCGGGAGCCGATGGCGGCCTGGATGGGCACCTCGAAGGCCTGCCGCGGAATCAGCTCGCGCAGCTTGGCGACGAGCCGCACGCCGTACGCGTAGGCCGCGTCCTTGTGGGTGATCGCCGAGAACGCGTCGACCTTGTCGCCGTGCAGCAGGATGTCGACCTTGACCAGGCTGGAGGTCTGCTCACCGGTGGGCTCGTAGTCCAGCGAGGCGTAGCCGCGGGTCTTCGACTTCAACTGGTCGAAGAAGTCGAAGACGATCTCCGCGAGGGGCAGCGTGTACCGGATCTCGACCCGGTCCTCGGACAGGTAGTCCATCCCGAGCAGGGTGCCGCGCCGGGTCTGGCACAGCTCCATGATCGAGCCGATGAACTCGGTCGGCGCGAGGATCGTGGCCCGTACGACGGGCTCGTACACCTCGTTGATCTTCCCCTCGGGGAACTCGCTCGGGTTGGTGACCGTGAACTCGGTCCGGTCCTCCATGACCACGCGGTAGACCACGTTCGGCGCGGTGGCGATCAGGTCGAGCCCGAACTCGCGCTCCAGCCGCTCCCGGATCACGTCCAGGTGCAGCAGGCCGAGGAAGCCGACACGGAAACCGAAGCCGAGCGCGGCGGAGGTCTCCGGCTCGTAGACGAGCGCGGCGTCGTTGAGCTGGAGCTTGTCGAGGGCCTCGCGCAGCTCGGGGTAGTCGGAGCCGTCCAGGGGATACAGACCGGAGAAGACCATCGGCTTCGGGTCCTTGTAGCCGCCGAGAGCCTCGGTGGCGCCCTTGGACTGGCTGGTGACGGTGTCACCGACCTTGGACTGCCGGACGTCCTTCACACCCGTGATCAGATAACCCACCTCGCCGACGCCGAGTCCGTCGGCGGACAGCATCTCCGGCGAGTTGGTGCCGATCTCCAGCAGTTCGTGGGTGGCGCCCGTCGACATCATCTTGATGCGCTCACGCTTGTTGAGCTGGCCGTCGATGACACGGACGTACGTGACGACACCGCGGTAGGAGTCGTAGACCGAGTCGAAGATCATGGCACGCGCGGGCGCGTCGGCGACGCCGACCGGCGCCGGGATCTCCTTGACGACCTTGTTCAGCAGCGCGTCGACGCCGAGGCCGGTCTTGGCGGAGACCCGCAGCACGTCGTCCGGGTCGCAGCCGACCAGGTTCGCCAGTTCCTCGGCGAACTTCTCCGGCTGCGCGGCCGGCAGGTCGATCTTGTTGAGCACGGGGATGATCGTGAGGTCGTTCTCCATCGCCAGGTAGAGGTTGGCGAGGGTCTGCGCCTCGATGCCCTGGGCGGCGTCGACGAGGAGGACGGTCCCCTCGCAGGCCGCCAGCGACCGCGAGACCTCGTAGGTGAAGTCGACGTGCCCCGGGGTGTCGATCATGTTGAGGATGTGCGTGCTGCCCTGGTCCGGGCCCTCCGTCGGGGCCCAGGGCAGACGCACCGCCTGGGACTTGATCGTGATGCCGCGCTCGCGCTCGATGTCCATCCGGTCGAGGTACTGAGCACGCATCTGCCGCTGCTCGACCACACCGGTCAGCTGGAGCATCCGGTCGGCGAGAGTGGACTTGCCGTGGTCGATGTGCGCGATGATGCAGAAATTGCGGATCAGAGCCGGGGCGGTACGGCTCGGCTCGGGCACATTGTTAGGGGTCGCGGGCACGCAGGGTCCTGTCTCTTGAGGCGCCTTATGCCTCGGGTCGGATCGATACGTAGTCTCCATGGTCCCATGACGGGGGACCGGCGACCGGTTTGGGCCGTGGTCCGGGTCGCTGGTAACGTGGGCAGCTGTGTCTCATGCCCTCTCAGCGCGAGGCACATCTTCAAGAAATCATCGGTACGGGACCTTCGCGGCCCCGTACCAGAACCTGAAAAGGCTCTTTCGTGGCGAACATCAAGTCCCAGATCAAGCGGATCAAGACCAACGAGAAGGCTCGGCAGCGCAACAAGGCCGTCAAGTCCTCCCTGAAGACCGCGGTCCGCAAGGCCCGTGAGGCTGCTGCCGCGGGTGACGTCGAGAAGGCCACCGAGCTGCAGCGCGCTGCCGCGCGTGCGCTCGACAAGGCCGTCTCGAAGGGCGTCATCCACAAGAACCAGGCCGCCAACAAGAAGTCGGCGCTTGCTTCCAAGGTTGCTTCCCTCAAGGGCTGAACACTTGATTTGACGCCGGAAGGACCCGGGCGGGCCCTCTCTCATCCGCCCCCGGACGGCACCCGAGGATCGACGCGCGGCCTGCGTTCGCCACGCGGGCGTCGATCGACAGCTTGAACCGAAGGCCCCGGCACCTCGCCCTTCCCCAGGGCGGGCGCCGGGGCCTTTCGGTGCCGTCTACCCGCGCCCTCGTGACCGCGCCGCCAGCGCGATCGTCACCACGGCCTTCTCCAGGGCGTACTCGGGATCGTCCCCGCCGCCCTTCACGCCCGCGTCCGCCTCGGCGACGGCCCGCAGCGCCACCGCGACCCCGTCCGGCGTCCACCCGCGCATCTGCTGCCGTACCCGGTCGATCTTCCACGGCGGCATCCCGAGTTCCCGCGCGAGATCGGCGGGCCGCCCGCCCCGCGCCCCCGCCAGCTTCCCGATCGCCCGTACGCCCTGCGCGAGCGCGCTCGTGATCATCACCGGTGCGACGCCGGTCGCCAGCGACCAGCGCAGCGCCTCCAGAGCCTCCGCGGTACGCCCTTCCACGGCCCGGTCGGCCACGGTGAAGCTCGACGCCTCGGCCCGCCCGGTGTAGTAGCGCCCGACGACGGCCTCGTCGATGGTGCCCTCGACGTCCGCGGCGAGCTGGGTGACGGCCGACGCCAGCTCGCGCAGATCGCTGCCGATGGCGTCGACGAGCGCCTGGCAGGCCTCGGGCGTGGCGGACCGCCCGAGCACCCGGAACTCGCTCCGCACGAACGCGAGCCGGTCCGCCGGTTTGGTCATCTTCGGGCAGGCGACCTCCCTGGCCCCCGCCTTGCGCGCCGCGTCCAGCAGTCCCTTGCCCTTGACCCCGCCCGCGTGCAGCAGCACGAGGGTGATCTCCTCGGCGGGCGCCCCGAGGTAGGCCTTCACGTCCTTGACCGTGTCGGCGGACAGATCCTGTGCGTTGCGCACGACCACGACCTTGCGCTCCGCGAAGAGCGACGGGCTGGTCAGCTCGGCGAGGGTGCCGGGCTGCAACTGGTCGGGGTTCAGGTCCCGTACGTCCGTGTCGGCGTCGGCGGCCCGGGCAGCGGCCACCACCTGCTGCACGGCACGGTCGAGCAGCAGCTCCTCCTGCCCCACGGCCAGCGTCAGCGGGGCGAGCGGATCATCATCAGCAGTCTTCTTGGCCATCGCGGCAAGCATCCCACGGCCCACTGACAACGGGGCCGGCCGCGCCCTGCCCGCCCCGGTCCGCCCGCACCGCTACGGCTCCTCCCGCCACCCCTCCCACTCCCCCGCGAACTCGTCCAGCTCCGCGGGGTCCAGCCGTCCCTGCTCGTCCCTGAGCAGCACCAGCCACTGCGCGTCCTCCGCGTCGTCCTCCCCCGCCAGCGCGTCCCGCACCAGCCGCGGTTCCTCGTCGACCCCGAACCGCTCCCCGAGGGCCTCGCAGGCCTCCTGCGCCGCATCCCGGTCCGGCAGCACCAGCACATGTCTCACATCGCTCACGGCCCCATTCTCGGGTACCTCTCAGCCCCGCCTGCCAGTGCTTCGAGGGAGCGGCCGGCTCAGCCCTTCGGGACGATCTGCACGTCCAGGTCGATGCGGATGCTCGGCCCGACCACCGCGATCCCGCGGGCCAGCATGGTCTGCCAGCTGACGGTGAAGTCGTCGCGGTGCAGTTCGGTGGTGGCCCGGCAGGCGGCCCGTACCTCGCCCTCCATGCCGTTGCCGAGCCCGAGGTACTCCGTGTCGAGGGTGACCGTGCGTGTCACGCCGTGCAGGGACAGTGCCCCGGTGACGGCCCACCTGGTGCCGCCCTTGTGCACGAACCGTTCGCTGTAGAACTCCAGCGTCGGAAACCGCTGCACGTCCAGGAAGTCCGCCGACCGCAGATGGTCGTCGCGCATCCGCACGCCCGTGTCGATGGTCGCGGCGTCGATCACGACGTGCATGGCGGACCGTTCCATCTGGTCGGCGATCCGTACCGCGCCCGCGAACGAGTTGAACCGCCCGTGGATCCGAGCCAGTCCGATGTGCCGGGCGGTGAAGCCGATCGAGGAATGCGTCTGCTCGATCTCCCAGTCGCCCGGCGCCGGGAGCTCCGGCGGCTGGGCGACCTGGAGGGTGACGTCACCGAGCGAGGCGAGGCAGTTCTCGCCGACCTGCACGGTGGCCCGGTACGGCGTGAACCCCTCGGCGGACACCGCCAGCCGGTACTCCCCGGCCGGCACGGTCGTCACGAACGACCCGTAGGGATCCGTGCCCCCGCTGACCACCGTGCGGCCCATGGTGTCGCTGACCGCGAACTCCGCGTTCGCCACCGGTTCGCTGACCGGGTCGAGCACCCGGCAGCTCAGCACCCCTGCGTCCGGCGGAGTCTGCACCGCCGCGAGGGGGCCCGTCCGCTGCACCCGGTTCGTTCGGTTTCCCATCAAGCGGCCGAACATCCTCGCCACCCCTGTACGCCTCGCCACCGTCCGTTGCCGAAGAGACATTCGATCACTGATGCGGCTTTCGAGGCAACACGGGCCCACATCGCGGGAATCCAGCACATGCGCCTGAACTACCCATGAGTAGGACGCTACGCGGTAGTAGAAACACGTTCTCCCATGACGCCCTGATTAGTCATTCCGGGTATTTTTCCCCGGATTTCGCACAGTCGGCACACGGTCCAGCTCGATCCCGAACCGTTCCCGGTAGACCCCGAGCACTTCCTGGTCCCCCTCCAACTCCCTTACCTCACGCGCCCCGTCGGCCGTGGTCTCCGTCAACGTCCGCCCGCTGAGCGTGATCCGCCCGCCGTCCTCGGTGACCCGGGAACAGACCAGCGACTGCGTGAAGTGCGACGACGGCGACGTGCTGTGCCACCACGCCCCGGCCGTGAAGTCCCCGAGCACCCGCGGCCGGACCTCCAGCCGGTACTGCGGCCGCCCGTCGCGCAGCACGTCCAGGTCCCCGCCCACCGCGTGATCCTCGCCCCCTCCCCCTCCCTCCGCTCCCGCCGCGTCCGGCCCGGCCGCCGCGATCCGGAACGTCCCGCCGGGATCGGCCTGCTCACCCCGCTCCGCGAACGCCAGCGGGTAGTGGCTGTGCGCCCCGAATCCCACGTCGGCCAGCCACTCGTGCCCGTCCACCGTCCGCACCCGCAGCGCGAGATGGTCGTACGGGATCCCGAGCCGCCCCTCCGCCCCGTACACCCGTCCGGCCAGCGGCGTCACCCCGAAACCGAGCGCGGTCAGCAACACCGAGAACGCGCCGTTGAGTTCGTAGCAGAACCCGCCCCGGCCCGCGCCCACCACCTTGTCCAGCAGCCCCTTCCCGTCCAGCGCGATCTCCTCGCCGAGGTGGATGGACAGGTTCTCGAAGGGCACGGTCCGCAGGTGCCGCAGATGCAGCTCGCGCAGCGCCTCGGCGGTGAGCCGGGCCGGGCGGTCGGCCCCGATCCGGCGGAGGTAGGCGTCGATCTGCGCGGGGGTCACCGAGTTCATGCCCTCAGTCTCGCGCCACGTGCAGCTCCCCCGCCTCCCCTCCCGTGCGGCCGCCGGTCACGGCGAGCGCCCCGTCCCGGTCGGTCCGCAGCACCACCGCGCCCACGGCCCGCAGCTCGGCCACCGTGCCCGGTGCCGGATGCCCGTACGGGTTGTCCGCGCCGCACGAGATGAGCGCGACCCGCGGCGCCACCAGCCGCAACAGCTGCGGATCCTGGTACGCGGACCCGTGATGGGCCACCTTCAGCACATCCACCCGGCCCAGTGCGGCGGCGGCCGGTGATCTCAGCAGCTCCTGCTGCGCCGGCGGTTCGAGGTCCCCGAGCAGCAGCATCCGCAGTCCGGCCGAGCGGACCAGCAGGGCGACACTGGCGTCGTTCGGTCCGTCCGGTTCCGGGGCCGGGTCCGGCGGCGGCCACAGCACCCGCCAGTCCAGCGGCCCGGTCCTGCGCCGCTCCCCGGCCACCGCCCGCGTCACCGGGACACGGTGCTCGGCGGCCTCCCTTCTGACGAACTCGGCCTGGTCCGCGGGTTCCTCGAACCCGGTCGTCTCGATCTGCGCCACCTCACGCCCGCGGAGCACCCCGGGCAGCCCCGCGACATGGTCGGCGTGGAAATGGGTGAGGACGACCAGCGGGATCCGGGTGATGCCGAGTTCCCGCAGGCAGTGGTCGACCAGCGCCGGATCGGGGCCGGCGTCCACGACCACTCCGGTGCCCGCGCCCGACGCGAGCACGGTCGCGTCGCCCTGCCCGACGTCGCACATCGCCAGCCGCCAGCCGGGCGGCGGCCAGCCGGTGATCACCCGGGTCAGCGGCACCGGCCGTACCACCAGCAGGGCCAGCAGCACCCCGAGCGCCCCGCACCACCACGGATGCCGCAGCAGCCGCCGCCCCAGCAGTACGACGACCACCGTCACCCCGGCCAGCAGCAGCGCCCCCGCCCAGCTCCCGGGCCAGTCCACACCCGCCCCCGGCAGCCCGGCACCGGTCCGGGCGATCCGCGCGATCCACCCGGCCGGCCAACTCGCGCACCACGCCAGCACCTTGGCCACCGGCATCGCCACCGGAGCCGCCACGAGCGCCCCGAACCCCAGGACCGTGGCCGGCGCGACCGCGATCTCCGCCAGCAGGTTGCAGGGCACCGCCACCAGACTCACCCGCGCGGAGAGCACCGCGACCACCGGCCCGCACACCGCCTGCGCGGCCGCGGCCGCCGCCAGCCCCTCGGCCAGCCGCTCCGGCACCCCGCGCCGCCGCAGCGCCTCGCCCCACCCGGGCGCCAGCATCAGCAGCGAACCGGTGGCCAGCACCGACAGCAGGAAGCCGTAACTGCGGGCCAGCCACGGGTCGTACAGCACCAGCAGCAGAACCGCCGTCGCCAGCGCCGGGACCAGGGACCTGCGGCGGCCGGTCGCCAGGGCGAGCAGGGCGACCGCTCCGCAGGCGGCGGCCCGCAGCACGCTGGGGTCCGGCCGGCACACGACGACGAAGGCGAGGGTGAGCGCCGACGCGAACAGCGCGGTCGCCCGCAGCGACAGCCCCAGGCGCGGGGCGAGCCCCCGGCGCTCGGTCTGCTGGGCCAGTCCCGGCGGTCCGATGAGCAGCGCGAGCAGGATGGTGAGGTTGCTGCCGGACACCGCGAGGGTGTGCGCGAGGTCGGTCGCCTCGAACGCCTCGTCCAGTTCCGAGGTGATCCGTGAGGTGTCCCCGACGACCAGCCCGGGCAGCAGCGCCCGCGCGTCCCCGGGCAGCCCGTCGGTCGCCTCCCGCAACCCGGCCCGCAACCGCCCGGCCAACCGCTGCGGCCCGCTCGGCTCCCCCACCACCACCGGCGCGGGGCGTTCCCGTACCCTCAGCAGCGCCGCGACCCGGTCCCCGCCGGCCGTGGCCGGCGCCAGCCGCCCGGTCACCCGCAGCCGTGTGGAGGGCAGCAGCCCGAGCCACCGTGCCCGGCCGCCACCGCCGGGCGCCCGCACCCCCGTGTCCACGACCACCAGCACCGGTGAACGCGTCGCCACCGCGGTCCCGTCGCTCCTCTCCATCCGCCGCACCTCGCCGCGCACCAGCACGGCGGCCGAAGTGGCGTGGTCGCCCCGCACGCGCGGCCGGGCGGCCCAGGGGTCGCCCGTGAGCTCCACCTCAGCGGTCACGGTGGCGTAGTCGCGGGCCAGCGCGGGAACCGGTCCGCGGCGTACGTCCGCCCCGTGCAGCCCCGCGGAGGCGGCCGCCCCGGCGACACAGAGCAGCAGCGCGCCGACCGAGGCCCGCCGCCAGCCCGGCCGGACGGACGCGACACCGGCGGTGGCCGTCCCGGGCCGGGAACGCACCCGGCCGAGCCGCAGCAGGACCACCCCGGCGACCAGGCAGGCGACGGCGGTCCCGGCCGTCCATCCCGGCGGCGCGCCCAGCGTCAGCGCCGCCGTCGCCCAGACGGCCAGCGCGGGCGGCACCAGTCGCAGGTCGGACCGCGCGTCCAGCCGGGCGTGCGTGGTCCCGCCCTGCTGCTGCGGGTCGGTGTGCACCGCCGCCCGGCGTACGGCTGCGGGCCCCGGTGCCGCACCGTCGGTCACGGGCCTCATGGCCGTACCAGGTCCCGCAGGTCGGAGTAGCGGCGGTCGCCGATGCCCTTGACCTGGCGGAGTTCGTCCACCGACCGGAAACCGGCGTGCTGGGTGCGGAAGTCGACGATGTGCTGGGCGAGCACCGGGCCGACTCCGGGCAGCGCGTCGAGTTGTTCCACGGTCGCGGTGTTCAGGGAGACCGGGGCGGACGGACCCGCTCCCGGCACGCCACCGGCCACGGCCTGGCCCGGTGCAGCGGGCGGGGCGGGGCCCCCGACGACGATCTGTTCGCCGTCCGTCAGGAAGCGGGCGCGGTTGAGTCCGTCGGTGTCCGTACCGGGCCGCACCCCGCCCGCCGCCTTCAGCGCGTCGGTCACCCGGGACCCGGCCGGCAGCGTGTGGACCCCAGGGTCACGGACCTTCCCGGTGACATCCACCACGATCTCCCCACCGGAGCTGCCGGTCCCACCAGGGCCGGCAGCCCCGCCGGACCCGTTGAGCGCACCCGGCGCCGCAGCGGTACCGGCTCCGACGGCGGCGGCTCCGGCAGCCGGGGCCTGCTCCTCGCCCTTCTCGTACGGCGCCTCCGCGCGGACCACCTCCGGTGCCGCCACGGACTCGGTCCGGCCCGTCCAGAAGTGCTGCACGGCCAGTGCCGTGGCCACGACGAGAACCACCCCGATGGCGATCGCGCCCCGGCGTTCCAGGCCACAGCGCGTCTGCAGCCACACCGGCATCCGCTCCCGTACGGCGAGCCCGACCCGGGACCGCAGCCCCGGCAGTGCCGGCTCGCGCCGGGCCGTGGCCTCACCGGCCAGCGCGCGGGCCGACGACATCACGGCCGCCGCCGTGGACAGCGCCGCCGCGGCGGTACGCACTCCGGCCGTGGCCGTGCGCACCGCGGTCGTGGCCGCCGTCAGTCCGGTCGCCGCACCGGTGCCGGTCACCGTTTCCGCGGTGGGCGGTCCTTGCCCCGGCACCGGCCTGGCGACGGCCCGTTCGCCGAAGAGGAGTTCCGCCCGGCGGCGCAGTTCGTCCGCCGGGGCGGGCCGGTGGCGGATACGGGGCCGGGCCGGGGACCGCCGGTGCCGGGTGCGGCCGTCGGAGGTGGGGCCCCGGCCCGGGCCACTGGTCGCATGTGTCTCGTGTGAGCGTGATCGAAGTGCCATGCGACGAGGATCGGGCTTCCCGCCGATCCGCGATGATCTTGCTCGGTTTCCGTGGAGCGCGGCCGGGTTGTGGATAACTCCGCCACCCGGACGGGTGACGGTGCCGGGGCTCGCGCCCTCGGATCCACAGGTCACCGCAGCGAGACGACCGCCCCGAGCAGCCCGGGGCCGGTGTGCGCCCCGATGACCGCGCCGACCTCGCTGACATGCAGCTCGGCCAGACCGGGCACCCGCGCCCGCAGCCGGTCGGCGAGGGCCGAGGCACGGTCCGGGGCGGCGAGATGGTGCACGGCGATGTCCACCTCGGCGCCGCCCGCACGCTCGGCGGTGAGCTCCTCGAGGCGGGCGATGGCCCGGGACGCCGTCCGTACCTTCTCCAGGAGCTCGATCCGGCCGCCGTCCAGCTGGAGCAGGGGCTTCACGGCGAGCGCCGAGCCGAGCAGGGCCTGGGCGGCGCCGATGCGGCCGCCGCGGCGCAGATAGTCCAGGGTGTCGACGTAGAAGTACGCGGAGGTGCCGGCGGCCCGTTTCTCCGCCGCCGTGACGGCCTCGTCGACGGTACCGCCCGCCTCTGCGGCCTCGGCCGCCGCGAGCGCGCAGAAACCGAGGGCCATCGCGACCATCCCGGTGTCCACGACCCGCACCGGGACAGGTGCCTCACGGGCGGCGACAACCGCCGCGTCGTAGGTGCCCGACAGTTCGGCGGACAGGTGGAGCGAGACGATTCCGGTGGCCCCGGCCCCGGCGACCCTGCGGTAGGTTTCGGCGAACACCTCCGGGCTGGGCCTGGACGTGGTCACGGGGCGCCGCTTCTGCAAAGCCTGGGCCAGGGAACGGGTCGAGATCTCGGTGCCCTCTTCGAGTGCCCGGTCGCCGAGGACCACGGTCAGGGGGACCGCCGTGATGCCGTGGCGCTCCACCGTCCGCGGCGGCAGGTAGGCCGTTGAATCGGTGACGATCGCGACATGGCGGGACATGAGCTGGAGGTTACCTGGCGTAGCCCGGGCGCGGCAGCCCGCCCCCGGCCGGCCGGATCAGGACCGGCCGGGTCAAGTGGTGCTCTCCGGCCGGGGCTTCTTCTGCCAGGGGTACGCACGGGGCCGGCCGGGCGGGGTGATCGCGGGCTGCACCGGCTCCTCGGCGGCGGCGGACCGGGGTTGCCCGGGCCAGGTCTGACGGTCGCCGGGGCCGGCGGCGGCCTCGGGCCACGGCGGGGTCTGCGCGGCCGGGTCCGGCCGGGTCCAGTGCCGCAGGGCGTCCGCCTCGACACCGATCTGGGTGCTCAGGGTGTCCAGATCGTCGTCGGCGAAACGGCGGGCCCGGTCGCGGGCGGCCCAGCGCAACGCGTCCGCGGACTCGGCGATGCGCCCGGTGCGGCGGCGCAGGTCGGGCAGGCGCGTGGCGAGGGTGGCCCGGTCCGGTTCGGACTCCAGGCGCCTGAGTTCGCCGTCCAGTTCGTGCCCGTGCGCGCTCAGACGCTGGAAGAGACCGAGGGACTCCTTCAGCGACTCGTCGTCGGCAGCGCCTGCCTCCAGCGCGTCCTGAGTGGCCCGCATCGAGGTGCGCAGAGTGAGCCTGAGCTGGGCGATCTCGGCCGCCGGACCGATCTGGACCATGGACCTGGCGCGCAGTGTGTGGTCCTCGACCGTGCGCCGGGCCTGGGTGATCGTACGGTCCACCCCGCGCTTGGCGGCGCCGACCGCCTTGAACGTGACGTACGCCCCACCGGCGACGAAGAGCAGGAAGAGCACGGCGAATACGGCGATCACTGCTTCCACGAGTGCTCCTCCTCGCTGCCCCACCACCCCGGCCGGCTCCGGGCACGGCGTGGGTGGCCGTGCTCCTCAACGGTAAACGCAAAGGGCAGGCCCGGAGTTCCAGAAAAACCCCGAACCTGCCCGTAGGGGACCACCCGGAGACGGTCCGCGGTGTCACGCCGTGACGATGTTCACCAGCTTCGGCGCACGCACGATCACCTTGCGGATCCCGGCGCCGCCCAGCGCCGCGACGACCTTCTCGTCGGCCAGCGCCGCCTTCTCCAGCTCCTCGTCGGAGATGGCCGGCGGCACCTCCAGGCGGGCCTTGACCTTGCCCTTGACCTGTACGACGCAGGTCACGGTCTCGTCGACGACGTAGTTCGGGTCGGCGACCGGGAAGTCCCGGTGCACCACCGAGTCGGTGTGACCCAGCTTGCGCCACAGCTCCTCGGCGACGTGCGGGGCCAGCGGCGCGATCATCAGCACCAGCGGCTCGGCGACCGGACGCGGTACCGCGCCGCCCGCCTTCGTCAGGTGGTTGTTCAGCTCGGTGACCTTGGCGATGGCCGTGTTGAAGCGCAGCCCCTCCAGGTCCTGGCGGACACCGTCGATCGCCTTGTGCAGGGCACGCAGCGTCTCCTCGTCGGCCTCGGCGTCGGTGACGGTGACCTCGCCGGTGGCCTCGTCGACGATGTTGCGCCACAGCCGCTGCAGCAGCCGGAACTGGCCGACCACCGCGCGCGTGTCCCACGGCCGGGAGACGTCCAGCGGGCCCATCGCCATCTCGTACAGGCGCAGCGTGTCGGCGCCGTACTCGGCGCAGATCTCGTCGGGAGTCACCGCGTTCTTCAGGGACTTGCCCATCTTGCCCAGCAGGCGGGTGACCTTCTCGCCCTGGTAGTAGTACTCGCCGCCCAGTTCCTCGACCTCGGCGGCCGGCACCGGGAAGCCGCGGCCGTCGCGGTAGACGTAGGCCTGGATCATGCCCTGGTTGAACAGCTTGTGGAACGGCTCGGCGGACGAGACGTGCCCCAGGTCGTACAGGACCTTCGACCAGAAACGGGCGTACAGCAGGTGCAGCACGGCGTGCTCGGCGCCGCCGACGTACAGGTCGACACCGCCGTGCGGCATGCCCTCGCGCGGGCCCATCCAGTACTGCTCGATCTGCGGGTCGACCAGCTGCTCGCTGTTGTGCGGGTCCAGGTAGCGCAGCTCGTACCAGCAGGAACCGGCCCAGTTGGGCATGGTGTTGGTCTCACGGCGGTACTTCTTCGGCCCGTCGCCCAGGTCCAGGGTGACGTTGACCCAGTCCTCGTCGCGCGACAGCGGCGTCTCGGGCTGGGTGTCGGCGTCCTCCGGGTCGAAGGTGCGCGGCGAGTAGTCGTCGACCTCCGGCAGTTCCAGCGGCAGCATCGACTCGGGCAGCGCGTGGGCGACGCCGTCCTCGTCGTAGACGATCGGGAAGGGCTCGCCCCAGTAGCGCTGGCGGCTGAACAGCCAGTCGCGCAGCCGGAAGTTGACGGTGCCCTCGCCGATGCCCTTGCGGGCCAGCCACTCGGTGATGCGGGCCTTGGCCTCGGCGACCGGCAGACCGTCCAGCTTGACGTCGTCGTTGGAGGAGTTGACGATCTTCGCGTCGTAGGAGCCGAAGGCGTCCTCCCACGTCGACGTGTCGGTGCCGCGGCCGTCGGTCGGCTCGACGATGCAGACGATCGGCAGCTCGAAGGCGCGCGCGAACTCGAAGTCGCGCTGGTCGCCGGCCGGGACCGCCATGATCGCGCCGGTGCCGTAGCCCATCAGCACGTAGTCGGCGATGAACACCGGGATCTTGTCGCCGTTGACCGGGTTGGTCGCGTACGCGCCGGTGAACACACCGGTCTTGTCCTTGGCCTCGGCCTGCCGCTCCACGTCGGACTTGGCGCCGGCCTGCGCCCGGTAGGCGGCGACGGCCTCGGCGGGGGTGGCGTGGCCGCCGGTCCACACGTCGTGGGTGGCCTCGGGCCAGGCTGCCGGGACGAACCGGTCGACCAGCGGGTGCTCGGGAGCCAGCACCATGTAGGTCGCGCCGAACAGGGTGTCCGGGCGGGTGGTGAAGACAGTGATCTTCTCGCCGTCGATCGGGAAGTCGACGCGGGCGCCCTCGCTGCGGCCGATCCAGTTGCGCTGCTGCAGCTTGATGGCCTCGGGCCAGTCCAGTTCGTTCAGATCGTCCAGCAGCCGGTCGGCGTAGGCGGTGATGCGCATGTTCCACTGGCGCAGCTTGGCCTTGAAGACGGGGAAGTTGCCGCGCTCGGAACGGCCGTCGGCGGTGACCTCCTCGTTGGCCAGCACGGTGCCCAGGCCGGGGCACCAGTTGACCGGTGCGTCGGAGGCGTAGGCCAGGCGGAACTCGCCCAGGACGTCGCTGCGCTCGGCGGCGGTCAGCTCGTTCCACGCGCGCGTGTGGCCCGGTACGGCACGTTCACCGGACTCGAACTGGGCGATCAGCTCGGAGACCGGGCGGGCTTTCTTCGCCTCGTCGTCGTACCAGGAGTTGAAGATCTGCAGGAAGATCCACTGGGTCCACTTGTAGTAGTCCGGGTCGATCGTGGCGAACGACCGGCGCTTGTCGTGGCCCAGGCCCAGCCGGCGCAGCTGGACCTTCATGTTCTCGATGTTGGCCTCGGTGGACACGCGCGGGTGCGTGCCGGTCTGCACGGCGTACTGCTCGGCGGGCAGGCCGAAGGCGTCGAAACCCAGGGTGTGCAGGACGTTGTGGCCGTTCATCCGCTGGAAGCGGGCGAAGACGTCGGTCGCGATGTAGCCCAGCGGGTGGCCGACGTGCAGGCCCGCACCGGACGGGTACGGGAACATGTCCATGATGAACTTCTTGGGCCTGGCGACCAGCTCGGGGTCGCCCGCCAGGTCACCCGTGGGGTTCGGGGCCGAGTAGGTGCCGTCGACGTCCCAGAAGTCCTGCCAGCGTGCCTCGATCTCGGCCGCCAGAGCGGCCGTGTAGCGGTGCGGCGCGGCCTCCGCCGACGTGGCGGCGGCAGCGGGGTTCGTCTCGCTCATGATCCTCAAAGCTCCATCGGTCGTCTCTGCCTGCGGCTGCGAACGTTCTAGAAACGAAAAATCCCCTCACACAGGAGGGGACGCCGCGCCGATGCCGACCAACCGTTTCGTCCGGCGGTCGGGACTGATCAGCGCGGCCCGCTAAGCAGAAGGCGTACGGCACGCATGGCGTCAGAGTACCGCAGCGCTTGAGCAAGCCGCGACGCGCTTGCGTATCAATGGTTGACACGTGTGTCTGAGGCGACCATCGGGACGAGAGTTGAACCAGGTTCAAAAATTAGTTCGCGTAACGTCCGCTAAGGGACATCGCAAGGGCAGCACCGCCCCTTGATAACAACGCAATAACTCAAACCTCGTACTGATCGGTATGGCGCCACTTAGGCTGCGGCACCGGGACCGCTTTCCCGAACTGCTCGGAGTTGCCCCCATGAACCCTCGTCGTAGTAACAGCTCGCTTCCCAAGCCAGGCCGTTCGGCCTGGGGGGTGGCATCCGCTGTCGTCCTGTTGCTCATACCCGTGGTCGTGCTGACCGGAGGCAGCCAGTTCCAACAGTTCCTGAACTTCGGCGCAGGCGTGCTCTCGCTCGTCTCGCTGAGCTGCTCGGTGATCTGGGGTCTGATCTCACAGGACCGCATCTTTCTCAACACCCGCCAGCGGATCGTCGGCCAAGCGGTGCACCGGACGACCGCGGTCGCCTCGATCGCGTTCCTGCTGGTGCACATCGTCACGAAGATCGCCCTGGATCACACCGTGGTGATCGCCGCGATCATTCCGTTCTCACTCGGCTTCACCGGAAGCGCCGGCCTGATCGGACTCGGATCGCTGGCCGGACTGCTGATGATCTTCGTGGGTGTCACCGGCGCCCTGCGCAGCAACTTCGCCGCGCCGGCCGTCGTCGCGGCCCGCTGGCGGGCCATGCACATGCTGGCCTACCCGTCCTGGTGCGCCGCACTGATCCACGGCCTGTACGCGGGCCGCGCGGCGAAGCCGTTCTTCATGATCTCGTACGACCTCTGCCTGGTCGGCGTGATGGCCGCACTGGCGCTGCGCGCCGCCCCCCGCCCGTTCAAGCGGAGGGTCGCCGACCGTCTCGTGTCCGTCTTCGGCAGTTCGGAGCGGCCGGAGCTGGACGATCTGGACGCCAGCCGCGCCCGGATGAGCGAGTCCTCGCTGCCGGGCTACGACACCATGCGCGAGCGCGAGCCGAGGCCGTCGCGCGCCGACACGGCGACCTCGCAGTCGAACCCGCTGTTCCCGTCCGGGGCGGCCGCCGCACCCGGCCCCGAGCCGGCCTCCGGCTTCGCCGCCGCCTACCGGGCCACGTCCATGCCCGGCCAGCCCCAGTCTCCGTTCGCGGCCGGTCAGACCGCGCGCATGGAGCGTGTGGACGGTCCGTCCAGCACCTCGGGCAGCTGGCCGATCCCGTCCCCGCCGCCGGTCGGCGAGGCGCCCCGGTCTGCGTACGACCCGCTCCAGGACACCGGATACAACATCCCGGCCTATGGCAATCCGGGCACAGGCGGCACGGTCGGACGTGATGTGTACGACACGGGTGAGACGAACGCCCGGTACGGGACGTACAACTCGAATGACACGTACAACAGCGGTCCCGCCAACGAACCACCGCCCGGCGCGTCCTTCGACGCACCGGGTTCGGGCGAACCTTGGAACACGCCTTCCGGAGGCTATAGGTGAACGAGGCCCTGCCCGACGTCCCAGAAGTCCGCGTGGTCGGCCTTCCGCAGCTCACGTCTGGCTTCGACCTTGTCGAAAGACTCGATCTGCCCATGCACCTCAAGGTGCACGGGCCGCTTGAGCCCTTGGGCGGGGAGCAGCTCGCGCAGCTCTCCGAACGCATCAACCTGAAGGGCCGCGGCGGCGCGGGCTTCCCCTTCCACAAGAAGCTGCGCTCGGTCGCCGAGGCCGCGATCAAGCGCGGCGTACGGCCGGTCGTCGTCGTCAACGGCAGTGAGGACGAGCCGGCCTGCCGCAAGGACACGGTGCTGATCAACCGTGCCCCGCATCTGATCCTGGACGGTGCGCTGCTGTGCGCCGAGGCGCTGGGTGCCCGCACGCTCGTGGTGGGGGTCACCCGGGAGTCCACGCAGCGCTCCATGGAACAGGCGCTCGCCGAGCGCGGTCTGAGCAACGGCCGGCGTTCGGCGCTGAAGGCGTTCGTCCAGCGCAACCCGATCCGCATGGTCACCGGCGCGGCCGCGTCGCTGATCCGCTCGATCGACGGCGGCCCGGCGATCCCGCCCGGCCGCAAGACCAGCGCCTCGCAGAACGGCGTCGGCGGCGCGCCCACGCTGCTGTCGAACGCGGAGACGTTCGCGCAGCTGGCGATCGCCGCCCGCATCGGCCCGGAGCGCTACGGCAACACCGGCCTGTACGACGAGCCGGGCACCGTCATGCTGACGGTCTCCGGTGCGGTCGCCCGCCCCATGGTCATCGAGGTCCCCACGGGCGTGCCGCTGCGGTACGTCCTGCAGCTGGCCGGTGCCCCGCCGGTGCCGCAGGGTGTGCTGACCGGCGGTTACCACGGCAGGTGGATCGACGCGGCCACGGTCAACGAGGCGATCGTCTCCCGTAACTCGCTCGACGCGGTGGGCGGTGCGCTGGGCGCCGGCGCCATCCTGCCGATCACGCAGGAGACCTGTCCGCTGGGTGAGTCGCTGCGGGTCGCCCAGTGGCTTGCGGAGGAGAGCGCGGGACAGTGCGGTCCCTGCTACCTGGGTCTGCCGGCGGCCGCGCGCGGCATGGAGGACATCCTCAACGGCGGCGGACCGGCCGCCCTGGAGGCGCTCAAACAGGTCGCGAAGAACGTGAAGCGGCGCGGGGCGTGCTCGCACCCGGACGGCTCCGCGATGTTCCTGGAGTCGACGATCAAGGCGTTCACAGACGACCTGGCCGCGCACGTTCTCGGAAACGGCTGCGGACGGCCCGTGGAAGGCGTTCTGCCGCTCTTCGAGGACGGCAAGATGCCTACGGGCATCCCGGGCGGCGGAGAGCCCGAGGACAACGGTGCCGGCAGCCGGCAGAAGATCTACGTCGACTGGACGCTGTGCCGGGGCCACGGCCTGTGCGCGGACATCCTCCCGGAGGTCTTCGAACTGGGCGCGGACGGTTTCCCGACGGTCGCGCAGGCGAAGGTGCCCCGGTTCGCGGAGGCCAAGGCGCTACGCGCGGTGCGCCGCTGCCCGGCGCTCGCCCTGCGCCTGGAGGAGGACACTCGCTCGCAGGCACCGGCCAAGAACCTGCCGGTTCTCTCGCAGGGCCGTGGCCGCCGGGCGCTGGGACGCTGACCGCACGCTTCACGGCACGCACGCGTGGGGCGGGCCACCCTGGTCGGGTGGCCCGCCCCACGCGTGCGAGGCGAACAGGAGAACGCCGATCCGGCCGACGTCGACCGTAACAACGCCGAAGGCGGACCATCCGTTTGGATGGTCCGCCTTCGATTTCTGTGGAGGGAAGGTGTAATTTACTCCAGACCCCCAGCAAGGCCAGCACGCGCGCGAACAACATAAGAATATGCC
>NZ_JBSHBL010000113.1:0-28148 GCF_053611985.1 Streptomyces sp. NPDC054770
CCGAGCAGGGGCCCTTGAAGCCGCGCCGGATGGAGATCTGGCCGGTGCTGGCCGCGTAGAACCAGGCGATGGACTGGTAGGGGCCGACGAACCGGCTGCCCTTGCCCCAGAGCTGCTGGAGCTCGCGCTGGCCGAACTCGCCGCCGCCGGAGCCGGCCGCGGTGACCACGCCGACGTCGAACGGGCAGTCGTCGGTGTCGGCGCGGCCGAGCCGGGCGTCTTCGAGCGCCAGGTCGGCCGCGGCCATCGCGAAGTGCGTGAAGCGGTCGGTCTGGACGATGAGGCGTTCCTCGACGGCGGCCGCCGGGTCGAAGTCGCGGACTTGTCCGGCCACCTTCATGGGCAGGTGCTCGCAGCCGTCGCGGGTCACCTTGTCGAGGACGTTGCGTCCCTCCTGGACGGATTTCCAGAAGGTCTCTGTGCTGGTTCCGTTGGGCGCGACGACACCGATGCCGGTTACGGCGGCCCGTCGAGACCGGGGTTCGCTCATCGTGTCCGTCCTCTCTGCCGGGTCAGGATCACCGCGGACTGGAAGCCGCCAAACCCGCTGCCCACGGACAGGACGCCGCCGAGGCGCCGTTCGCGGGCGACGCGCGGCACGTAGTCGAGGTCGCACTCGGGGTCGGGGGTCTCGTAGTTCGCGGTGGGCGGGACGACCTGGTGGGCCAGGGCGAGCACACAGGCGACGACCTCGATCGCGCCGATGGCGCCGAGCGAGTGCCCCACCATGGACTTGATGGAGCTCATGGGCGTGCTGTACGCGTGCTGTCCGAGGGCCTTCTTGACGGCGGCGGTCTCGTGGCGGTCGTTCTGCCGGGTGCCGGAGCCGTGCGCGTTGACGTAGTCGATGGCGGTGGGGTCGAGGCGGGCGTGGTCCAGGGCGGTCTCGATGGCGCGGGCCATCTCCAGGCCCTCGCTGGTGAGACCGGTCATGTGGTAGGCGTTGCCGAAGGTGGCGTAGCCGTCGAGCTGGCAGTAGATGTGCGCGCCGCGGGCCTTGGCGTGCTCCAGCTCCTCCAGGACGAGTACCGCGCCGCCCTCGCCCATGACGAACCCGTCACGGCGGTTGTCGAAGGGCCGGGAGGCGTGCTCGGGGTCGTCGTTGTTCGGGGAGGTGGCCTTGATCGCGTCGAAGCAGGCCATGGTGATCGGTGAGATCGGGGAGTCCGAGGCGCCGGCGATGCAGATGTCGGCGCGGCCCTCCTGGACGGTGTGGAAGGCGTAGCCGACGGCGTCCAGGCCCGAGGTGCAGCCGGTGGAGACGGTCTGCACCGGACCCTGGGCGCCGAAACGTTCCGCCACCGCGGAGGCCAGGGTGCTCGGGGAGAACGCCCGGTGCAGCTGGGGCTGCGCCTGCCGGTGGTCCACGTCCCAGCGCTGGCCCGCGCCGCTCACCAGGACGTAGTCGTGCTCGAGACGGGTGGTCCCGCCGACCGCGGTTCCCAGGGAGACCCCGATCCGCCAGGGGTCCTCCCGGCCGAGGTCGAGCCCGGAGTCCCGGACCGCCTCGTCACCGGCGACCAGGGCGAACTGTATGTAACGGTCCGCCCGTTCGATCTCCTCGGCGTCCAGGCCGTGCGCCGCCGGGTCGAAGTCGCACTCGGCGGCGATCCGCGACCTGAGGCCCGAGGGGTCGAAGAAGGTGATGCCGCGCGTCGCGGTCCGGCCCGAGGCGAGCAGATCCCAGAACGCCGGTACGCCCACACCCCCCGGAGCCACGATGCCTATGCCCGTAACCGCCACGCGCCGGGTCACGACCGGACCTGCCCCACGGCGACGGCTTCCGTCTCCTCGGTGTCGACGTGGCCCTGGCTCGGGCGCGGCGCCAGCGGGCCGAGGTGGAAGACGATCCGGGCCTCGACATTGCCCACGTTGCGGAAACGGTGCTTCATGTTGATGGGGATCATCAGTCCCTGCTCGGGCCGCAGCGGGTGCGGTTCGCCGTCCAGGTCGACCTCCATGTCGCCGCAGACGACGTACACGAACTCCTCGGAGTACGGGTGGTAGTGCTCGGCGATGCGGTCGCCCGGCTGCACGATGGCCACACCCATGAAACCGCTGGTGGAACCCACCGTGGCCGGGGTGAGCATGGCGCGCAGATCGCCGCCGCGCCGGGTGTTGGGCTCGACCTCGCTGAGGTCCACGATCTTCGGAATGGGCTGCATGTCTGCGTTCCTCCGTGGGGGTGATGCGACGGTGAAGGGTCAGGCGTCCGGCGAGCGGCGGTCGGTGATGAGCTCCATCCGCACCGTGTCGCCGTCCAGCAGGGCGGTCAGCGCGTGGGCGGGGGTGACGTCCACGGGCGTCCCGGGCCGCTGCTCGACCAGGCGGACGACGACGTCGTCGCGCTGGAAGACCGTGCTGTGCAGGACCGGGCTCGCCGGGTCCTCGGCCGCGGCCTCGTCCTGCTGGGCGAGCAGCTCCGCGAGCCGCATCCCGCAGCCCGGACGGGCCGGGTAGTACAGCGCGTGGCGCTCGCCCTCGACCGGCTCCTCGGCACCGACGTGGTGCACGGCCGGCAGCGCCGCCCGGGTGAAGAACACCCGTGCGGACTCCTGGTCGTCGAGGTCGCGCTCCTGCTCCAGGTAGGGGTTGATGGCCTCCTCGACGGCCCGCACCTCGGGCTGCCGGGCGACGTGGCGCAGGGCGGCCATCAGCTCGCCGCGCACCTCGATGGCCCGCACCACCCGGTTGCCGTGCATGAACAGGGAGGTGCGGCAGAGCCGGGTGGAGTCGTCGACCTTCGCCTGGGGCGAGGCGTAGTCCGCGAGGATCTTCGCGACCTTGGCCTCGCTGCCCGGCGTGACCGTGAAGGTGAGCGCGTGGCGGATCACGCCGTCGCCCATCCGGGGGTGGGCCTGCAGCACGCGTACGGCGTCGGCCGACGGTCCGCCGGTCTCCCGTACGACGTGGAAGCGGAGCGAGCGGGTGTCGCGGACGCAGTTGTGCAGCGGCTTCACCATCTGCACGTGCTCCTCGCTGTTCACCCAGGCGAGGAACGGCGGGGCGCTCTCCCACTCGCTGGTGATCAGCCACTGCGAGGGGTTCTCGATCGACTGGCAGAGCTGGTCGCTGACGTGCCCGGGCACCTGGGCGACCTGGCTGCACAGCTGCTCGTAGGCCTCCAGGAACTGCTGCTGCGCGCCGTCGTAGACGTCCACCAGCAGGACGACCCGGAGCCGGGAGCCGTCGAACACTGACTGGGAGACCCGTGTCGACACCGGGCGGGTCTTTCGGGTCGGCTTTTCCGAAACCTTTTCCGAGATCGTCGTCATGCTTCGCACATCTCCTTCGCTGGGGCAGCGGCCTGCGCCTTCGCCGATGACGCGGCGTCAGCGCTTCTTGATCCTGTGCCGGTCCTCGGATGCGCGCGACTCGCGTGAACCAGGTGGGTGATTGAGCACGCGGAACCCCTCCCGGAGGGGCCCGGACGGGGCATGGACGTTCCAACGCACCTGACGCACCAACACCCGCCTCTGGAGTGCCCGATGCACCAGCGAACCGATCACCAGGTCCCCGTCCTCGTGGTGGGCGGCTCCCTCGTGGGCCTGTCCATGTCCCTCTTCCTGGGCCGACTCGGCGTCCGCCACATGCTCGTCGAGAGACACTCCGGGACCTCGATCCACCCACGCGGCCGGGGCAACAACGTGCGGACGATGGAGCTGTTCCGGAGAGCGGGCATCGAGCCGGACATCAAGGCCGCGGCCTCCCTCCTCGCCGACAACCACGGCATCCTGCAGACCCCGACGCTGGTCGGCGACGCCGGGGAATGGCTGTTCAAGGAGATCGACCCGGGGGGCGGACTCGCCAGGTTCAGCCCGACGGGTTGGTGCCTGTGCAGCCAGAACGACCTCGAACCGGTGCTCCGCCAGGCGGCCGAGTCGCTCACCGGCGAGCTGCGCTACTTCCACGAGATGGAGTCCTTCGAACAGGGCCCCGAAGGAGTGACGGCGTACGTCCGCGACCGTGACTCCGACCGGATGTACACCGTCCGCGCGGACTACCTGGTCGCCGCCGACGGCCCGCGCTCCCCGGTCCGCGGCCGGCTCGGCATCGGCCAGACGGGCCCCGGCGACCTGTTCGCGAACGTCAGCATCACCTTCCGCTCCAAGCTGCTCCAGAACACGGTCGGCGACCGCCGCTTCATCTGCTGCTACCTCACCGACCCGGAGGCGGACGGCGCCCTGCTCCCCGTCGACAACAAGGAGCGCTGGGTCTTCCACGCGCCCTGGCACCCCGAACGCGGCGAAACCCTCGACGAGTTCACCGAGGAACGCCTCACCCGGCACATCCGGCGGGCGGTCGGCGTCCCCGACCTCGACGTCGAGATCACCGGCCGCGCGTCCTGGCGGGCGGCCGAGCGGGTCGCCGAACGGTACTCGTCCGGGCGGGTCTTCCTGGCCGGCGACTCCGCGCACGAGATGTCCCCGACCGGGGCCTTCGGCTCCAACACCGGCATCCAGGACGCCCACAACCTGGCCTGGAAGCTGGCGGCGGTCCTCGACGGCTGGGCCGGCGCCGGGCTCCTCGACTCCTACGACGCCGAGCGCCGCCCGGTCGCCCTCGCCACCAGCGCCCGCGCCTCCGCCCGCTCCGTCGAGCACAGCCACCCGGGCTTCGCGCCGGCCCCCGGCATCGGCGCGGGCAGGCGCGGCGGCATCCTCAACATCGTCCTCGGCTACCGCTACCCGAAGGGCGCGGTCCTCGGCGCCGACCCGGACCAGCCGCTCGTCCCCGACGGGATGAACCTCACCGGCCAGCCGGGCAGCCGGGCCCCGCACCTGTGGCTGCGCCGCGCGGGCGAACGGATCTCGAC
Organism: Streptomyces sp. NPDC054770; assembly: GCF_053611985.1. Lineage (NCBI taxonomy): Bacteria > Bacillati > Actinomycetota > Actinomycetes > Kitasatosporales > Streptomycetaceae > Streptomyces > Streptomyces sp. NPDC054770. The sequence continues at coordinate 4,817 of NZ_JBSHBL010000113.1, forward strand.
GCTCGACCTGTACGAGCGGTCACTGGTCCTGCTGAGCGACGCGGCCTCGGCCGGGGGTGCGGCCTGGCACGCGGCCGCCCGGCGGATCGCGGACACGGAGCGGATGCGGCTGGACACGTACCGGATCGGGGCGCCGGGGACGGCGGCCGATCTGGTGTACGACACGGAGGACGGCGCCGGCGCCGGCGACTGGGCGGCCGCGCACGGTACGACGGCGGACGGGGCGGTGCTGGTGCGGCCGGACGGGTTCGTGGCGTGGCGGTCGGAGGGCGCCGTACCCGACCCGGAGGGAGAGCTGCGGGAGCTGCTGGCGCGGGTGCTGCGGAGGAGGTGAGCCGGGGTGGGGGCGGGCCGGGGGTGGGGACGCTTACCGGCGCTTGCAGGGTGCCGCCCGCGCCCAACCGTGCCGCCCCAGCGGCACGACCGCCCGCGGACATCGTGCCCCGTAAGGGGCGCGGGGAACTGCGCGACCAGCCCCCACGGCGCCGCACCTACATACGGACCTCTACGGTCTTCGCCAGCCGGTCGTGCAGCCCCCTGCCGTCCCGGTCCCAGACCAGTGCCGGGATCGCGAGGCACAGCAGCACCGTGCGGGCCAGTGCGCGCAGCGGCTGCACCCGGCCGGTGCCGACGCCGACCACCCGCAGCCGGAACAGCCGCTTACCCGGCGTGAACCCGATCGTGCCCACAGTGAGGACACCGAGGACGAAGAAGACGAGGAGCGCCCAGTTGCCGGTAGCCGGCGTGTAGCCGTGCGTGATCAGGCCGTATGCGATCAAGACGCACAGCGCCCAGTCCACGACCAGCGCACCGAGCCGCCGCCCCGGGCGGGCGATGGAGCCCGGCCCGTCCTCCGGCAGACCCAGCTGCTCGCCCCGGTACCCGAACTCCGCACCGGCCTCTTCCATGGCCGCACGGGGTCCGGAGAGCCACGATCCGATTGCTTGCCTGTTGTCCACCCGTCCACGGTACTGGGCCCGGCCCGCCCCCTGGGTCGGCGGGGTGCCGCGGGCTACGGTGGAACCGAGGTCGGTTAACTTCAGCGAAACAAACGGGTCACGCCCGAGAAATCACCCGTCCCTAGGGTCGAGGACAACGTGTGCCACCGCACTGGCCGCACGAACGAACTACCACCCCGGCACGGGAACGGCCGGGAGTAGGAGGAGCTGGATGTTCCAGAACGCCGACGAGGCCAAGAAGTTCATCGCGGACGAGGACGTCAAGTTCATCGACGTCCGTTTCTGCGACCTGCCGGGCGTCATGCAGCACTTCACGCTGCCCGTCGAGGCGTTCGACCCGGACGAGGAGCTCGCCTTCGACGGATCGTCGATCCGTGGTTTCCAGGCGATCCACGAGTCCGACATGGCGCTGCGTGCGGACCTGTCGACCGCCCGGGTGGACTCGTTCCGCCGGGACAAGACGCTCAACATCAACTTCTTCATCCACGACCCGATCACGGGCGAGCAGTACTCCCGTGACCCGCGCAACGTGGCGAAGAAGGCGGAGGCGTACCTGGCGTCGACCGGTATCGCCGACACCGCGTACTTCGGCCCCGAGGCCGAGTTCTACGTCTTCGACTCCGTCCGCTTCGCGACCTCCGCGAACGAGTCCTTCTACCACATCGACTCCGAGGCCGGCGCCTGGAACACCGGTGCCGTCGAGGACAACCGTGGTTACAAGGTCCGCTACAAGGGCGGCTACTTCCCGGTCCCGCCGGTCGACCACTTCGCCGACCTGCGCGCCGAGATCTCCCTGGAGCTGGCCAAGTCCGGCCTCCAGGTCGAGCGCCAGCACCACGAGGTGGGCACCGCCGGCCAGGCGGAGATCAACTACAAGTTCAACACGCTGCTCGCCGCCGCCGACGACCTTCAGCTCTTCAAGTACATCGTGAAGAACGTGGCCTGGCGCAACGGCAAGACCGCGACCTTCATGCCGAAGCCGATCTTCGGCGACAACGGCTCGGGCATGCACGTCCACCAGTCCCTGTGGGCGGGCGGCTCCCCGCTCTTCTACGACGAGGCCGGTTACGCGGGCCTGTCGGACACCGCCCGCTACTACATCGGCGGCATCCTCAAGCACGCCCCCTCCCTCCTCGCCTTCACCAACCCGACGGTGAACTCGTACCACCGTCTGGTCCCGGGCTTCGAGGCGCCGATCAACCTGGTGTACTCGCAGCGCAACCGCTCCGCCGCGATGCGTATCCCGATCACGGGTTCGAACCCGAAGGCCAAGCGCGTCGAGTTCCGCGCGCCCGACTCCTCCGGCAACCCGTACCTGGCCTTCTCGGCCCTGCTCCTCGCGGGTCTGGACGGCATCAAGAACAAGATCGAGCCGGCCGAGCCGATCGACAAGGACCTCTACGAGCTGGCTCCCGAGGAGCACGCGAACGTGGCCCAGGTCCCGACCTCCCTCCCGGCCGTCCTCGACTCCCTGGAGCGCGACCACGAGTTCCTGCTCGCCGGTGACGTCTTCACGCCCGACCTGATCGAGACGTGGATCGACTTCAAGCGCACCAACGAGATCGCCCCGCTCCAGCTGCGTCCGCACCCGCACGAGTTCGAGCTGTACTTCGACGTGTGACAGACGCCCCCGCGGCCACCGGCGCCCCCGTTCCTGTTTCTCAGGGCGGGGGCGCCGTCGTATCGTGCCTGGGTACTGGCGTTCGAAACGGGGGGTACGGGATGTCGCAACAGAACGACGAGGACCGCGAGTTCGACCTGCGCTGGGCCGACCAGGCGGAACACAAGGAGCCGTCCGCGCGGGCCCGGATGCTGGCCGCGCGGTGGCGGGAGAACCCTCCGGACCCGGTACCGTTCCGGGCGGACCCGGGACCGGCGGGGCCACGAAGGTCGTCGTGGGTGTCGACGGCTCTGGTACTGGGGTGCGTGGCGGCGGTGATCGTCCTGCTGGGGTACATACAGACGCGGTCGCCCTACTAGCAGGACTGCGCGAGCAACCACGACGGCGCCGCACCCTCACAGGGACCTTTTGCCGCTACTAGGCACGTTCGGAACCTCCTCATTGCCCCCGGCAGGTGCACACTGGACAGCGGGACGAGTGCCTGACTGCGGGGTGGTGCAAGATGCAGAGCCGCTTCCGGAGCGACCGGCGGCTGACCGTGCGGATGACGGTCACGCTGTTCCTGCTCGGGTTGTTGTACGTCGGTTTCGTTGCCGCGCTGATCGTGCTGCTGAAGTCGTGGCTGCTGGTCGTCGTCCTGGTGGGCGCGATGTTCGTCGCGCAGTTCTGGTTCTCCGACCGGATCGCGATGTTCGCCATGCGCGGCCGGGTCGTGGAGCGCGAGGAGTATCCCGAGCTGCATGCGGTGGTGGACCGGCTGTGTGCCATCGCGGACATGCCGAAGCCCGTCGTCGCCGTCTCCGAGATGGACATGCCGAACGCGTTCGCGACCGGACGGAACCCCGACCATGCCGTGGTGTGCGTGACCACGGGGCTGCTGCGGCGGCTGGAGCCCGCAGAGCTGGAGGGTGTGCTCGCGCACGAGCTGTCGCACGTGGCGCACAAGGACGTCGCCGTGATCACGATCGCGTCCTTCCTGGGCGTGATCGCGGGGCTGATCGTGCGGTTCGCGTTCTACTCCCAGCTCTTCGGGGGCGGCCGGCGGGACCAGAACACCGCCGCCGTGTTCGCCGCGATCATCGGGGTCTCCGCGGCCGTGTACGCGATCAGCTTCCTGCTGATCAGGGCGCTGTCCCGGTACCGGGAGCTGGCCGCCGACCGGGCCGCCGCCCACCTCACCGGCCGGCCCTCCGCGCTGGCCTCGGCACTCACCAAGGTCACCGGGGACATCGCCCGGATCCCGACCAAGGACCTGCGCACGGCCCAGGCCTTCAACGCGTTCTACTTCACCCCGGCGACCGGCAAGGAGCCCGGCATCGAGCGCTTCTTCTCCACCCACCCGACCCTGGAGCAGCGGCTGGAGCAGCTGGGGCGGATCTCGGCGGAGCTGGGTGAGGCGGCGACGCCCGGAAAGGCCGGGTGAGCATGGGGTTCCTGGACATCCTGCTGGGCCGTACGAAGCCGGTCGCGCCCGATCTGGACCAGTTGTTCGCGCTGCCGTCGGCGGCGGTGACGCTGGAGGCGGCGGCCGGATTCAGGCCCACCGGCGGGGGCGCGGTGTGCTTCGCCACCGTGGAGGGCGCGGCCTTCGAGCAGACCCACCGGGAGGTCCAGGCGCTCCTCGACGCGGACACGGACCGCGGCGGCGTTCCGGTGGAGCTGCACCAGGACGACTACGGATACTCCTGGCTGGTCTCGCAGCGCTCCCCCGACCAGCTTCCGCAGCTGGTCAACGACCTGCACGCGGTGAACAGCTCGATGGAGGTCAACGGCTTCGGCCCGCAGCTGCTCTGCTCCCTGGCCGCCTTCGAGGACGAGCGCGGACGCAGGCTCGCGCTCGTCTACCTCTACAAGCGGGGCACGTTCTACCCCTTCGCACCGCTGCCCGGATCCGGTCAGCGGCGGGACAGCGCGCTGGAGTTGCAGGTCAAGGCGGTCCTCGCGAACGACCTGCGGATCGAGCAGGACCTCAGCCGCTGGTTCCCGGTCTGGGGTGCCCCCGGCCTCTGACCGGCCGGAGGCACCTGCTGCCTACTTCCCCTTCTCGTTCTGCTGGCGCCGGGACTCCAGGGGGCGCTCGCGGCGGTAGCGGCGCTCCCACTTGGCCTGCTGGTCACGGCGCTCGCGGTACGTCTTGTAGTCGCCGGCCTGGCCCCCTCCGCCGCCGGACGAACCGCCCGACGAGGAGGCCGACGACGAGCCCCGTCCGTACTGGACGTACACGAAGAGCAGGGCGACGGCGGCGAGCCACCAGTTGTGATTGCCGAATCCCAGGATGACCAGGACGACGGTTCCGGATAGGACGATGGTGCCCATGACGGGTCTCCGTGGCGTGGGTGTGTGAGCGGTCGACGGATCCGACGGCACGCGGGGGACGGGCGGCCGTTCGTCGGTGCGCGGCAGTGTAGCCCCGAGTCCCGGGGGCGCGGCCGGCCCTTCGGAAAGCGGTGGTGGACCACTCCGCAACGCGTATCCAGCGTAGGGAACCGGTCACACGGCGTGCATCCCGTTTTCGTGCGTGCCCACGTGCGTGACACGTGTGTGCGCACCCGGGCGCAGCCGTGGGTGAATGGGAGCCATGGTTCAACTCACCGGCTTCACCCACGAGTACGACGGCGAACAGCTCCGCGGGGTCCGTACTCCGGCCGCGGACGGCACCGACGGCACGGGCGGACCGGTCGCCGTCCTGCTGCACGGCGCCGGCACCGGCAACGAGCGGCGACTGCGCCCGCTGCTCGCGGAGTTCACCGCCCACGGCTGCCCCGCCCTGGCCTTCGACTTCTCGGGCCACGGCGAAAGCACCGGCGCACTCGCGGAGTTGAGCCTGCGCCGCCGCTTCGAGCAGGCGACGGCGGTGATCGACGCCCAGGTGGAACCGGACCGCCCGCTGGTTCTGGTGGGCTTCAGCATGAGCGGCCAGACGGTCGCGGATCTCGTACGGCACTACGGCGACCGCGCCTCGGCGATCGGCCTCTGCTCACCCGCGGTCTACACGCCGGAGTCCTGGGACGTCCCGTTCGGCGACGGCACCGGCCGCTTCACCGAGCTCATCCGCACCCCGGACGCCTGGCGCGCCTCACCCGCCCTGGCGGCGCTGCGCTCCTACACGGGCCGTGCGGTACTGGCGGTGCCGGGCACGGACGCGGTGATCCCGCCGCAGGTGACGGCGGCCGTCCAGGACGCCCTGCGCAGCCGGTCCCGGTACACCCGCTTCGAACTCCCGGACGCGCAGCACCGGCTGGGCCTGTGGTTCCACGACCACCCGGACGACCGGCGGGAGTTCGTCACGACGCTGCTGAAGGACCACGGCTGAACCGGGGCGGGCCGGGGCGGCCGGTTCAGAGCCCCGGTGCCGCCGTCAGGACGCCCGCCGTGACGGCCGCGCCGAGGGTGGCGTGGTCGGTGGTGGTCTGGTCGGCGTAGGCGAGGGCGAAGTCGGTGACCGCGTGGTCGAAGAGGTCGGTGCCACCCAGGTAGGCGGCGATGGCGATGCGGTCACCGGACCGGGCGTGGGCGCGGGCCAGGGTCGTACCGCACAGGGCGGCGTAGTCGCGCAGGCCCTTCGGGGCCATGGCGGCGACCTCGGCGGAGCCCTTCATGTCGCGTAGCTGGCGCCAGTAGAAGGCGCGGCCCTGAGGGCCGGTCATCCAGTCGAGGAAGATGTCCGCGGCGGCCTGGAGCAGCCGCTGTCCGGCGACGACCCGGTGGCCGTGGTGGCCGTACGGCCCGCTCGGCAGATGCGGTTCCAGTACGGACGTCCGGGCCTCCTTGATCTGCAGGAACAGCGGGTCGTCGGCGTCGCGGCCGGCCAGGAGCACGAGGAAGCAGCGGGTGCCGACGCTGCCGACGCCGACGACCTTGCGGGCCGCGTCGACGAAGCGGTAGCGGTCCAGGAGGAGCCGGCGCTCCTCGCCGAGGGTGGAGCGGTAGTCGCTGAAGATCTTGCGCAGGGAGGCCATGTCGGAGGCGCCGGCGGGTTCCAGGAGCGGCGGGTCCTTGATGATGCGGCGCTGTCCGCCGGTCGTCTCGGTGAGCCGGCCGAGCGCGTGCAGGCTGGTGCGGCGCCGGGCCCTGGCGAGGGTGTCCTCGGCCCGGCGCCGGCGGCGCGCGGAGCGGACCAGGGTCATCAGGCTGTCGGCGTCGATCCGTTCGTACCAGACGGCGAGTTCCCCGAGCCCCGCCAGCCGCCGCATGGTGGTCCGATAGGCGGCCACGGCCGCCCGGACGGAGGCCCGGGCCTGCGGATCGCTGTGCCCGTTCTCGCGGGCGGCGACGGCGACGGAGGCGGCGAGCCGTTTGACGTCCCACTCGAAGGGCCCGGGGAACGTCTCGTCGAAGTCGTTCAGGTCGAAGAGCAGGGTCCGCTCCGGGGAGGCGTAGAGCCCGAAGTTCAGCAGATGCGCGTCTCCGGAGAGCTGCACGGTGAGTCCGGTGTGCGGCTGTGCGGCGAAGTCGGCGGCCATCACGGCGGCCGCGCCGCGCAGGAAGGCGAAGGGCGAGGCGGCCATCCTCCCGTACCGGATGGGCAGCAGCTCGGGCAGCCGGTCGCGGCCCTGCCGTTCCAGTACGGCGACGGGGTCGGGGCGGTCGACGGAGGGCAGCCAGAAGGCGTGGGCCGAGCGCGGGGCCCACTTGCGGGCGGCCCTGCCGCGGGCGGCACGGTCGGCGGGTGTGGCCATCCGTCGCTCCCCTCTGGCGGCTGCTGCGGCGACCGCTCCCTCCGTCACGTGCTGATCGAAGTGAACGGGAGGTTCCCGGGCCCGCGCATGCCGAGCCCGGCGAACAGGTGATTGTCAGTGGCGTCGGGCAGGATGCGGTCAGGGAGTCCACGGGGAGGTCGGCATGAGCGGCGGGCGGCGGCACATCGGGGTGGCGGAGCGGCGCGCCCGGCTGGCACTGCGCCACCGGCTGGCGGCCCCGGCGCGGGCAACGGCGCCGGAGCAGGTCGCCGAGGCGCTGGTGGCGCTGCACGGCTCGGATCCGGCGACGGTGTACCTGGCGGTGGGGGCCCGGCTGGCCGAGGCGGCGAAGACGGTGCCGGAGACGGAGCGGGCGCTGTACGGGGACCGCTCCCTGGTGCGGATGCACGGCATGCGGCACACGGTGTTCGTCTTCCCCGCGGATCTCACAGCGGTCGTGCACGCCTCGACGGGCCTGACGGTGGCCGCCCGCGAGCGCGCGGCTCTGCTGAAGGACATGGCGCGGGCCGGCGCCCCGGACGCGGCCTGGCTCGCGGAGGTCGAGTCCGCGACGCTCGCGGAGCTGGCCCGGCGCGGCCAGGCGACGGCGACCGAGCTGGCGGCCGCCGAGCCCCGCCTGCGCGAGCAGTTCCCGTACGCCGCGGGCAAGAGCTACGAGGGCGTCCACACCGTCTCGACGCGCCTGCTGAGGGTCCTGGGCGTGGAGGGCAAGGTGGTGCGGGGCCGCCCGCTGGGCTCCTGGACGTCGAGCCAGTTCCGCTGGGCACCGGCACCGGACCATCCGGAGCTGGACCCGGCCGAGGCCCAGGCGGTCCTGCTGAACCGCTGGCTGCACGCCTGCGGGCCGGCCACGGAGGCGGACCTCAAGTGGTGGACGGGGTGGCGGGTGACCGAGGTCCGCCGGGCGCTGACGGCGATCGGGGCGGAGCAGGTGACCCTGGACGAGGGCGACACGGGCTATGTGACGGCCGGTGACCTGCCGGAGGTCCCGGCGCCGTCCCGGCCCTGGGCGGCCCTCCTCCCCGCCCTCGACCCGACGGCCATGGCCTGGCAGCGGCGGGACTGGTACCTGCCGCCGGAGCTCCGTCCGCTGCTCTTCGACCGAAGCGGCAACGTGGGGCCGACGGTGTGGTGGAACGGGCTGGTGGTGGGCGGCTGGGCGCAGCGCCGGGACGGCGGGATCGTCTGGCGGATCCCCGATCCCGGCATCCGCAGAGAGGCCGAGCCGGCGATCGAGGCGGAGGCGGAGCGGCTGCGCGGATGGGTGGGCACCGCGCGGGTGACCCCACGGTTCCGGACGCCGCTGGAACGGGAGTTGAGCGGCTGAGCGGGCTCTCGCGGCAGCGCCCCTTTTAGGGGCGCGGGGAACAGCGCGAGCAACCCCCACCGGCCCACAGCCGGACCACAAGGGCGCACCCCCGACGGCGGGGGCCCGGGGGCGGCAGCCCCCGGTCGGACAAGCGCCGGGCGCCGCGCGGAACACACGGCACCCGGCACCACCGGCTCACCGCGAATATCGCATCAGCGCCCGCACCATGTGGCAGGTCGTGTCCGACGGCGGGTGGATGCCGATGCTCTCCGCCGTGCTCCGTATCGTCTCGTTGCGCGCCTGGTTGGGCAGGTAGACGCCGGAGTCGAGCAGGGCGATGGCGAGGCGCATGGCCTTCAGGCGGCGGTTGTGTGTGACATACCACTCGCGTGGCCGTCCGGCCGGCAGCGGGCGCTTCTCCGCCGGCGCGTAGGGCGAGTCGAGCAGCACGGCACGCTTCGCGGTGGACTGGGTCGGCAGGGACTTCGGCTTCGGCTTCAGTGCGGCAGCGGGCACAGGCATCCTCCTGTCGCGGTGGGAGCGCCCCCGGACAGCCCGGCGACTCTCTCGAACACTGCTACCAGTGTACCGGCCACCACTGACAATGAGACAGCCCGTAAAGGCGCCGAACAGCCAGGTGGAGAAGGGTATTTCGGGTGGGGCGCGATGTGCGTGAGAGGCTTCCAGGACACCCCCGGAATTCGAACAGAGCGGTGCCCGGCAGGGGCTCGCGTACCGTTCCCCGCATGGAGATCTGGATCAATCCCGCCTGCTCGAAGTGCCGCAGCGCGATCGGCCTGCTCGACGCCGAGGGGGCCGAGTACACCGTCCGCCGCTACCTGGAGGACGTCCCGACCGCGGACGAGATCAGGGCCGTACTGGAGCGGCTCGGGCTCGAACCGTGGGACATCAGCCGCACCCAGGAGGCGGTCGCCAAGGAGCTGGGACTGAAGGAGTGGGCGCGGGACGCGAGCGCGCGCGACCGGTGGATCACCGCTCTCGCCGAGCACCCGAGGCTCATCCAGCGGCCGATCATCACCGCCGACGACGGCACGGCGGTCGTCGCCCGTACCGACGAGGCCGTACAGGAGGCGCTGGCCAGGGGCAAGAACTGAACACCCCTCAATTTCAATGTGACGTAGGTTACTTCAGTGACTCCTGTAACCACTGAGTAACGGCGTTCGGCATCTCGTACCTACCGGCGTACGTTCCCCCACCCCCTTCAGGAGGCGCGCATGTCGCGTAGGAGAACTCTCGGCGCCAAGAAGTCGATCGCACTGCTGGTCGGCGCCGCAGCCGTCGCCGGCGGCGGGGCCTTCGTCCTGGCGACCACCTCGAACGCCGCGCAGCCCTCGCAGAACGCGAAGACACTGTCGTCGGCCGCGGACTCGACGGTCTGCTCGGGGCTGGCCACGGCCCTCGGCAACAACCAGAAGTTCATCGCCGACCAGAAGGCGAACCCGGACGCCCAGTCGTCGGCCCGGATCGCCAACCGCGAGGCGGTCATCGACCAGATCAAGGTCCAGCAGAAGGCGTCCGGTTGCGTCGTTGGGGAGTCGGCTCAGGGCTCCCAGGCGGCGAGCGGTACGCAGACGGGCCAGACCGGGCAGACCGGGCAGACCGCCACGGCGGCGCCCTCGAAGAGCGCGGCCGCCGGCAACACCGGTAACACCGGGGGCGCCGCCGCTTCCGGGCAGCAGGTCTGCAAGGGCTCGACCGTCACGCTCTCCGGCGAGGCCGGCGCGCCGGCCGCCTCCAGCAACCAGTTCCCGGCGGGGACCACGCTGAAGGTCACCAACCTGGACAACAACAAGTCCACGACGGTGAAGGTCACGTCGGTCTCCGGCAGCTGCGTGCTGCTCAACAACGCCGCCTTCGAACAGGTCCGGGAGCCCGGCAAGTTCCTGATCCGGCGCGCGCTGATCCAGAAGGTCGGCTGACCCGGACGACGGGTCGAGGAGAACGGGTCGAGGCACGGCCGCCGGCTTTCGCGGAGGGAAAGCCGGCGGCCGCCGCGAAGGGGCCGGGACAGCGCCCGAATTGGGCTCGGTACCCCGTCGGCCCGGGTCTCACAACGTGATTCGCAGCACAGAACCACCAGGTAACACCGGGTTCACATTCGAGCAATGATCGGGAAATCGCCTGTTGACAGGCTGCCGGGCAACACCGAGGCGCCCCAGTGCCGTAGCGCCGCTGCACCCGCAAGTGCGCCCGACCCACCCCGAAGGATGTGGCCCGTGACCTTCAAGGCTGAGTACATCTGGATCGACGGCACCGAGCCGACGGCCAAGCTGCGTTCGAAGACGAAGATCATCGCGGGCGCCCCCGCCGGTCTCGACGCGCTGCCGATCTGGGGCTTCGACGGGTCCTCCACCAACCAGGCCGAGGGGCACTCCTCGGACCGCGTGCTCAAGCCGGTCTTCACCTGCCCGGACCCGATCCGCGGCGGCGACGACGTCCTCGTCCTGTGCGAGGTCCTGGACATCGACTTCACCCCGCACTCCTCCAACACGCGCGCCGCGCTGACCGAGGTCGCGGAGAAGTTCGCCGCCCAGGAGCCGATCTTCGGCATCGAGCAGGAGTACACCTTCTTCGACGGCTCCCGCCCGCTGGGCTTCCCCGAGGGCGGCTTCCCGGCCCCCCAGGGCGGCTACTACTGCGGTGTCGGCGCCGACGAGATCTTCGGCCGCGAGATAGTCGAGGCCCACCTCGAGAACTGCCTGAAGGCGGGTCTGGCCATCTCCGGCATCAACGCCGAGGTCATGCCGGGCCAGTGGGAGTTCCAGGTCGGCCCGGTCTCCCCGCTGGAGGTCTCCGACCACCTGTGGGTGGCCCGCTGGCTGCTCTACCGCACCGCCGAGGACTTCGGCGTCTCGGCGACCCTCGACCCCAAGCCGGTCAAGGGCGACTGGAACGGCGCCGGCGCGCACACCAACTTCTCCACCAAGGCGATGCGCGAGGGCTACGACGCGATCATCACCGCGTGCGAGTCGCTCGGCGAGGGCTCCAAGCCGCTCGACCACGTCAAGAACTACGGCGCCGGCATCGACGACCGCCTGACCGGCCTGCACGAGACCGCCCCGTGGAACGAGTACTCCTACGGCGTCTCCAACCGCGGTGCCTCGGTCCGTATCCCGTGGCAGGTCGAGAAGGACGGCAAGGGCTACATCGAGGACCGCCGCCCGAACGCCAACGTCGACCCGTACGTCGTGACCCGGCTGATCGTCGACACCTGCTGCTCCGCCCTGGACAAGGCCGGCCAGGTCTGACCCGCAGACAGCTCTCCCGCAGGGGCGTCCACCGTCGTGGTGGGCGCCCCTGCGGCGTTGCTGTCCACAGTGTGGAACGGCAAGCCGGAGACGGCGCTCGAGCCCACCCCACCGACCAGGCACAAACGCCTGGTGAGGGAAGGCCGACATCGTCAACGTCATGCCAAGGAAGCGTCCAAGCAGTGAGAGAAGGGTCCTGTTTCCGGGCTGTGTCTGCTTCAATGGCCCCATGGCCAGCTTCCAGAAGTGCAGCGCGACGGGTCGCCAGGACCTTGAGCCGTTCTGGCCTTCCCGTCAGCACCACGACTTCGACCGGGTGTGTTGCCGCGCGATGAACGCGCGGGCCCTCTAAAGCCGTACACCCCGGCCTTCGGCCAGCGCGGAACGCAGTACGTCCCCGGCGCGCCCGACCACGAATCGCGGCCGTCGTCCCGACCGACTGATCTCCTCGCGCGAAAGAGCTGACGTCTCATGGCGACCACTCGTTCCCTCTCCCCCGCCTCCGCCCTCACCTCCTCCTCGCCCGCCCGGCACCGGCTGCGGGCCGTCGACCGGGACGAGGTGGTGGACATGGCGGACCTGCTGCCGCCGGGCGCCACCTGGCTGCCCGCCCCGCAGCACACCCTGCCCATCCTGCCGGGCCAGCCGCCGATGATCGGCTACCTGGTGCTGGTCCCGGCCGACCAGCAGCCGCCCTTCCTGCCGGTCGCGGTACCGGACCCGCAGGAACCGGACCGGGAACCGGCCGCGAACGGCGCCCGGCCGCTCGTCACCGTCGACACCGTGGAGCGCACCGCCCAGGTCGACGGGCGTGAACTCGACCTGACCTACCTGGAGTTCGAGCTGCTCGCCCATCTGGTGGCGCATCCGAACCGGGTGCACACCCGCGACCAGCTGGTCACCACGGTCTGGGGCTACGGCCATGTCGGCGACGGCCGCACGGTCGACGTCCATGTCGCCCGGCTGCGCCGCAAGCTCGGCGCGGAGCACCGCCGGGCGATCCAGACGGTCCGCCGGGTGGGATACAAGTACACCCCGCCGACCGGCCGTTGAGGCCGTAGCGAGGCCACCGGCGCCTCGCCGGCGGGCCGCTCCGCCCTCGGCTGAACCCCGTTACGTCCGCCGTCCGGCGCGGGCACGATCAGCGGCATGAGGCTTCTGGTGCTGGGCGGTACGGAGTTCGTGGGGCGGGCCGTCGTCGAGGCGGCGCTCGGGCGCGGCTGGGAGGTGACCGTCTTCAACCGGGGCCGCCACCGGCCCCCGCCCGGGGTGCGGCCGCTGTCCGGCGACCGCACCGCACCGGGCGGCCTCACGGCGCTGGCGGACGGCACCGAGTGGGACGCGGTCGTCGACACCTGGTCGGCCGCGCCCCGGGCGGTACAGGAGACGGCACGGCTGCTGCGGGGCCGTGCCGGACGGTATACGTACGTGTCCAGCTGCTCGGTGTACGCGTGGCCCCGGCCGGCGGGCTACACCGAGCAGGCGCCGCTGGTGACGGGGGCCGCGGCCGGCGCGGAGGCGACCGAGTACGCGCAGGACAAGCTGGGCGGCGAGCTGGCCGCGGTCGAGTCCTTCGGCGCGGACGGCTCGGTGCTGGTGCGGGCCGGGCTGATCCTCGGGCCGTACGAGAACGTCGGCCGGCTGCCGTGGTGGCTGGACCGGATCGCGCGGGGCGGGCCGGTGCTGGCGCCGGGCCCGCGCGACCTGCCCGTGCAGTTCGTGGACGCCCGCGACCTCGCCGAGTGGACCCTCGGGGCGGTCGAGCAGGAGCTGTCCGGGCCGTACAACCTGGTCGCGCCGCCCGGGCACACCACGATGGGCGAGCTGCTCGAAGCCTGCCGCCGGAGCACCGGTTCGGACGCGGAGCTGCGGTGGACCGACGCGGAGGTGATCCTCGGCGCCGGGATCGAGCCGTGGGTGCAGTTGCCGGTGTGGGTGCCGGCGGGCGGCGAGTTGTACGACGGTGTGCACCGGCTGGACGTGTCGCGGGCGGTGGCGACGGGGCTGCGGTGCCGGGCGGTGGAGGAGACGGTGGCCGACACGTGGGGGTGGCTGCGGGGGCTCGGCGGTGCGGTGCCGGTGCGGGCGGGGATGGGACTCGACGCCGATGCCGAAGCGAGGGTGCTTGGAGTGGGGCGGATCGGGTCGTGATCAGGGTGCGGGCCGGTGGGGGTTGATCGCGCAGTTTCCCCGCGCCCCTTCGGGGGCGCTGCCTGAAGCCCCGTAAGGGGCGCGGGGCCGTATCCGATATGCGGCTACCGCCGCGTGGGCGCGAGCAGCCACGACGGCGCCGCAGTCGACGGACGGCATGTCGCGAGGTGTATCCAGCACCACCCCCTGACATGGGCCTTCGGGCCAGTGACCGTCGCTCGTCCGGTCGGACAGACTGACCGCATGACGACGAACACGAACAGCGGTGGTTTCCGTGACCGGGCCCGGGAGACCCTGCTCGCCGCCGTGCGGGGGCTGGTGCTGGCGCTGGTGGTTCTGCCGGTCTCGGTGCTCTGCTTCGTGCTGGTCGCGGTCTCGGTGGCACTGATCCCGATCGGGGTCGGGATCGTCACCACGCCGTGGATCCTGGGCGGGGTCCGGGACGTGGCGGACGTGCGGCGGCGGCTCGCGTTCGAGTGGTGCGGGGTGCGGATCCGCTCGGCGTACCGGGCGGTCCCGGCGGACGCCAACCCGTGGACCAGGACCTTCGGGATGCTGCGCGACCCGCAGGTCGGGCGGGACGTGCTGTGGCTGCTCGTCGACATGACGGCCGGGTTCGTGACCGCGCTGCTGCCGGCGGTGCTGCTGTTCTATCCGTTCGAGGGGTTCGCGGTGGCCGCCGGGCTGTGGCGGGTGCTCACCCTCGGTGGCACCTACTGGTACGGCTTCGTGCCGGTCACCAACCAGGCCACCGCGTTCGGCGCCGCGGCGACCGCCGCCGTACTGCTGGTCGGCGCCTGGTACCTGTGCCCGCGGCTGCTGGCCGCCCACTTCCGGCTCACCCGTGCCGTCCTCGACCCCGGGGAGGGTGAACTCGTGGAGCGGGTGCGGGTGTTGACGGAGACGCGGAAGGACGCGGTGGACACGTCGGCCGCCGAGCTGCGCCGGATCGAGCGGGATCTGCACGACGGGGCACAGGCCCGGCTGGTGGCCATGGGCATGGATCTCGGGACGATCGAGATGCTCCTGGACAAGGACCCGGAGAAGGCGAGGCAGTTGCTCGCGCAGACCCGGCAGGCGTCCGTGGAGGCGCTGGGCGAGCTGCGGGACCTGGTGCGGGGGATCCATCCGCCGGTGCTGGCCGAGCGCGGGCTCGGGGACGCCGTACGGGCGCTGGCGCTGCGGCTGCCGGTGCCCACGGAGGTGACGGTGGAGCTGCCGGGGCGGGCGGACGCGCCGGTGGAGTCGGCCGCGTACTTCGCGGTGAGCGAGGTGCTGACCAACGCGGTCAAGCACTCCGGTGCCGACCGGATCTGGGTGGACCTGCACCACACCGACGGCATGCTGCGGATCTCGGTCACCGACCACGGCAGGGGCGGCGCGGTGATCGGCGCCGGGTCGGGGCTGGCCGGGGTGGAGCGGCGGCTGGGTACATTCGACGGCGTCCTGGCCGTCAGCAGCCCCGCGGGCGGTCCCACCATGGTCACCATGGAGATTCCGTGCGTGTTGTCCTAGCCGAAGACCTGTTCCTGCTCCGCGACGGGCTGGTACGGCTGCTGGAGGCCTACGACTTCGAGATCGCCGCCGCCGTCGAGTCCGGGCCCGAACTCACCGAGGCGCTGGCCGAGTTGCGGCCGGACGTGGCCGTGGTGGACGTACGGCTGCCGCCCACGCACACCGACGAGGGGCTGCAGTGCGCGCTCAGGGCGCGACGGGACCGGCCGGGGCTGCCGGTGCTGGTGCTCTCCCAGCACGTCGAGCAGCTCTACGCGCGCGAGCTGCTGGCCGACGGCAGGGGCGGGGTGGGGTACCTGCTGAAGGACCGGGTGTTCGACGCGGAGCAGTTCGTGGACGCCGTACGGCGGGTCGCGGCGGGCGGTACGGCCATGGACCCGCAGGTGATCCAGCAGCTGCTGTCCCGGCGGGCCGACGACCGGCCGCTGGGGGGCTTGACACCGCGGGAGTCGGAGGTCCTGGAGCTGATGGCGCAGGGCCGTTCGAACGCGGCGATCGCCGGGCAGCTCGTCGTCACGGAACGGGCCATCGCCAAGCACACCTCCAACATCTTCACCAAACTGGGACTAGAGGTGTCGGACGATGACAATCGGCGCGTCCTGGCGGTGCTCGCGTACCTTGACCGCGATCGCTGATTTTCCAGAAATCGCCCTGCTCAAACGGCAGTTGTGCCCCAAGTGCGTAACAAATCTCTGATGAATTTGTGAGACGGCTGAACACCTCTGAGGCGACCTGCGTATGAGAGGACGCCGCTTCACTCCTGTCGGGCGCCTCGATGCCGCCCCGCAAGGAAGGTCTGAGGAGTTCCATGGGACGCAACATACGCAAACGCCGTTCGCCGCTGACCATCAAGGTCATAGCCGCATCGGCGGCTGTAGCACTCGGCGGGGGCGGGCTGCTCTATGCGCAGATGAACGCTTCGGCTCACGAGTCGAACAATTCGGCGCAGAACTACGTGAAGTCCGCCTCCACAACGGTGGCGACCATCTCCTGCCCGGACGTCGGTCAGAAGCTGAAGAACGTGCCCGCCAAGGCCAAGATGGGGGTGGCAAAGGAGCTGGCCAACCTCGACAAGCAGATCACCGAGGCCTACTCCCGGCTCGCCTCCACCCGCAACGCACAGGCGCACGACGCGAACTTCGTGCAGAACGCGATCATCGGCCCCCTGAAGGAGAAGCGGGCGGCCACGATCGACCGGATCAGGATCGACATCACGCGGGTCGGCGGCCAGTTCGACAGCTCGCTGTCGCAGCTCGCCGCCTGCACCACGCAGGCCGCCAACCAGACCACCGCCGGACAGGGCAACAACAACGGTGGCCAGAACAACAACGGCGGTCAGAACAACGGGAACGGCCAGGCCAGCGCCGCCCCGAGCGCCAGCGCCAGCACCCCGGTCGACGTCGGTGCCGGCGGACAGGCCGGCAACGGCCCGTCGGCGGCCGACTTCGTGGACATCACCAAGGTCGCGCCGAACGTCCTGGCCAAGCCGCAGAACACCGGCCAGGCCTCGACCGGTACCTTCACCACCAGGTGCGGCACGAACCAGAACAAGAACCACAACACCGACAACGTCATCGTGGCGCCCGGCGTGACCAACGGCGCGCACCACGAGCACGACTACGTCGGCAACCAGAAGGTCAACGCGTTCTCGACGAACGACTCGCTGCTGGCCGCCCCCTCCAGCTGCCAGAACCAGAGTGACCTCTCGGCGTACTACTGGCCGGTCGTGCGTGAGCAGGACGGTTCGCAGGAGTTCGACGCGAACGCGGACGGCGGTGGCAAGGAAGGCAACGTCGGCAAGATCCTGACGCCGGTCCAGGCGCAGATCAAGTACGTCGGCAGCCCGGCCAGCAAGGTCACCGCGATGCCCCAGTTCCTGCGCATCATCACCGGTGACGCCAAGACCACCACCAACGGTCTGGCCAACGCCAACGCGCACTGGAGCTGCACCGGCTTCGAGAACAAGGTCCAGCTGACCCAGCAGTACCCGATCTGCCCGCAGGGCAGCCAGGTGGTGCGTACGTTCGCCTTCCAGAACTGCTGGGACGGCGTGAACATCGACAGCGCCAACCACCGTACGCACGTGGCCTTCCCCGACCCCGCGAGCGGTGTCTGCCCGAACGGCTTCAAGGCGATCCCGGAACTGACCATGCGTCTGGTGTACAACGTGGCCCAGCCGAGCATCGTGAACGGCCAGGTCAAGAACGCCTACGCCGTGGACGGTTTCCCGGAGCAGCTGCACAAGGCCGCGACCGACCACGACGACTTCATCAGCGTCACCAAGAACAACCTGGCGGCGAAGATCGCCAACTGCATCAACACCGGCAAGAAGTGCCAGTAGCAGTAGCCAGCCGGTAACACGAGAGCGGGCGGTGGGATTCTCCCACCGCCCGCTTTCGTATGTGCCGTTCGGCATGTGCCGCGGACCCCGGCCGAGCAGAGCCCGGCCGGTCGGTCCTCAGCTGGTGTGCTTGCTGTGGTCGACGCCGATCTCCTCCTCGCCGCCCAGCGTGGTCTGGAGCGCCTTGACGACCTTGTCGGTGCCGACGGCGACCCACTTGCGGCCGACGAGGTAGAAACCGCCGTAGTCCTTGGCGTCGTTGATCCACTCGCGCTGGCCGCGGTCGGTGGCGAAGGTGGCGAAGACGAACTTGCCGGCGGAGACCTTGCAGATCGCCTGGCGGACCTCGTCGGAGTCGATCTGCATGTCGGGAGTGCACTTCACCTTGGCGGCCAGGCTCTCCAGGCTGCCGGTCGCGGTGACCGGGATCTTGGCCTCCGCCTTGCCGTCTCCGGATCCACAGCCCGCCAGCGCCAGGGCGGCCACGGCGCCCGCCGCGGCGAGCATCGGTCGGGTCAACCTCATCTGTTCCTCCGGTCGCGTTGCCGGCCCCGGGGTGCCTTCAAGGGGCCCGTCCCCTTCGATACGGCTCCAGGCCGCGAAGCGCTCACATCGTGCGGTATCCGAGTGTCACCCGTGTGGCGGTGACCTACCAACGGGTCGCTCGTTCTTCAGGACGTGCAGTCACAGGATGTAGCCCAGCGTCACGCAGCCGCCTCCGCCGGTGCCCCGCATCCGGCCGTCGATGTCGAGCAGGCCGAGGCCGCGCTCGTCGAGCACTACCCCCGGCTGGTCCGGCTCGCCTACCTGGTGCTGCCGCCGGGGCCGGCGCGCGGCCGCCGCGTCCTGACCGCGCACGCCCTGGTCCAGCGGGCCCTGCCCCGGGGCCGCAGGCAGGTCCCGGTGATCCCGGCCCAGTCGGACGGGCGGCAGACCGACCCCGGGTACTCGTTCGTCCGCCTCGAAGTGGTGCGTACGGCACTGGAGGCGGGCCGGCCGCTCCGGCTCACCGCCTGGCCCAAACGCGCCCAGCTGCCGCCGCTGCTCCCCCAGGTATGGGGCCTCAGGCTCTTCCCGCGCTCCGGCGGCGCCGACGAACTCGCCCTGGACCAGCGGCTCGCCGGCCTCTCCGGCCCGGCCCGGGCCGCCTACGCGCTGCGCGGTCTCGAACAGCTCCCCGACGGCGACGTCCGGGGGATCCTCCGGGCGGTCGGCGTCGAGCACCCCGAGGGCGCACTCGCCGAGGCCAACGGCGTCCCGGCCGAGTACCCGCTGCTCGACTCCCCCGAGTTCGACCCCTGTTCCCTGCAGGCCCGGCCCACCGACCTGATGCGCCGCCGCCAGCACACCAAGGCCGCGCTCGCCGCCGCTGCCGCCCTCGCGGTGTGCGGCGCGCTGGTCGCGCTGCCGGGCGGCGGCTGGGGCGCCGACGGCGCGGCCGCCCCGGTGTACGCGCAGAACCCGGCCGCCCAGGCCGCCCTGGACCCGGCCCGGCTGACGAAGGTCCCGGCCGCCGCCTGGCAGACCGCCGCCCGCACCGACTTCTCCGTCTGGCCGGCCCGCGGTGCCCTCACCGGCGACACCGCGCTGCTGCGCCGCGCCCTCGCCGTCTGGGCCCGCCCCGGCGCCACCGTCCGCGTCTCGGCGACCCCCGGCACCCAGACCGGCGGCCCGGCCGGACCACCGCAGCTGCTGTACGCGGGCGTGGTCGACAGCGCCCGGGTGGTGATCTTCTACGACGGTCTGCGCATCACCCGCTACGCCGAACCGAAGGACGGCACCGCGGGCGCGGCCCTGGACTTCGCCCGCGCCGACGGCGCCACCGGAGCCGGGGCGAGCGCGCTGGTCCTGGGCCGCTCCGACGGCAACGTCCGTTATCTGACCGCCCCTTGGGTGACCAAGGCGGCGGAGCGGGACCTGCTGAAGCCGGACTCCGGGGCGATGGACCTCGGACTGACCGACGGGGTGACCGGGCCGCTGGCCAGCCCCGCCATGCAGCAGGGCACGTGCACGTCCTGGAACGTGCTCCAGCTGACCGACGCACAGGGCGCACACCTCGCGACCGACCTGGGCGAACTGGTGCCGGCCCGGCTCACCGCCGGGCGGCCCGGCGACACCGGCGAGGCCTCGGGGGCGGCGGCGCTGCGCGACTGGGCGCCGTTCGCCTGCTCGCTGGCCGCGGAGCGGTCGGCCGGAGTGCGCAGTGTCAACGCATGGGCGTTCGCCGAGCAGCGGCTGCCGGACGCCGGCGGCACCGGGTCGTGGGTGTGCACGCGCACCGAGACCTGGCGGGGCGACGGGACCGAGGCGCTGGCGCAGTTCCGGACGCCGGGCAGCCGGTACGGGGCGGTCGCGGCCAAGGGGTCCGATGTGACCGCCTGCGGTCCGCGTGATCCGCACGTGCTGGCCGGGGTGTTGTGGAAGTCCGCGGGCGGCCGGTGGTACCTGCTGGCCGCGGGCGGCCGCGACACCGCGTCGATCCGGGCGACCGGCGGGATCACGGCGACGGCGCAGGGGACGACACTGGTGGCCGCGGCCAAGCAGGGGGCGCAGGCCGAGCTGAAGGGGACGCTGGAGGACGGCGGCGAGATCAACGGGTTGCGGTGAGTACGGCACCGCCGGAACGCCCCGCCACGACAGACCCTTGCTGACGCTCACGTAAACAAGCTTCGCCGAGGGTCTTCTCAGGTCACCTACCCGTCAGTACATTGACGCCATGTCCAACAAGCAGCCGCAGCCGGTGCACTCCGAGCACATCGCGCTCAAGGCCCGCAATGTGTCCTTCGCCTGGGAGGACACCCCCCTGCACTGGGTGCCCGGCGATCCCTTCGCCACGCACACCATCAATGTGCTGCACATGCTGCTGCCCGCCGGCGAGCGGTGGTTCGTGCACGTCTACAAGCAGGTGCTGCCCCTCATCCGCGACGAACGGCTGCGCGCGGACGTCATCGGGTTCATCGGGCAGGAGGCGATGCACTCCCAGGCCCATGACGAGGTGCTGCCCCACCTCAGGGAGCAGGGGCTCGACCCGACGCCGTACACCGCGCAGGTCGACTGGTTCTTCGAGAAGCTGCTCGGCGACCGGACCCTGCCGCCCGGCAAGGCCAGGCGCTGGTGGCTCCTCGAACGGGTCGCGCTGATAGCGGCCATCGAGCACTACACCGCGTTCCTCGGCGACTGGGTGCTCAACGCCGAGGAGCTGGACCGGCGCGGTGCCGATCCGACCATGCTGGACCTGCTGCGCTGGCACGGCGCCGAGGAGGTCGAGCACCGGTCGGTCGCCTTCGACCTCTTCATGCACCTCGACGGCGGCTACCGGCGCCGGGCGCGGACCTGGGCGACGGCGTTCACGGCGATCGTGTTCCTGTGGCAGCGCGGAGCCCGCTTCTTCATGGCGAACGACCCGACGCTCGTCGACGGCCGGGCCCGCTTCCGGGACTTCCGTCTGGCCGGCCGGCGCGGCACGCTCCCCGCCACCGGCGACATGCTGAGGTCGATCCCGAGGTACCTGAGCCGCGGCTACCACCCGTCCCAGGAGGGCTCCACCGCGCAGGCGGTCGCCTATCTGGCCGCCTCCCCCGCCGCGCTGGCCGCCGAGCACGCCGGGCGGGAGGCCGCGTGATGCCGAGACTGCAGACCGTCGTCGCCGTCACCGGCGCCGCGCTGCTCGCGCGGCGGGCCCTGCGCCGCCGTATCGAGGCCTCCCCGCTGTGGCCGCTGCCGGCCCTGGATCCGCCGACCTCCGGGCGGCCGCGCTCCCGGGCGCTGCGGCTCCTTGTCGCCTCGCACCGGACCGTCGCCGACGGGGTCGTGCAACTGCGCCTGGAGGGACGGCAGTTGCCCGCCTGGGAGCCCGGGGCCCATCTCGACGTGGTGCTGCCGTCCGGACTGGTCCGGCAGTACTCGCTCTGCGGGGACCCGGCCGACACCTCGTCGTACACGATCGCCACCCGGCTGGTCGCGGACGGGCGGGGCGGTTCGCGGGAGGTGCACGAGCAGGTCGTGGCGGGCATGGAGCTGGAGGTGCGCGGGCCGCGCAACCGTTTCCCGCTCGCCGAGGCCGGGTCCTACGTCTTCGTGGCCGGGGGCATCGGGATCACCCCGATCCTGTCGATGATGCGGGCCGTGCCGGACGGGGTGGCGTGGCGGCTGCTGTACTGCGGGCGGAACCGCCGGTCCATGCCGTTCCTGGCGGAGTTGGCCGGGGACGACCGGGTCACGGTCGTCCCGGAGGACGAGGACGGGCGCCCGGACCTGGACGCGCTGACCGTCCCGGAGGGCGCGGCGGTGTACTGCTGCGGTCCGCAGGGGCTGATGGCGGCGGTGGCGGAACGCTTCCCGGCAGTCCGGCTCGAACGTTTCGCGCCACCCGCCGGGATCGGCGGCGACCATGCCTTCGAACTGGAACTCCGGCGCAGCGGACGGACATTGACCGTCCCCGCCGACTCGACCGTGCTGGCCGCGGTACGGGCCGAGCTGCCCGACACGCCCTACTCCTGTGCGCAGGGGTTCTGCGGGACCTGTCAACAGCGGGTGCTGGAGGGGGAAGTGGAACACCGGGACGAGCTGCTGACGGACACGGAGCGTGCCGACTCGATGCTCATCTGTGTATCACGGGCGCGAAGTGGGAGACTTGTGCTGGATCTGTGAACGCCCGTGAAGGGTCGGGTCCGTGGGAGGCCGGATCCGATCGGTAAGGTGTTCGCATGACAACCGGGGTACGCCGCAGGATGGGAGTCGAGGAGCGGCGGCAGCAGTTGATCGGCGTCGCCCTCGAACTGTTCAGCCGTCGCTCGCCCGACGAGGTCTCCATCGACGAGATAGCCTCGGCCGCGGGCATCTCGCGGCCGCTGGTCTACCACTACTTCCCCGGCAAACTCAGCTTGTACGAGGCCGCGTTGAAGCGTGCCTCGGAGGATCTCGCGGGCCGCTTCAACGAGCCGCACGAGGGCCCGCTCGGGGCCAG
Organism: Streptomyces sp. NPDC054770; assembly: GCF_053611985.1. Taxonomy (NCBI): domain Bacteria; kingdom Bacillati; phylum Actinomycetota; class Actinomycetes; order Kitasatosporales; family Streptomycetaceae; genus Streptomyces; species Streptomyces sp. NPDC054770. Next base: position 27,648 of record NZ_JBSHBL010000113.1, read on the forward strand.
GCTGCTGCGTGTGATGCGCCGCTTCTTCGACTTCGTCGACGAACACGGGCCCGGCTTCGCCGCGTTGATGCGCGGCGGCCCGGCGGTGGGCTCGTCGGCGACCAACGCGCTCATCGACTCGGTACGCCAGGTCGCCTACGAGCAGATCCTCTCCCACCTCGACATCCCCGAGGCACCGGCCCGTCTCGAACTGGTCATCCGCTCCTGGATCTCGCTCGCCGAGTCGACGGCACTGATCTGGCTGGACGGCCGCCGCATCCCGCGCGCCGAGCTGGAGGTACAGCTCGTCCACGACTTCGCGGCCCTGACGGCGGTGAGCGCGGCGTACGACGAGGAGATGACCGCGCTGGTGAAGCGGATGGTCCAGGACGAGCCGACCGACGGCCCGTTCGCCGACCTGGCCGCTCGCCTGATCGCCCTGGCGGGCTAGGGCCGTCGTACGGCTGCGGCGCCGTCGTGGCCGATCGCGCAGTTCCCCGCGCCCCTGAGCCCCTTCAGGGG
>NZ_JBSHBL010000114.1:0-27907 GCF_053611985.1 Streptomyces sp. NPDC054770
TGGGCTGACGCCGGGGCGGGGGGCCGGTCCACGTGACCGGCCCCGCGCCTTTCGGGACCCGGTCCGAGTGACCGGCCCCACACACCCCGGGGCCCGGTTTGACCCCCTCGGCCACCGCCCCGTAACCTTGACCGTCGGCGTGTCCATGGATATGAGGACGTGCCACATCCCCGTAAACCTCTTCCTCCGGAGCACACGGTGTTCTGGAGAGGCCGCTCGCGTTCGCCGGGCGGCTGGACTGCGGGGGTGCCGTTCCCGAGCGAGAGAGTGAGATCCGCGTGTACGCCATCGTGCGCAGCGGTGGTCGCCAGCACAAGGTTGCTGTCGGCGACATCGTTGAGGTTGACAAGATTTCCACTGCCAAGGTTGGCGACACGGTCGAGCTCTCGACCCTGCTCGTTGTCGACGGCGACGCTGTGACCAGCGACCCGTGGGTCCTGGCCGGCATCAAGGTCCAGGCCGAGGTCGTGGACCACCACAAGGGCGTCAAGATCGACATCCTTCGCTACAAGAACAAGACCGGCTACCGCCGTCGTCAGGGCCACCGCCAGCAGTACACGGCGATCAAGGTCACTGAGATCCCCGCGGCTGCGAAGTAAGGGACTGAGGAGAGATGGCACACAAGAAGGGCGCATCGTCCACCCGTAACGGTCGTGACTCCAACGCTCAGCGCCTCGGCGTGAAGCGCTTCGGCGGTCAGGTCGTCAACGCGGGCGAGATCCTGGTCCGCCAGCGTGGCACCCACTTCCACCCGGGTGCGGGCGTCGGCCGTGGCGGCGACGACACGCTGTTCGCGCTGCAGGCCGGTTCGGTGCAGTTCGGCACCCACCGTGGCCGCAAGGTCGTGAACATCGTCCCGGTCGCCTGAGCCTGATTTCTCAGGGCCCAGACCGAACGTTTCGCGAGGCGGACCTCACTTCCCGATCGGGAAGGCGGGTCCGCCTTTCGCGTGTTGACATAGGTATTACCCCGTAAGTATCTGGAGGCACTGCACCATGACCACCTTCGTGGACCGCGTCGAGCTGCACATCGCCGCGGGTAACGGAGGCCACGGCTGCGCCTCCGTTCACCGGGAGAAGTTCAAGCCGCTCGGCGGCCCCGACGGCGGCAACGGCGGCCGCGGCGGCGACGTCATCCTGACCGTCGACCAGTCCGTGACGACCCTGCTCGACTACCACCACTCCCCGCACCGCAAGGCCACCAACGGCAAGCCCGGCGAGGGCGGCAACCGGGCCGGCAAGGACGGCCAGGACCTCGTCCTGCCGGTCCCGGACGGCACCGTCGTCCTCGACAAGGCCGGCAATGTCCTCGCCGACCTCGTCGGCCACGGCACCTCCTACGTCGCCGCCCAGGGCGGCCGCGGCGGCCTCGGCAACGCGGCCCTCGCCAGCGCCCGCCGCAAGGCCCCCGGCTTCGCGCTGCTCGGCGTGCCCGGGGACCTCGGGGACATCGTCCTGGAGCTGAAGACCGTCGCGGACGTGGCCCTGGTCGGCTACCCGAGCGCCGGCAAGTCCTCGCTGATCTCGGTGCTGTCGGCGGCCAAGCCGAAGATCGCCGACTACCCGTTCACCACCCTGGTCCCCAACCTCGGTGTGGTGACCGCCGGTTCCACCGTCTACACCATCGCCGACGTGCCCGGACTCATCCCCGGCGCCAGCCAGGGCCGGGGCCTCGGCCTTGAGTTCCTGCGCCACGTCGAGCGGTGCAGCGTCCTCGTGCACGTCCTCGACACCGCGACCCTGGAGTCCGAGCGCGACCCCGTCTCCGACCTCGACGTCATCGAGGAGGAGCTCAAGCAGTACGGCGGCCTCGGCGACCGGCCCCGGATCGTCGTCCTCAACAAGATCGACGTCCCCGACGGCAAGGACCTCGCCGAGATGGTCCGCCCCGACCTGGAGGCCCGCGGCTACCGCGTCTTCGAGGTGTCCGCGGTCGCCCACCTGGGCCTGCGCGAGCTGACGTTCGCGCTCGGCGACATGGTCGGCCAGGCCCGCGCGGCCAAGCCCAAGGAGGAGGCGACCCGGATCGTCATCCGGCCCAAGGCCGTGGACGACGCCGGCTTCACCGTCACCCAGGAGGACGACGGGCTCTTCCGGGTGCGCGGCGAGAAGCCCGAACGCTGGGTCCGCCAGACCGACTTCAACAACGACGAGGCCGTCGGCTACCTCGCCGACCGCCTCAACCGCCTCGGCGTGGAACAGGAACTGATGAAGGCGGGCGCACGCTCGGGCGACGGCGTCGCCATCGGCCCCGAGGACAACGCCGTCGTCTTCGACTGGGAGCCCTCCATGATGTCCGGCGCCGAGATGCTCGGCCGCCGCGGCGAGGACCACCGCTTCGAGGAGCAGCGGCCCGCCGTACAGCGCCGCCGCGACCGGGAGGCCGAACGGGACGAGTCCCTGCGGGAGTACGGCGACTTCGACCCGTTCGAGTGATCTCAAGTAGTTTCACGTAGTTCCGAGCGGTAAGGCCGTCGGCGATCCCTCCGTTCCGGGAGCGCTGATCTGCCGTCAGACCCGTCGCAGCCAGGACCTGTTCCCGGCCGCGACGGGTTTTCCGTTGTCCACCTAGTTGTCATGCGCACGCACGCCCGCGTTCGGCGGACGGACCGTCCGGCCGTGGGAGCTTCCGAAGGCCAGACCGTCCAAGAGGCCACTGTGGCAAGGGAGTCCGCGCATGACCGGAGCACCAACGCCCGACCGACGCCGCTTTCTGACCGCCGGTGCCGCCGTCCTCGGAGCCGCCGCATCCGCCCAGCTCTGGCTGCCCACCACCGCCCGAGCCGCCGAAACCCCGCTGCCCGACGGCGTGTTCAGCCTCGGCATCGCCTCCGGCGACCCGCTGCCCGACGGCATCGTGCTCTGGACCCGGCTCGCCCCCGACCCCTTGAACGGCGGCGGCATGCCCGACGAGATCGTCCCCGTCGAATGGGAGATCGCCGAGGACGAGCGCCTCCGCAAGGTCGTCCGCCACGGCACCGCCCACGCCCGGCCCGAGTACGGGCACAGCGTTCACGTGGACGTACGAGGACTGCGCCCCGACCGCTCCTACTGGTACCGCTTCCGCGCCGGCGGCAGGATCTCCCCGACCGGCCGCACCCGCACCGCCCCCCACCCGCACACCAGGGGCGGCTCCCTGCGGGTGGCCCTCGCCTCCTGCCAGAACTGGCAGCACGGCTACTTCACCCCGTACGCCGACATGCTCGCCCAGGACCCCGACATCGTCCTCTTCGTCGGCGACTACATCTACGAGTCCACGCCGTCCTCCGCGGGCCCCCGCCGCCACGAGGGCACCGGCGAGCCGTACACCCTGGTGCAGTACCGCAACCGCTACGCCCAGTACCGCAGCGATCCCGACCTCGCCGCCATGCACGCGAACGCGCCCTGGGTGGTCACCTTCGACGACCACGAGGTCGACAACGACTGGGCCGGCCAGGTCCCCCAGGACCCGGGCAAGCAGTCCCACGACGCGTTCGTCGCCCGGCTCACCGCCGCCTTCCAGGCCTACTACGAGCACATGCCGGTCCGCGCCACCGCGATCCCCGACGGGCCGCACATCCGGATGTACCGCCGCCTGGAGTTCGGCCGCCTCGCCCGGCTCAACGTCCTCGACACCCGCCAGTTCCGCAGCGACCAGGTCACCAGCCAGACCGCCGCCGAGGACCCCTCCCTCACCATGCTCGGCGCCGAGCAGAAACAGTGGCTGCTCGACGGGCTGCACGACTCGCCGGCCCGCTGGAACCTGATCGCCTCGCAGATCATGATGGCCGAGACCGACATCCTGCCCGGCGACGGAAAGCTCTGGTACTACGACGCCTGGGACGGCTACCAGGTCGAACGCAACGCCCTGCTCGACGAGTTCGCCTCGATCCGCAACGCCGTCGTGCTCAGCGGCGACCGCCATCTCACCATGATCAGCGACCTGAAGAAGGACTTCGCGGACCCGTCCTCGGACGTCGTCGGCGCCGAGTTCGTCGGCACCTCCATCTCCAGCAACGGCGACCAGGACCAGGCCGCCTTCCACACCCAGTGGGACCCGCTGACGGCCGACAACCCGCACTGGAAGGTCATCGACGCCCACCGCGGCTACCACCTCTTCGACATCCGCCGCGACGGCATCGACGCGCGCGTGCGGGTCGTCGACACCGTCGTCGAGCCGCACGCCACCGCGAGCACGCTCGCCACCCTGCGTGTCGAGACGGATGAACCGGGCGTACAGGTCGTGTGACGCACGAACCGGGCGCCTCGAAAGTCAAGTCTGTGTAACAGGAGCCTGGGACTCATCTGTGTCCCAGGCTCCTCTCAGGTGAACCTAAGGTAAACGTCTTACCTTCCGTTAACCATGGAGACGGACTGTACGAGAGGCCAAGCACCGGTGAACAACGCCCCCGCGGACCCCATGGGCCCCACCGGTCCCCTTGCCGCCCTGCCCGCCGGCACCCGCCTGCTGCACATAGGCCCGCACAAGACGGGGACCACGGCCATCCAGGGCGCCCTGTTCGCCGCGAAGGACCAGCTGCCCGGACACGGTGTGGAGTTCCCGGCGACCACCCGGCACCCGATGGAAGCCGCCCTCGCCGCCTGCGCCCGGCCCGCGATGATGGGCGACATCGTGCCCACCGAGAAGCACTGGACGCGGCTGCTCAAGCAGGTCGAGGCCACCGGTTCCCGCACCTCGGTGATCAGCAGCGAGTTCTTCGCCGACGCCCCCGACGACGAGACCGCCGCCCGCATCGTCGACCAGCTCGGCGGCGAACGCGTCCACGTCCTCGTCACCCTCCGCCCGCTCGCCAGGATCATGCCCTCGCAGTGGCAGCAGTACGTGCAGAACGGACTGCGCATGGGCTACGAGGACTGGCTGGAGCACATGCTGCGCAAGGCCCCCTACGAGAAGCCCAACCCCAGCTTCTGGCACCGGCACCGCCACGACCGCCTTGTCGAACGCTGGGTCCGCGCGGCCGGCGCCGACCGGATCACCGTCGTCGTGGTCGACGACCGGGACCGCGACGGCCTGATGCGCACCTTCGAAGCCCTCCTCGGACTCCCCGAAAATCTCCTCCAGCCGGTCCCGGACACGGCGAACCGCTCCCTCACCTTCGCCGAGACCGAAATGCTGCGAAAGCTCAACGTGGAATTCCGCGGCAATGGACTCCCGGACGAGCTGTATTCCAAGCTCGTCCGCAACGGCGCGGTCATGCATATGAAGAACTCGTGCAGTCCCACCGCCGCCGACGTGAAGATCTCCACCCCCGGCTGGGCCGTCGAGGCCGCTGGCCGTATCGGCGCCGAGATGGTGGAACGCATCGGCGCCATGGGTGTCCGCGTCATCGGTGACCCCACCCTGCTCCACGCCCTGCCTGCCATCCCCGCGCAGCCGGGACCGCCCGCCGCCGAGGCCCGCATCGCCCCCGAGGTCGCCGCCCAGGCACTCTACGGAGCGCTCGCCGCGGCGGCCGCGGCACCGGTACGCCACACCGCCGAACCGAAGTCCCGCACCGTGCACCAGACGTCGTCCAAGGAACTCGTACGAGTCCTCGGGCATCGATGTCTGAAGAGGCTGCGGCGAGGGTGAGACACCGGGACGGAGGGACGGCTTAGCCCTGCTAAGCCGTCCCCGTGTCACGGCGTAGCACTACTGAGGCGTACTCTGTGTCACGCACAGCAATCAGAATGGGCTGTGTAGTTACTCACAGCAAATCCACGGAACTCTTCCAGTGGCCCGACGGGCGGCGCCCATCAGCAGCGACGCAAGGTGAATGAAAGGTTGCGGGCACATATGCAGCGGACTGCGCTCACCTTGCACAGCGGTTACCGGAAGTGGGACCATTTCCTGGTTCCCTGATGCCCCAAGGTAGGTCGCCTGTGTCCCAGCACATAGCCAAGCCCCGAACCACCGCAGTGATCCTGGCCGGTGGCACCGGCCAGCGGGTGGGTCTGTCGATCCCGAAGCAGTTGCTGAAGATCGCCGGCAAGGCCGTCATCGAGCACACCCTGGCCACCTTCGAGAAGGCCGACTCGATCGACGACATCATCGTGCTGATGGCACCGGGCTACGTCCCGGACGTCGAGAAGATCGTCGCCAAGGCCGGGCTCGCCAAGGTCAAGAAGATCATCGAGGGCGGCAACACACGCAACGAGACCACCGAGCGCGCCATCCAGGCGCTCGGCGAGGGCCTGGCCGAGGGCGAGGACGCCAACGTCCTCTTCCATGACGCCGTGCGCCCCCTGCTGTCGCAGCGCGTCATCGACGACTGCGTGACCGCTCTGGAGCGCTACCAGGCCGTCGACGTCGCCATTCCGTCCGCCGACACCATCATCGTCACCCGCACCCACGGCGGAGACGGCGAATTCATCACCGAGATCCCGGACCGCTCCCGGCTGCGCCGCGGCCAGACCCCGCAGGCGTTCAAGCTGTCCACGATCAGGCGGGCCTACGAGGTCGCCGCCGGCGACCCCAACTTCCAGGCCACCGACGACTGCTCCGTCGTCCTCAAGTACCTGCCCGACGTGCCGATCCACGTCGTCGCCGGCGACGAGTACAACATGAAGGTCACCCAGCCCGTCGACGTCTTCATCGCCGACAAGCTCTTCCAGCTCGCCTCCACCGCCGCCCCCGAGCAGAACGGCGAAGAGGCCTACCGCGAGCTGCTCACCGGCAAGACCGCGGTGATCTTCGGCGGCTCGTACGGCATCGGCAAGGACATCGCCGAACTCGCCGAGTCCTACGGCGCGAACGTCTACGCCCTCGGCCGCTCCACCACCGGCACCCACGTGGAGAACCCCGAAGAGGTCGACGACGCGCTCTCCAAGGCGTACGCCGAGACCGGCCGCATCGACTACGTCGTCAACACCGCGGGCGTGCTGCGCATCGGCAAGCTCGCCGAGACCGACAACGCCACCATCGAAGAGGCGCTGAAGGTCAACTACCTGGCCCCGGTGCAGATCGCCCGCTCCAGCTACAAGTACCTCGCCGAGACCAAGGGCCAGCTGCTGCTCTACACCTCCAGCAGCTACACCCGCGGCCGCGCCGAGTACAGCCTCTACTCCTCGACCAAGGCCGCCATGGTGAACCTCACCCAGGCACTGTCCGACGAGTGGGCCGGCGACGCCGTCCGCGTCAACTGCATCAACCCCGAGCGCACCGCCACCCCGATGCGCACCAAGGCGTTCGGTCAGGAACCGACGGGCTCCCTGCTCTCCTCCGAAGCCGTCGCCCGCACCTCCCTCGACGTGCTGCTGTCCGAACTCACCGGCCATGTCATCGACGTCCGCCAGCAGGACCCGACGGCGTCCGCCGGCCAGGCCTCCGGCTTCGAGCAGGCCCTGGCCAGTGTCCTGGACCGACAGGACGGCGTGGCATAATCGACAGTCATTAGTCATCTGTAATTCAGGCCTCTGTGGTTGCGCGCGCGTTCGCTGAGCATTCACAGGGGCCTGAACCCGTAAAAACCCCAGATCGGCCACTTCCCCGATCGTCCGCAAGGTCAAATTCAGGCCTTTTTGTCAGCAAAAGGTTCTCCGTGATATCCACCGCTATTCGCGTCGCCCGGGTGGGCAGCGCGGCCGAGCTGGCCGCGGCGGCACTCATGATCCTGGGCTTCCCGGTCCTCATGGTCGCCGCGCTCGTCCCGAGCGTCTACGCCTTCGCGGCCGCGGCCGCCGTCACGTACCTGGCGGACCACTACCTGCACCGCAAAGGCAGCTACCTCGTCAACCGCCTGAGCAAGGTCCGGGCCGGCCTGTCGATCCGCTTCCTGATCCGGCAGCTGCTGCTGATCCTGCTGCTGGCCCGGATGAACCTCTCGAACGGCCTGGTCTTCTACGGCGCGGTCGCCTGCTTCATCGCCTTCTACGGCTTGCAGGCCCCGCACGGCGCAGTGGTCACCCTGATCCGCAACCGCCGCCGGATGCCGGTCGCCACCCGCAACGTCGACCTGAAGTCCCGCATCCGCATCCCGGACGCCCCGCCGCGCGGCCTGCTCGACCGCTCCGCCGAGAAGATGCTCCACCTCGACCTCGCCGCCGTCGTCGGCCTGCTGATCTCGGCGGCGACGGACAACGTGATCGCCGGATTCGTCGGCATCGGGATCACCCTCGCCCTGGGCTGCCTCTACGTACTGGTGCTGATGCCTTACGTGCGAGGCCGCAAGACCCCGCCGGCCGCCGACACCGTGCTGGCCGCCGTCGACGACTGGCTGGCCGACTACCAGCCCGGGACCGTGCTGTACTTCTCCGGCTCCAAGGACTCCGCCTACCAGGTCAACATGTGGCTGGAGACCATGGAAGAGCTGGAGTCCCGCCCGCTGATCCTGCTGCGCGAGCGGGTCATCCTGCAGAGCCTCGCCCCGACCAGCGTCCCCGTCATCTGCGTGCCCGGCGGCGTGCACCTGATGAACCTGGACCTCTCCACGGTCCGCGTCGCCCTCTACGCGGCCAACGTCGGCAAGAACATCCACCTGCTGCGCGTCCCCACCATGAAGCACGTCTTCATCGGCCATGGCGACAGCGACAAGCTGGCCAGCGTCAACCCGTTCAGCAAGGCGTACGACGAGGTGTGGACCGCCGGCCGCGCGGGCCGCGACCGCTACGCCATCGCCGACGTCGGCGTCCGCGACGACGACATCGTCGAGGTCGGCCGCCCCCAGCTGGCCCCCATCCAGAGCTGGCAGGGCGTCCCCGACGACCGCATCCCCACCGTGCTCTACGCGCCCACCTGGGAGGGCTGGGACGGCGACCCCGGAAACACCTCCCTCGTGCTCGCCGGCGAGAACATCGTGAAGAAGCTGGTCAAGGCCGACCCGCCGGTCCGCGTCCTATACAAGCCGCACCCCTTCACCGGCACCGTCAGCGCCGAGGCCGGCGCCGCCCACCGGCGCGTCACCGCTCTCGTCGAGCAGGCCGCGGCCGCCCGCGCCACCGATGCCCGGTTCACCGCCGACACGGCCGCCCAGGCGGCGGCGAAGGCCGAACTGACCCGCATCGAGACCCGCCTGGCCGAGCTGGCAGGCATCGGCAACGACAAGCGTGACGAGGCCGAGGCCAGCCGGGACGGCATCGTCGACCTGAACAGGCACGAAGAGGTCGCCCGGCTGCGCGCCGAATGGAACGACTTCTACTGGCAGGCCCTGCCGTCGTACCGGCACGCCGTCATCACGGGCGCCGAACCCCGCCTGTACGACTGCTTCAACGTCTCCGACGCGATGGTCTCCGACATCTCCAGCGTGGTCTCCGACTTCATCGCCAGCGGCAAGCCGTACGCCGTCACCGACTCCGCAGGCGTCGGCGTGGAGGAGTTCAAACGGGCCAACACCGCCGTGCGCGCCGCCGTGATCCTCTCCAACAGCGCCAAGGAACTCGGCGGCCTCCTGGACGCCGTACGCGACCCGTCGGCCGACCCGCTGGCCGCGGACCGGGACGAACTCAAGCACTACCTGCTCGGACCGGACGAGCCGACCTCCATCGAGCAGTTCAACGACGCGGTGGCCGCGCTCGCCCGCAAGGCCGAGACCCGCAACCTGGGCCAGGAGGCCCGGATCGCGGCCGGCGAGCCCGAGGCGGCCGAACTCGCCGAGGCGCTGCCCGGCGGAAAGCCGCGGACGGCCGCCGGCGAGGCGGAGGGCGCGACCGCCGGCTGACGCCCGCCGACACCGTGAACGGGCTCGGTCCCGGGGATCTCCCCGGGACCGAGCCCGTTCGGGTTTCACCGACTTTCACCGACGCGGTTTCACCGACGCGCCCGCATTCTCTTACCTCTGCTTAGTAATGCGCGGTTTTCTTCTTACTCGTGCTTCGCGGTCTGCGTTGAGCGCCTCTTACCGCGCGTCCGTACTGTCCGATGAAACCCGCTGTACACCACCCGGCTGTCCGTTCGTCATGTGAGCTGGACCACTGAGTGAGTACTCCAAGGCAACCTGTTGCGTCGATCGGTCATCTAAGACATTGCGTCCGAGGTGACGCAGGGGGAACGCACCATTGACTAGGGGGAAAACGTGACCGTCGTCGCGCAGCCTGATGTGACCGTGATCATCGGGGCGTACGAAGCGATGCCGTACCTGGTCGAGTGCCTGGCGTCCGTCGAGCGCCAGACCCTCGGCCCGGCCCGCATGGAGGTCATCGCCGTCGACGACGGATCCACCGACGGCACGGGGGAGTACCTGGAGGAGTTCGCGGCCCGTGTCGCCATGCCGGTGACCGTGATCCGCCAGGAGAACTCCGGCGGCCCCAGCGGCCCGCGCAACGTCGGCCTCGCCAAAGCCGCCGGCCGCTTCGTGTTCTTCCTGGACGCCGACGACCGGCTCGGCCCCGAGGCGCTGGAACGCATGGTCGCGATGGCCGACAAGAACGGCACCGACGTCGTCCTCGGCAAGGTCGAGGGGATCAACCGCAAGGCACCGCAGTCGATGTGGGGCAAGACCGTCGGCCGTACCGACGTCTTCTCCTCCAACATAAAGTTCGCGCTCAGCGCCCAGAAACTCTTCCGCCGTGCCCTGCTGGAACAGCACAGCATGCGGTTCGACGAGTCCCTGTGGACCGGCGAGGACGCGCTGTTCACCATGGAGGCCTATCTGCGCGCAGACGGCGTCTCCGTGGTCGCCGACTACCCCTGCTACTACCTCGTGGGCCGCGAGGACGGCAAACACGTCACCAAGAGCGGCAGTTACACCCTCCGCTTCGACTCGGCGCGCGCCCTGATGAACCTGATCGCCGAGATGGTCCCGGCCGGGGCGCGGCGCGACAACCTCATGGTCCGGCCGTTCAAGGTCACGCTGCTCCCACAGTTCGGCCCCAAGTTCCTCAAGGACACCGACGAGGTACGCCGGCACAAGATGGAGCTCGTCAAGCCGCTGATGGACGCGCACTGGAACCCCGAGGTGGCCCGCCGCCTCAAGGTCCACGAGCGGCTTCAGCTGCACCTGGTCGCCGTCCGGCGCCCCGAGCTCCTCGTGGATGTCGTCGAGTTCCTGAGGGCCAAGAAGAAGCCCATCGTGATCCTGGAGAAGCGCGGCACCCACGTCTACCTCGGCTACCCGCACTTCCGTTCCAAGGCGGCCGGCGTCCCCGACTGGATCTATCTCGCCGAACCCCGCGAGGCCCGCGCCGTCCCGGGCTACCGCGAGGAGGCCGCCAACACCTTCCTGCGGCGCGCGATGCGCAAGTTGAGGCGGTCGCTGCCGACCCGGGACGTGAAGGCGGCGGCCGCCTGACGCGGCCACCGCCCCGCGCGGCTACCCGCCCGACCCCAGCGCCCGCCGGATCGGCTTGCCCACGGCCCGCCGGGCCCGCCGGTAGACCGAGGCCGGCTGCGGGGCGGCGACCGACTTGGCGGCGCGCGCCCCGGCCCGCGCCAGCTTCTCCAGCCGGGCGTTGTCCAGCGTCAGCTCGTCGATACGGTTGTGCAGCCAGCCGAACCGCGAGGTGAGCGAGGCGATGTCCGCGTCGTTCCAGGGACGGATTCCCGGCGGGAACGCCAGTGCCCGCATCCGCTCCTCGAAGGCCGCTCCGCCGTCGCCGTGCGTGAAGGTGTTCTCCAGCCCGTTCCTTTCGAGGAACCCGGTGAACCGTTCGAAGCGCTCCTGGTGACCGCCGACCAGTCCGCCGAAGTCGGCCTCCGCGTACAGCTTCGCCGGATCCGCCGACTCGGGGTCCTTCACCGCCTGGTCCAGCCGCCGGTGCGGAATCTCGAAGTAACGGCACAGTTCCAGCGTTCGCGAGTCACCGCACAGCACGGTGGCCGGCACGCCGGCCAGCAGCGCCGCGATGTTGCCGTGGATGCGCGAACCGAAAGAGAAGTCGAAGGAGCGCAGATCGTCGATCCAGGTGATCGGGTCGACGTAGACCCGCACCTTGTCCTCGCGGAACATCGGATGGTCCGGGTGGGTCGGTATCGCGGTCACCGCGGCGTTGGGGTCCGACAGGTCCCGCCAGTGCAACTGCCGTGCGTCACTGAGGTTCTGGCCGACGAAACGCAGGTTCGGATAGCTCTCGTGGGTGCGTGTGATGATCCGGTCCAGGCCCTGGGTGCGTACGGCACTGTGCGAGCCGTTGATCGCGATCCGCGATTCCGGCGTCAACTCCAGCGCCTTCTTGTGCACCGGGAGTCGCTCGCCGTGCATGAACAGCGAAGGGCAGCCGATGACCTCGACGTCCTTGAAGCCCATGTCCTTCAGGTACTGCTCGGTGAACTCGCCCCGTACGCCGATCGACGCGCTGCGCTCCAGAACGGCCGCGCAGAACTCCCGCACGGTCGGTTCCATCCGCTTGAGCCGTTCCGGGTTGTAGCTCACCCCGCTCTGCGCACCGACGCCGAGCACGACCACCGGGATCTTCAGCTTCGAGATCAGCCGGGTCATCCGCTTCAAGGAGCTCTCGAAGGACGGCCGGAAGGCGTTGGCCAGCGGGATGACGAAGGCGTCGTACTCCTTGTTGATGCGGGCGGCGGCGGAGGCCTCGGAGGGCATGCCGTTGGAGACGACCTCGGTGCCCGGCGTCTCGAGGATCTTGTGGGCGGCATCGCTGAAGATCAGGTTGCCTGAATTGGTGGCGATGACGTCCCGGTGCAGAGCCTCTTCGACGGTGACGACGTCGTAGGGACTCTTCCCCGACCTGAGGAGGATGCGCTTCACGGTGCGAACTTTAGATGACACAAACTTCAAATTAACTTTGCGTTTGCTTCAATTTCTATAAGCAGTCCGTGCAACCTTTTTGCCATGAGCGGGGCGTGATCGAGCGATCACTCGACGTCCGCGGCTGTCGCTGCGGATGCCGTTGTCCGTGTCGCTGTCCGGGGGCTGGACGGACGCCTCCCGCATACATCCCCTTCGCGTAGATTGCTGCCACGCGCAAGGAAGTGGGGACAGGACGTGGCAAGGGCTAGGCAGGCCGTCGGCGAGGCCCGCAGGATCGTCGTCAAGGTGGGCTCCTCCTCGCTGACCACCGCCTCCGGCGGCCTGGACGCCGACCGCGTCGACGCGCTCGTCGACGTCCTCGCCAAGAGCCGCAGCGGCGGGGAGAAGGAGATCGTCCTCGTCTCCTCCGGAGCCATCGCCGCCGGACTCGCCCCGCTCGGCCTGCGCCGCCGTCCCCGGGACCTGGCCCGCCAGCAGGCCGCCGCCAGCGTCGGCCAGGGGCTGCTCGTCGCCCGCTACACCGCCTCCTTCGCCCGCTACGCCGTCCGCGTCGGACAGGTCCTGCTCACCTCCGACGACATGAGCCGCCGGGCCCACCACCGCAACGCCTCCCGCACCCTCGACAAGCTGCTGGCGATGGGCGCGCTGCCGGTCGTCAACGAGAACGACACCGTCGCCACCGACGAGATCCGCTTCGGCGACAACGACCGCCTCGCCGCCCTCGTCGCCCACCTCGTCCACGCCGACCTGCTGGTCCTCCTCTCCGACATCGACGGCGTCTACGACGGCGACCCCAGCAGGCCCGGCACCTCGCGGATAGCGGAAGTGAAGGGGCCGGAGGACCTCGCGGGCGTCGAGATCGGCAGTGCCGGGAAGGCGGGCGTCGGCACCGGCGGGATGGTCACCAAGGTGGAGGCCGCCCGGATCGCCGCCGCCGCGGGCATCGCGGTGGTCCTCACCAGCGCCGTGCACGCCACCGAGGCGCTCTCCGGCGGCGACACCGGCACCTACTTCCACCCCACCGGCAAACGGTCCGCAGACCGCCTTCTGTGGCTTCAGCACGCCTCGACCCCGCAGGGCTCGCTCACCCTCGACGACGGCGCCGTCCGCGCGGTCGTCGACGGCCGCAAATCGCTGCTGCCGGCCGGGATCGCCGCCGTGGAGGGCGACTTCGCCGCCGGCGACCCGGTCGAGCTGCGCGACACCGGAGGGCGCGCGGTGGCCCGCGGGCTCGTCAGCTTCGACGCCAAGGAGATCCCCCAGCTGATCGGGCGTTCGACCAGGGAGCTGGCGCGCGAGCTGGGCCCGGCGTACGAACGCGAGGTCGTACACAGGGACGACCTGGTGATCCTGCACCCGTAAAACGGGGCGTAACGACGGACCCCGGTGGGGGACGTTCCGTAAAACCGCCACACGAACCCTTGCGGCCTGCTCAACTTTGTCTCAGGACCACGTTCCGCACGAGCACAGCTGAAGGAGGCCGTCGTGAGACGAGTGCGCCCTGGGGCTGCGGCCTCCCGCGGTGCTCTGACGAGCGTCGCGGCCGGGGACACCTACGAGGAGCCGAAGGACCTGCCCCGCCTGTGGCACGTCACCCTCAGCGTCTGCGGTGCCGAGGTCCCCCTGCCGGAACTGCGCCGCGGACTCGAACAACTGGCCCACGACCATCCCTTCCTCCTCACCAGCCGCTACGCCTGCGACCACGCCGAGATCCGCTACTGGGAAGAGGCCCGCGACCTCCACGACGCCGCCGCCGTCGCCCTGCGCCTGTGGGGCGAGCACCGCCAGACCGCCGGTCTGCCGGCCTGGGAGATCGTCGGGCTCGAGGTCATCGACCGCGCCACCTACCACCAGCGGATCGCCGAAGGCTACGGCCCGCCGCCCGCGACACCGGTCGGCATCCACCCGTTCTGAGCCGGCGCGTCCCGGGCCTCCCGGGCCTCCCGCTGATCCCGGCGGTCCCCGCGGGACGCGCCGGGCGGTCAGGACCCGCTGATCCCGGTGCGTATTGCCCCTGTTTGATCGCGTCTCGCGGTGTGGAATGACGCGTGGACGGCCCGCCGGGGCGCACTACCCTTCCCTCATGACCACGCTCTCGCCGTACGACGCCATGTCCCCGGTCACCCAGGCCGCCTACCGCGCCAAGGCCGCCGCCGCCGACCTCGCGCCGCTGCCGCGTGCCGTGAAGGACGATGCGCTGCTCGCCGTCGCGGACGCCCTGGAGGTCCGTACGAGCGAGATCGTCGAGGCCAACGCGAAGGACATCGCCAAGGCCCGCGAGAACGGCACCAGTGAGGCGATCATCGACCGTCTCACCCTCACCCCGGAGCGGGTCCGCGCCATCGCCTCCGACGTCCGCGACGTGGCGAAGCTGCCCGACCCGGTCGGCGAGGTCGTCCGCGGCTCCACCCTGCCCAACGGCATCGACCTGCGCCAGGTCCGCGTCCCGCTCGGCGTCGTCGGCATCATCTACGAGGCCCGCCCGAACGTCACCGTCGACGCCGCCGCCCTCTGCCTGAAGTCCGGCAACGCGGTCCTGCTGCGCGGCTCCGCCTCCGCCTACGAGTCCAACACCGCCCTGGTCCGCGTCCTGCGCGACGCCGTCGGCGGTGCCGGGCTGCCCGCCGACGCCGTCCAGCTGGTGCCCGGCGAGGGCCGGGAGTCCGTCCACGAGCTGATGCGCGCCCGCGGCCTCGTCGACGTCCTCATCCCGCGCGGCGGCGCCTCCCTCATCCAGACCGTCGTCATGGAGTCCAAGGTCCCGGTCATCGAGACCGGCACCGGCAACTGCCACGTCTACGTCGACGCCCACGCCGACATCGACATGGCCATCGACATCCTCATCAACTCCAAGGCGCAGCGGGTCAGCGTCTGCAACGCCGCCGAGACCCTCCTCGTCCACCAGGACATCGCCCCCGAGTTCCTGCCGCGCGCCCTGGACGCCCTCGCCGAGGCCGGCGTCACCGTGCACGCCGACGAACGCGTCCTCGCCTACGCCAAGGACTCCAGGGCGACCGTCGTCGAGGCCGTCCCGGAGGACTGGGAGACCGAATACCTGTCGTACGACATCGCGGCCGCCGTCGTCGACTCCCTCGACCGGGCCGTCGAGCACATCCGGCTGTGGACCTCCGGGCACACCGAGGCCATCGTCACCACCTCGCAGCAGGCCGCCCGCCGCTTCACCCAGCTGGTCGACTCCACCACCGTCGCCGTGAACGCCTCCACCCGTTTCACCGACGGCGGCCAGTTCGGCTTCGGCGCCGAGATCGGCATCTCCACCCAGAAGCTGCACGCCCGCGGCCCCATGGGCCTGCCGGAGCTGACCAGCACCAAGTACATCGTCACCGGCGACGGCCACATCCGCCGCTGACCCCCGTACGGCCCAGTCGCGCACGCGGTACGGCGTACGGGCGCGCAGGGCGGCGTACGAGGGGCCCGGCCGGGCGTGAGAGGCGTCTCACCGTGCCTATGAATTTCCATACCGTCTGCCCAAATTGACCCCCCAGGTCTACTCTGGATCCGTGCCGGAGGACGTGGGGGGCATGCCGTTCCCTGACGGCTGGGAGCCCGACGACGACCATGACCACGGAATGTCGGACGAAGAGTTCGACGCCGTGGTCTTCGACGAGGCCTTCGTGAAGGCGGCCGTGGTCCACGAGCCGACCGCCGTCGAACGCCTCCTTGCCGCCGCCCAGGCCAGAGCCGAGGCCTCCGAGGCCGAGGCCCGCCGCGCCCACGCCAGAGGCGAGCGCTACGACGACGGCTACGGCTCCGACGGCCCCGAATTCGGGCACGCCGGCGAACTCGACGACCTGGACGACGCCGACGTACTCGAAGACGGGTACGGCGCCGCCGGGACGTACGGCAAACACGTCCGCTGGCACCGTCCCGTCGCCTGGGTGCTCGCCCTCGTCATGGGCATCGGCATGGTCGCGCTCGCCTTCGCCGCGGTCTACCGCAGCGCCTCCTCGGGCGGCAGCCGCGACCAGGTGCCCAGGCCTCCCTCCACAGGCCAGGAACAGGCCACCGCCGCGGCACCCTCCGTGTCCGCCGACTACTCCCAGCCGCCCAAGCCGGCGGCCTCCGCGGTCCCGCGCACCCCCTGAGCGGTCATGGCCGCCCTGGTGGCAGTTCTGGTGAGAACCTGTCAGAAGTTGTCATGTAGCAGGGCGTTTACCTGAGGCTCCCGAGACCTACTCTGAAAGTATGGGCGGGCCAGGAGACCCACCTGAGGGGACACCCGAGGGCGGCCCCGTGGGTGGCGAGGACGAGTACCGATCCGTCGTCTTCGACGAATCGTTCGTCCGGGCTGCCCGCCTCCAGGAGTCCTCCGCGCGCGAACGCATGACCGACCACGCACCCGCCGTACGCCGCCGCCCGCCGCTGCGCCGGGGCCTCACCCGGCAGGCCCTGGTCCTCGTCCTGCTGATCCTCGCCGCCTTCGGCACCGCGATCTACATGGGCGTCCGCCATCCTTACGGCACCGACGAGACCCAGCAGCCCGTCGAACCCCTGCGGATGACCGTCATCCCGCTCTCCCCGCAGGACAAAGTGCCCGGAGCCGCCGACGCCGAGACCCTGTTCGCGCACAGCCCCGCCGCACACTACGAGGTCGGCGCCAAGGGGATACCGCTGCCGGCCGCCGCAGGGAGCACCGCGCACTTCTCCGACAGCCAGGTGGGCGCCGCCCTGACCACGGCCAAGGACTACCTGGTCCGCTCCTCGCTCTACCCCGAGGTCCTCGACAGCAGCGAGGTGCGGCCCGTGCGGGCGCTGCTCGACCCAGGTCAGCTCGACCAGTTCGACCAGAGCATCGACCACCCCGCGGCGGACGGCCGGCACGCTCCCACCGGATGGCTGGTCCGCTTCGACCCCACCCGCGACGAACTCGCCGACCCGAGGATCCGCGTCCAGGGCAGCCTCCAGGTCACCGAGGCCGACCCGGCCACCCTGGAGGTCACCGCCGACCACACCTTCGTCTACGCGCTGCGGCCCGCCGGCGCCCCGGCCGGCACCCAGGTCTCCCTGTTCACCGTCCGCCGCGAGCTGACCTTCCGCTTCGACCGCGACGACCTGCGCCTGAACCAGACCCAGCTGGTCCTCTCCTACGTCCAGGCGGGCCCCCTGTCCTGCGCCCAGGACACCGCCGGCCACCTGAGCCCCCTGCTGGCCGGCCAGACGGCCAAGGCGGGCGGCCCGGCGGGCACGAACCCGTTCGCCACGGACAGCGCCACCGCCCTGTGCGGGACGCTGGCCACCGCGGCCGAACCGAAGGTCTGACAGCTACTCTTCGTCGTCCTGCGGGGGAGTGTCCTGCGACGACGTGTCCTGCGGCCGCGCGTCCTTCGGCGGCGGTGCGCTCGTGAACCCGTCGAAGCCGCGCTTCA
This sequence comes from Streptomyces sp. NPDC054770, assembly GCF_053611985.1. Classification (NCBI taxonomy): domain Bacteria; kingdom Bacillati; phylum Actinomycetota; class Actinomycetes; order Kitasatosporales; family Streptomycetaceae; genus Streptomyces; species Streptomyces sp. NPDC054770. Next base: position 18,013 of record NZ_JBSHBL010000114.1, read on the forward strand.
CCCGGCCGCCCAGGTTTCCCGCCCCGCCCGCGAAGTCCGTGACCAGCTTCATCAGCGGGTCCTTCGAGGTCTTCATGTCACTGGCGTAGCTCGCCGCGGACTCCTTGAACGAGTCGCCGACCGAGGTGTCCTTGTCCTCGGTGCGCCGCGGGTAGTGACCGTCCATGATCCGCTGGTAGTCGCGGGACTCGGCCCACTTCTTCAGCTCGGCCGCCCGGACCGTGGTGAAGGGGTGCGAGCGCGGCAGCACGTTCAGGATCTTCAGCACCGAGTCGCGCAGGTCGCCGCCCGCCTCGTACTCCTCGGCCTGCTTGAGGAACTCGTCCACGTTCATCTCGTGCAGGTGGTTGCCGCCCGCTATCTTCATCAGCCCGCGCATCGAGGCCCGCAGGTCCTGGCCCGCCAGCAGCCCCGCCCGGTCGGCGGACAGCTCCGACTTGCGGAACCACTCCCGCAGCGCGGTCACGATCGCCAGGATCGCCAGGTTGCCCAACGGGATCCAGGCGACCTTCAGGGCGAGGCTGGTCAGGAACAGCAGGATCGTCCGGTAGACGGAGTGCCCGGAGAGCGCGTGGCCCACCTCGTGGCCGACGACCGCGCGCATCTCCTCCTCGTCGAGGAGCTCCACCAGTCCCGTGGTCACCACGATGATCGGCTCGTCCAGGCCGATGCACATCGCGTTCGGCTGCGGATCCTGCGTCACGTACATCGGCGGGACCTTCTCCAGGTCCAGGATGTAACAGGCGTCTCGCAGCATGTCGTTCAGGTGTGTGAACTGCTGGTCGGACACCCGGACCGAGTCGGACAGGAACAGCAGCCTGAGACTCCGCTCCGGAAGCAGCCCGCTGAGCGCCTTGAAGACCGTGTCGAAACCGCTCAGCCTGCGCAGCGCCACCAGCGCCGAACGGTCCGCCGGATGCTCGTACGCACGCGAGGAGAGCCCCGGGAACCGCCTGCGCTGCCTGCTCGGCACGCGCTCGCGCCCGTTCTGCTCGTGGCCGTCGTCGGACATGTCATCCCCCATGTGCGTGAGTGTCTGCCGTGCCCCCGAGGCAGGGCCCAGCCTAGGCGGAGATACCGTGGACGGGCAGTACAGCCGAAGGAGTCCTCATGGAGCACCACACCCGGGCCGCCTGGCTCACCCAGGCCGCGAGCGCCGTCCAGCAACAGGGCTCGGGCGATCTGCTCCGGGTCGTCCTCGTCGTCATGTTCGTCGGCTGCGCACTGACCGCCTGGTTCCTCCTGCGCGGGTACAAACAGAAGGACGACTGAGCCGCCGGGTTCGTTCCCCGTCCGCACCCGCAACCGCACACCCTCTCGTCCGTGTCGGCCGGCCGTCGGCCCAACGGAGGAGTCGGCGTGATCGCCGCCGGGCCGCCCGCATACGATGGGCCGACATCTTTATCCCGTCCACACGCGATAGGTCCTGCCGCAGATGATGAATCTCCACAGCACCGCTGCCCAGTTGGTCTCCCTCGCCGCCGAGGGCGAGGGAGGCGGCAACCACAACAGCCTCAACCCGCTCGTCACCGGTGGCAGCGCGTTCCTCATCCTGCTGCTCCTGCTGTGGATCACCACCCGCTTCAACCGCGACCGCTGAGCCGGACGCCGAGCCCGGCACCGGTCCTCCGGGCGGGGCCCACGGGCCGGGCCGGTAGGGTCTGCACGCATGGGAGAGCAGGACATGCCTACCGGTCCGGTGAATGACGAGGCCGACGACATGGTGACGACCCCGCGGTACACGCCGGCGGGCCCCGCGCACACCGGCAAACGCCGCCTCGGTGTCATGGGCGGAACGTTCGACCCGATCCACCACGGTCACCTCGTGGCGGCCAGCGAGGTCGCCGCGCAGTTCCACCTCGACGAGGTGGTGTTCGTGCCCACCGGGCAGCCGTGGCAGAAGACCGCCCGCGCGGTCTCACCGGCCGAGGACCGCTATCTGATGACGGTCATCGCGACCGCGGAGAACCCGCAGTTCTCCGTCAGCCGTATCGACATCGACCGCGGCGGCCCCACCTACACCGTCGACACCCTGCGCGACCTGCGCGCCCTCAACCCCGACACCGACATGTTCTTCATCACCGGCGCCGACGCGCTGGGCCAGATCCTCACCTGGCGGGACTCGGAGGAACTCTTCTCCCTGGCCCACTTCATCGGCTGCACCCGGCCCGGCCACCATCTGACCGACCGGGGTCTCCCGGAGGGCGGTGTCTCACTGGTGGAGGTTCCCGCGCTCGCCATCTCCTCCACAGACTGCCGTGCGAGAGTCGCCAAGGGCGACCCCATCTGGTACATGGTGCCGGACGGAGTCGTGCGCTACATCGACAAGCGCGAGCTGTACCGCGGCGAGTGAGCCGAGAGGGGCACCGGTGAACGACCGATACGACGCGGGCTACGGAAGCGACCAGTACGAACTCGTCGGCTACGACGAGTACGGGCAGCCGGTGTACCGCCAGATCCCCGCGCAACAGCAGCAGACGTACGACCCGTACGCGGGGCAGGGGCAGGGGCAGGGGCAGGGGCAGGGCTACGGCTACGACCCGTACGCCGGCGGCGGGCAGCAGGCCGCGCCGTCCTACGACACCGGTCAGCAGGCGCCCGTCTACGACACCGGGCAACAGCCGTCCGTGCCGCCGACGCCCGGGTACGACCCGTACGGCACCGGCGGCCAGACGGCCTACGACCCCTACGGGCAGGCGGCCGCCGGCGGCCGGCAGCCCCGGGTCGCCGAACAGACCGCGCACATCCCGCAGCAGGCCGGACCGGTCCGGGAACCCGCCGAGCCCCGCCAGGGCGACGACGAACGGGATTACCACACCGGGCAGTTCGCGTTCGTCGAGCAGCCGGACGGTGACTCCGAGGACGTCATCGACTGGCTGAACTTCACCGAGAACCGCACCGAGCGCCGCGAGGAGGCCAAGCGCCGCGCCCGCAGCCGGATGATCGCCCTGGTCGTCGTCCTCGCCCTGGTCGCCGTCGGCGGTGTCGGCTACCTCTGGTACGCCGGGAAGATCCCCGGCCTGTCCTCCTCCGGCACCAAGAGCGGTACGACGACCTCCGCGGCCGCCCAGAAACGCGACGTGATCGTCGTCCACCTGCACAACACCGGCGGTGGCGGCACCTCGACCGTGCTGCTCGTCGACAACACCACCACCAAGCAGGGCAGCACGGTCCTGCTGCCCAACTCCCTCGCCCTCACCGACGACGACGGCACCACCACGACCCTCGCCAAGTCCGTCGACGACGACGGCTCCTCCGGCACCCGGGACCAGCTCGACACCGTCCTCGGCACCAGCATCGAGGGCACCTGGCGCCTCGACACCCCCTACCTCCAGAACCTCGTCGAACTCGTCGGCAACATCGACATCGACACCGACGCCGACGTCCCCGACCCGGACGCCAAGAAGAAGGGCGAGGCACCCCTGGTCCACCAGGGCAAGGACCAGACCCTCAGCGGCAAGGCCGCCGTCGCCTACGCCACCTACCGCGCCTCCGGCGAGGCCCAGAACGCCCAGCTGGAGCGGTTCGGGCAGGTCATGCAGGGCGTCCTGCGCAAGCTGTCCTCCGACGCCTCCGCCGCGACGACCACCGTGCAGACCCTCGCGCAGATCCTCGACCCCTCCCTCACCGACAAGGACCTCGGCACCTTCCTCGCCAAGCTCGCCGACCTCGCCAAGGACGGCGACTACAAGACGGCCCTGCTGCCCGTGCAGAACGACGGCACCCTCAGCGCCGAGACCAGCTCCAGCGTGGTCAAGGACATCCTCGGCGGCACCGCCAAGAGCCCCTCCGCGGGCTCCGCGGTCCGCGTCTCCGTCCAGAACGCCACCGGCGTCAAGGACGACACCGAGAAGGCCCGCGTGGTCCTCGTCAACGGCGGCTACACCTTCCTCGAAGGCGGTACGGCCTCCGGCACCCAGGCCACCTCCAAGGTGCTGTACTCCGACGCCGCCGACAAGGAGAACGCCACCGAGGTCGCCAAGACCCTCGGCCTCGGCGCCGGCACCGTCCAGAAGGGCACGGTCGGCTCGGGCGCAGACGTCTCCGTCGTCCTCGGCCAGGACTACAAACCGTCCTCCTCCTGAGCGACGGCCCCTCGCACCCCACGTGACGCGGTAATCACGTGGGGTGCGCCCCGTGGTCCGTGAGACCCTTGGTGTCAAACGACCGCCGAAGGAAAGCCACGCAGTGACCGCAACCGACCGTTCCATCGAGCTCATCTCCGCCGCCGCCCAGGCTGCCGCCGACAAGCTCGCCCACGACGTCATCGCCTACGACGTCAGCGACGTCCTGTCGATCACGGACGCCTTCCTGCTGGCCTCGGCACCCAACGACCGCCAGGTCAAGTCGATCGTCGACGAGATCGAGGAGCGCCTCCAGAAGGAACTCGGCGCCAAGCCGGTACGCCGCGAGGGCGACCGCGAGGCCCGCTGGATCCTGCTCGACTACGTCGACATCGTCGTCCACGTCCAGCACAGCGAGGAGCGCGTCTTCTACGCCCTGGAGCGGCTGTGGAAGGACTGCCCCGAGATCGAGCTGCCGGCCGACGCCAAGGCCACCCGCGGCAAGGCGGAGGAGCACGCCAAGCTCCAGGCCGCCGAGGACGCCGGCGAGCCGGACGGGGAGTGGTGATGAGCGCCACGGGCGAGGTGACCGACCGCGCGGGCCGCGGCCGCCGCATCATCCTGTGGCGCCACGGCCAGACCGCCTGGAACGTGGAGCGCCGCTTCCAGGGCTCCACCGACGTCGAGCTCACCGAGACCGGCATCGGCCAGGCCCGCCGCGCGGCCCGCCTGCTCGCCTCCCTCGGCCCGGACGCGATCGTCTCCTCCGACCTGCGGCGGGCCGCCGACACGGCCGCCCAGCTCGCCGCCCTCACCGGCCTCGACGTGATCCGTGACGACGGACTGCGGGAGACCTACGCGGGCGTGTGGCAGGGCCTCACCCACCAGGAGATCATCGCCCGCCACGGCGACGAGTACGCCGCCTGGAAGCGCGGCGAGCCGGTCCGCCGCGGCGGTGGCGAACTGGAGACCGAGGTCGCCGACCGGGCCGCCCCCGTCGTGCTCCGGCACGCCGAGAAGCTCCCCGAGGAGGGCACCCTCGTGGTGGTCAGCCACGGCGGCACCATCCGCACCACCATCGGCCGCCTCCTCGGCCTGGAGTCCCAGCACTGGGAGAGCCTCGGCGGTCTCACCAACTGCTGCTGGTCGGTGCTCGGCGAAGGCGCGCGCGGCTGGCGGCTCCTGGAGCACAACGCCGGCACCCTCCCGGAAGCCGTCCTCGGCGACGACGACTGACGGCCGGATTTCACTTTCCGGCAGGTCGCAGGCTAAAGTTCTTCTTGTTCGCCCCGCCAAGCGGAAAGACGGGAAGAACGCACGGGGCTATAGCTCAGTTGGTAGAGCGCCTGCATGGCATGCAGGAGGTCAGGAGTTCAATTCTCCTTAGCTCCACAGATCGACACTCCACACATTGTCGAGTTGTCAAAGATCGGTGATCGAGATTCCCGCCTTCCTCAGAAGGCGGGATTTCTTGTGTTCCACTCCCGGATGATCTCGGTGGCCGCCTCCTCCGTCGCCGGCCACAGCCGCTGCCGACGCTCCCGCAGCAACGCCACCCGCTCCCGCGCCCGTTCGTCCTCCGGCGTGTAGACCACGATCCGCGCCTCCGGCATCCCGTCGATCGACAGCGACTGCGACGTCATCCGCAGCTCGCCCACCGCCTCATGACGGAACGTCTTCACCCGCGGCCCCGGCTGCGCCACCGCCCCGCTCGCCCACAGCCGGGCGAAGTACGGACTGGCCTGAGACAGCGCCCGTATGAAGTCCTCCCAGGCCGGCTCGCCGACATGCCTGCCGTAGGAGGAACGCAGGGTCGCCACCATCATCGGCAGTTCACGCTGCCGGTGCACCACCGGGCAGGCGTCCTCGGAGACCGTGAACAGCGTCCACAGCACGTTCGGCACGCCGATCCGCACCGTCTCCGGCACCAGGAACAGGTCCCGGTAGGCGGCGTTGGTGGCCAGCACGTCGTAGCGCGAGGTGTACACCACCGCCAGCAGCGGGTCGAGCGCGTCGATGACGCCCTGCACCTCCGCGCCGACCGACCGGGACAGCCCCTCCGGTATCTGGGCGAACGGCACCTCCGCCAGCCGGTACAGATGCTCCCGCTCCGGCAGGTCCAGCATCAGCGTCCGCGCCACCGCGTCCAGCACCTGCGCCGACGCGTTGATCGGCCGGCCCTGCTCCAGCCACGTATACCAGGTCACACCCACGCCCGAGAGCTGGGCGACCTCCTCCCGGCGCAGCCCCGGCGTGCGCCGCCGCAGCCCCGGCGGCATCCCGACGTCCGCCGGCTGCACCCGGGCCCGCCTGCTGCGCAGGAAGGCGGCCAGCTCCGGCCTGCGGCGGTGTGCTGTCGTCGCCATCGTCACGTCCCCCGTCGTCACGTCCTCCATCGTGGGCGCAGCCCCCGTCCCCTGCCAGGTGCTGCCAGTACCAGCATCGGCGGGCTCTCGGCACCCGTACCGGGCCGCCGCCACGCTCGGACGCATGACGACGCCATCCCGCACGGGACCAGGTCCCGCACCCGCTCCGACCCCTGCGAAAAGTGAAGCACCCGGCACTGACAACCGGCACCGGCTGCTCCTCCCGGTCGTCCTCGCGGCCCTGCTCATGGCCGTGCTGGACGTCTTCATCGTGAACGTCGCGGCACCCACCATGAGTTCCGAACTCCACGCCTCCGGCGCCGACTTGCAGCTGATCGTGGCCGGCTACACCATCACCTACGCGGTGCTGCTGATCACCGGCGCCCGGCTCGGCGACCGGCTCGGCCACGGCCGGGTCCACCTGGCCGGCCTCGCCCTGTTCACGACCGCGTCGCTCGCCTGCGGCCTGGCCCAGGGCGCGGGCGAGCTGATCGTGTTCCGGCTGGTGCAGGGCGCCGGATCGGCGGTGATGATCCCGCAGGTCCTCAGCATCATCCAGCGCGCCTTCACCGGCGAGGCCCGCATCCGGGCGCTCGGCGCCTACTCGGCGGTCCTCGCGGTCGGTGCCGCGGCCGGCCAGATCGTCGGCGGCGTCCTGGTCAGCGCCGACCTGTTCGGCACCGGATGGCGGCCGGTGTTCCTCGTCAACGTGCCCGTCGGAGCCGCACTCCTCGTCCTCGGCCGGCGCGTCCTGCCGCTCGGCCCCGGATCCGGTCCCGAGCGGGCCCGCGGCCTGGACCTGCCCGGCCTGGTCCTGCTGGGGGCCGCCGTGTCGCTGCTGACGGTTCCGCTGGTGCTCGGCCAGGAGGAGGGCTGGCCGATGTGGTCCTGGCTGTCCCTGGCCGCCGCCGTGCTCCTGTTCGCGCTGTTCTGCGGCTACGAGTCGAGGCTGGCCCGGCGCGGCGGCGCCCCGATCGTCGCGCCCCGGGTGCTGCGCCACCCCGGGATGGGCCTGGCCGTCCTGCGCATCCTCGCCGTGATGGCGGTCAACGCCGGATTCCTCTTCACCCTCACCCTGCACGTCCAGAGCGGCCTCGGCTACAGCGCGCTGCGCGCCGGTCTCACCTTCGCGCCGACCGCCGCCGTCTTCGGCGTGGTCGCCCTCACCTGGCGCAGGTGGCCGGCCGCCTGGCAGCGAGCGCTGGCTCCGGCCGGGTTCGTGCTCACCGCGCTGGGCGTGGCCGGCGTCGGGCTGGCCTTCCACGGCGGCGGCGACGGGGGCGCGCGGATCTTTGGTGCGTACGCCGGCGTGGGTGCGGGGCTCGCGCTCGCGTTCAGCCCGACGCTCACCGGCGCGCTCGCAACCGTGCGCCCCGAGGACGCGGCGGACGCCAGCGGACTCCTCGCGACCGTCACCCAGCTCGGTCAGCTCATAGGGGTCGCCGCGTTCGGCACACTGTTCTTGAACCGGCTTGAGTCAGTTGGGGGCCCGCGGGCGTATACCTCTGCGGAGGCGCTGTCAGCCTGCGCATGGGCGCTCGCCGCGACGGCGGCCGCGGGCGCCGTGTCCGGACTGGTACTGAGGCGTCGCTGACCGTATTGGTCCGGCCGTGGCAGAATCAAACGGCCGGAAGGGGGCGCGGCCCGACGGGAGGAGTAGCGATGCCTGCGAGCATCCTTGAGGAGGGCGGCCACCTCCTCGGTGCGGCGTTGATACGGAACACGATCACCCGGCTGCTCTGCCCTTCCTGCGGTTCCGCACATGTCGCCCAAGTACTCGGCGACAACGGCGGGATCTCCTACGTGTGCACGGCCTGCGGCCACAGCTGGAGCTGATCGATGGGTGCACACAGGCGGAAGTGCGACTGGTGCGGGAGCGGCACCCCGATCGTCCGCGACATGGAGCCGATCAACCCCGACTACCAGTACTGGTGCGAGGAATGCGCGCGGGCGCTGATCATAAAAGGCGACCCGATCGAGACCTACCGTGAGCTGGAGGGCGAGCCGATCTACGGCAGGCTCCTCGAAGAGCACTGCACGCTCAAGCGGTTCTACTCGTTCGTCACGGCCTGAGCGGCGCCCGGCCTCGGCAACGATGTCCGGGCGAGCACGAGGAACAGCACCCCGGCGACCGTGTAGAGCCCCGACAGCGTCAAGGCGACGGTGTCCTGGTGCAGTTCGGGCCGCCCCGGCCCGTGTGGCACCCACCACAGGGCGTACGAGCAGAACACCAGCAGCGTGCCCGCGGCCGCCTTCCGCAGCCCGCGCGTCCACAGCAGCAGCACCACCGGCACGCACCACACCCAGTGGTGCGACCAGGACACCGGGCTGATCAGCAGCGCGGTGACCGCGCAGGAGGCCACCGCCCAGGCCCGCCGGCCCCGCAACTCCGCCGTCACCGCCACCGCGAGCCCCAGAACGGCCGTCAGGGCCGCCGCAGCAGCCCAGAGTCCTCCCGGGTCGGGAGTGTGCAGCAAACGCGCCAGAACGCCGCGCAGGGCCTGATTCGCGGTCTCCTCGGCCCGCCCCACCCGCCCCGTCCGGAACACCATCCCGGTCCAGAACCGCCACGAGTCGTACGGCAGGACGGCCGCCGCCAGCAGGGTCGCCCCGGCGAAGGCGGCGGCCGCCCCGCGAGCATGCCGCAGCCACGGGCCGCCGTCCCGCCCTCCGAGGCGTGCCGTCAGGCCCGTGACGAGCAGGAACACCGCGAACAGGGCGGGCGTCAGCTTGACCGCGGCCGCGAGCCCCACACCCACCCCCGCCCAGCGGCCCGGGCGTTCGGCGGGACGGCGTGACAGATCCCACAGCACCAGAACGGCCAGCAGCAGATTGACCTGCCCGTAGCGCACGGTCGTCCACACCGGCTCGCACCACACCGCCGCCGCCGTGACCCACAGGACCCGCTCCGCGCGCGCGTGCCCGACGAGCCGCATCGACAGCCCGACGAACACCAGCAGCAGGACGAGGTTCCCGGCCGTCGCCAGGGTGCGCATGCCCGTGACGTCCAGCAGCGTCAGCGGGGTGAACAGCAGCGCCGCGAACGGGGGGTAGGTGGACGGCAGATGAGCCGCCGTCGTACGCAGCGCGTAGAGATCGCCGCCCGCGCGGACGGTCGCCCCCTCCGCCCGGTAGACCATCAGGTCGATCATCGACACGTGCGCGGCCCGCTGGGCCAACCAGAACGCCGTGAACGACAGAAGGCACGCCCCCAGGGCCACCGGCACCCGGCGCCGGGTCTCGGAGAACGCGATCACGGTCACGAAGTCCGACACTAGCGTCCGTATCCGCACAGAACGGAAACGATTTGGTGGTGCACCCCTTCGACCGTGTAATGTTGGCGTCGCCGCCGGGGAAACCGGGCGGAACAGGACAAGGGGCTATAGCTCAGTTGGTAGAGCGCCTGCATGGCATGCAGGAGGTCAGGAGTTCAATTCTCCTTAGCTCCACAGAAATCGAAGGCGG